>SVNO01000003.1 GCA_015066845.1 Ruminococcus sp. | reverse complement strand
CCCACAGCCGCAGTTAAATCCTATTGCGGCATACCGTCGCCCTCAAGCAGCATCCTGACTCAGGCTCAGGCACCCAACCCCTCCCCCAACGGGGGAGGGGCTATATTGCGAGGGTACTGCGTACACTCTAACCCGCCAAAGGACTCCTTCCTTTGAACCTTATAAGGTTTTTTGACAGACTGACACCCCGATTTACTTGAAAAATCGGGGTGTTTTGGGGTGAAAGGAATTACTTTGTCAGAATCATGCGCTTCATAGCCGCAAGGTCGAAACCGTCCAGTACGCCGTCCTTTGTAATGTCACCATATTCGCTGTTGATGAGCATTCCATCACCGGAAAGCAGCCACTGATTCATTGCAACCAAGTCGAGTACAGTGAATTCCTTGTCGTTGTTCAGGTCGCCTGTTACGCCCTCGGCACTCTTGGCGATGAGGGTTTCAAATTCACCGTCGCCATCCTTATCCACGGATACACCAATGGTGTACTTGTCGATTTCGTGGAGGAATACCTTGTCGTAATCCGTTGTAAAGTTTACATCTGCGCTGATGCCAAGGCTGGTGCAGATAACTTCAATGTCGGAGAGATTCGAACATGTCAGCAGATAACCGCCGTCAACCTTTTCAAATACTGCACCACCTGACTTCTTGCCCTTGATGGTCATGGTGTTCCAGTCGGTTACCTTTGTCTCCGGATTCAGGTCCATTTCCAGCTCAAAGTCAGTGTTCTTACCGGAAAGCTCGATTTTACCCTTGGGAGAGAATACAACGGATGAGCCATTGCTTGCATTTGCCTTGAGTGTGCAGTTCTCGTAGTTCATCTGTACGTTAAAGGGGTTGGGAGTTGCATTCTGAAGGTAGTAGGATGCGTCACCGTCCTCCATGTAGTAAATGGAGCTGTCATCGGTTGTGATGTTGTCGGGGTTGATGGTGTTATCAGAGGTGATGTTTGTCCCCTTGCCGATTAAATAGTCAGACGACATGCTCATGGATTCGATAGAGGCTTTCGGTGCTTTATAACGGAAGCCCATTGTGCCGTCCACAAGACCATTGCTGTTCAATACAGACAGATCATCCATTATTTCTGTAAACTTAATGACATCGTATATATCATCGGGATTTGTATCATAATAGATTTCTTGAGCCGGAATGCAGAATTTTGTCGGATCATCGCTGCAGAAATAAATACAGCATTCATCCTTGAAGTACCTGTATTTCGGGTCGTAAACCAGAATTCTTGCATCGAATACTACATCTGGCCTTTTGGGCTCCTTGTATTCAATACCGTATTCAACGTCGTACGCAACAACTGCATGGCCCGGATAATAGTCCTTTTTACGATCTGTATAGTAAGTATAATGTATAGTTCCAACAACTGTGGGTGAACCATCCTCAAGACATTCAAGGATTCCGCGAACACTTTCATCATCTTTTATTCCAGAATAAGTGTGTCTGTTTTCAAGCTGTACATAGAAGTATTGCGACGTTTGATAATAATTGATGAAAGATTCAAGGTCTTTAGGCAAAGCGAGGCCATTGTTTTGGTTCACTTGATATGCAGTAACAGCACTCGAATCGAGAATGGAAGGACTGATAATCCCATAATAACTCAGAATGGAGGTAACACACATTCCATAACAGGAACCGCCAAAAGGCCCATTCCCAGTATAAACTTCACGGTAATCGGCATCGCCTCTGTATAATTCCTTTGCGGCAGCTGCATGCTCGTCAGTCATTGTGTAGGTACTGCCAAAAGAATAATCATCATTCTCAAAACGCCATGTATCCACACCAATTTTGTACGGTCTCGGAGCTTTGTCTTCTCTGGGATTATAATGATAAAACATCATGCACTGCACAAAGTTATTACCGTCAACAGATGAAAAACTGCCATAAATCTCCTGGTCACCAGTGGTAACTAATCCGTCAAAATTCAAATCGTTGCAGGGACGCATGATGCAGCTGCCATCTGCCTTATTGATAAATTTAACGCAGTTGAAATCATCCTTACGATTATCTACAAGATAGGACCGTTTCACCCCATCCTCATGATAATCATCAGCCGGATCATACATCCATCTTTCAACGGAAATCTGGTCTGTCCAGCCTTGAATATCAGAATCCAATACAGTAAGCCCGCTGCCAAACAGCATTCTTTTGAAAGGAGTGAAGTAAGTAATTGAATCCTTTGCACCTTCTTCCCGCTTGATATATGCGGTAATAATCTTTTCGTCCTCCGTGCTGAGAGTACCATCCATATTCATATCCAGAAGCGAAACATTCGTACCGGACTTCATCAGATTGAAAACATCCTTTTCAATCTGGGTGTTCCAACCACGAACAAAGGCTGTCAACGGTCTGACATGGTCCTTCGGACCGGAAGGGTTTCTCAAAGCACCATTGTACATTTTCAATGCATTGTGGTCGCCGTCCGGTACAGCGGTCGGAATACCGCTTTCATCCTCAGCTGCACCATATGCGCCCAGAATCTGCTTTTCAATGTCCGCTTCATCGCTGCTGTAGAGCACGGAAACTTCCTCGTATGTTTCCTCTGCAAATACCGTGGATGTACCATCCGGTGCGTTATGATGGAACAGAAACAGTACGCCGTCGCACTCATGCTCTTTCAGAAGTTTATCCATAAGCTGGGACTTCTTGGTGTTCTGGTCAATTTTCAGGTTGAATGTTTGACCAGAGGACAGCTGCAGGAGCTGATCCATGAAAGATGCGCCAGTCTGGCTGGGGGAAATAACTGTTTCCGCACCATTTTCATCCATAAGACTTGCCGCACCATTTACTGCCTGATAGGTGAAGAAATAGCTCGGGCCATTGACAAATTCGAGCATTGTTGTTTCATCATCCGTTTTGAAAGCGTCTGCTTCTTTTTCCAGCTTTGCGAACACATTGTTCAGTGCAGTCAGACGCTGCTCGATTGCAATGGAGGTGACGGGCTTATCTGTGACGGAATCGTCAGGATTCTGCGGCAGATAGGTCTTGTCCGTAGTGCTTGCGGTAAGGTACTTGTAAACGTTGTTACGGTCGAGCAGTACAGGATTATTCTTGGATGCACCGGCTGTGTCGGGCTGCCAGGAATTGCTGATGGTAAACTCGCCGCCGTTTTCTCCGACAACCTCGTCAACGAATACGTTGATAACCAGCTGCTTTCCGCGCATCGTACCGGCTGCGCCCTTATTCATTCCCGGAAGAGTCGCAGTTGTGTAATAATCCTTGTAGAACTCCGTACCCTCAAACGCATTTTCGATAATGATTCTGTCGGTCGGGTTCATAGTCACTTCCGTCAGATTTGTACAGCCTGCAAACGCACTCTGACCGATTCTTTTTACAGAATCAGCAATATACACACGTTCAAGTGCTTCACACTCAGCAAAGGTATTATCACCTACGCCTGTTACGCCTTCACGGATCACAACTTCCTTGATCATTTCTCTGTACAGCAGCCACGGAATACCATCGGGGTTGTAATTACCCATATCGCCATTACCGCTGATCTCCATGACACCATTCTCGTCAAGGGTCCAGATGACGGATTCACCGGTAGAACCCTTATCCAGCACCTCGCTCTCAAAGCTTGACATTTCTGCATTTGCGCGCAAGTCAATATATTGCGCAGGCAATGCAGCATTGACAGCCAAAAGCGCAGCAAGGCAGGCAATGATTGTCTTTCGCATTGGTCTTTTTTTCATAATACTACTCCTTTTGCATATTTTTCAGGCAAGTTTCCCAAAAAAAGTAAATGCCTATTACTATCATAGCATCTTATTTCTGATTTGTCAAGAGATTTTGAACAAAAAATAAATTAAATCGTTGATTTTACCGTTTGTAATATTATTAACAGTTCAGACACACAAAAATTACAGACTGAAAATTGCAGAGCAGTCGAGTGTACTCAGCTTTCCAGAAGCTTGCGCTTCATAATGGCAAAATCGAATCCATCCAGAACGTCATCCTTCGTAAAATCGGCATTTCTGCTGTTGATAAGCTTTACATTGCCGGAAAGCAGCCAACGTTTCATTGCAACTAAATCGAGCACAGTAAAAGCCTTGTCGTTGTTCAGGTCGCCTGCTGTTCCCTCGTCACTCTGGGCGATGGGAGTTTCAAATGTGCCGTCACCGTCCGCATCCACAGCAACACCGATGGTGTACTTGTCAATTTCATAGAGGAATACTTTCTCGTAGTCCGTTGTAAAGGTGACCTCCGCACAGATACCCGGTGCTGTGCAAATCACGTTGACATCTGCCATGTCCGAGGAAGTCAGCAGGTAGCCATCCTCCGCACGTTCCAATGCCGCGTCGCCGGTTTTCTCATCCTTGACAGTGATGCTTTCCCAATCGGTGACACTGGTTTCCTCCTCCATGCAGAATTCGTAGCTTGTTCCCCTTGCCTGCATTTCGATTTTCCCTTTGTGATAGAAGATAACGGACGTGCTGTTTATGCTGTAGGCATGGAGTTTGCAGTCGGGATAATTCAATTGTACGTCAAACTCATTAGGGGTTTCCAGCTTCAGGAAATAGGGCGATTTTGCGTCCATCATGAAATACACGGACTCGCCCATACCTGCAATCTGCGCAGGGACAATGATATCACTGCCGATTTCAGTGTTCTTTACTACGTCAGGGAGGGTAGTCCCCTTTCCGAACGCATAGTCCGTGATCATATCCGCAGCTCTCACGGATGCATTGAAGCGTTTTTCGGGGTGCAGGGAAACTTTTCCCTCAACGAGTACCTCGTCATTAATAACGGAGAGCTTGTCCTGCGCGCCGAGAATGGTCAGGGTTTCGTCCTGAGAAAATGCGTTTCGACCAGGGATGCAGTATTCCGATGGTGCAAAGCTTTTGAAATAAATGCACCATGTATCGTCACCGTCCGGATGGTCGGGGTCATAAATCTGGATTTTCCCGTCATAGGTGAGATTGTTGACCATGTATCTGCCGTAAGTGACACCATACGCAATAACCGCATGTTCACCCTTTGCGTATTTGTAGGAAACAATGGTGGGAGAGCCATCGTCCAGACAGGCAAGAATGGATGCAATCGGGGGCAAATCCGGATAGGCAAACAGATTGCTGCGCTGTGTTTTGAAACGCTGGGAAACATGGTAATAATTGATATAGGATTCAATGGATTCTGCCTCGCTGTTCTTTCCCGTACCCACATCATGGAGCGTTTTTGCGTCCTCATCGAGCTGCTGCGGCAGAACCAGTCCGTAATATGTCAGCAATGTCGTTGCACACATGCCGTAGCACGAGCCAGCGAATTGGTCTTCATGCAAAAAGCGGTTGCTGTTCCATTGTCCAATTTCTGAAGAAATCGATTCCAGAAGCTTCTTATGTCCCTTCTTCATGGAGTACGTTTCGCCGAAAAAGCTCTTATCATTAGCAAAATACCATGTATCCCTGCCAATGGTAAAGGGCTGCGGGAATTTGCTTGACTTCGATTTGAGAATCATTACAGCTTGCAGATAGTTGACATCTGCCCAGCCGTCATGGAACGGATAGGAATCATGTAAGTCCTTATCACCCGTTGTGACCAGTCCGTCAAAATTCACATCGTTGCAGGGGCGCAGGATGCTGCCGGGGTGTTTGGCATTGGAAATTTTCAATAATCCAGCATCCCCATAGCTTTCAATATTCACATCATTCGTCCAACCCTCAATGCCGGTATAGACACCCGAAATGCCGTAACCTGCAAACATACGCTTCAACGGGGGCAGATAACAGCTGTTCTCCGTACCGTAGATGTCGGCAGGTTCATAATGATATTCTCCCTTGAAATAGCCGGAAATCAGTTCAGCATCATCCTCATTGTACGTACTGTCCAGATTCACATCAAAGAGTGGATAGTTCTTTCCGCTGCCAAGCATGAAATACACGGACGATTCAATCGTGCGATTCCAGCCGCGGACATAGGCAGACAGCGGACTGACTTGCCCATCCGGTACATCAGAATTGAGAAGTGAACCGTTGCAGAGCATCAATGTATACGGTTTTTCGCCATTTTCGATTGGTGCGGCAATTGCCGGAATGCCGTATTCCGTTTCGTTCGCGCTGTACATCGTCAGAATTTGTTCCGCAAGCACTGCTTCCTCGTCCGTGCAGAGCATGGCACATTCTTCGTAGGAATCTTCTGGGAACACTATGGTTTTACCAGTTGGTGCGTTATGATGGAACAGAAACAGTACACCATCGGCATCGTACTCCTCCATGAGCATTTCCCTGTAATTCATCTCACTGTCCGTTCGTGTACGCAGATCGACCTGCTGACCGGACACCTCTGTGAGCTGCCGCATCAGTTCCGCACCATTGCTGTATGTTCCGCCGATCATGAGTGAATCGCCGGCAATACTCACCGCGCCGTCCGTTGCCTGATAGGTGAAAAAATAGTTCGGACCTTCGACAAATTCCAGCAGCTTTGTATCGGGATCCGTCCGGAATTCCTCTGACTGCGTTTCAAATTCTGTCAGTACATGCTCCAACGCCGCAAGCCGTCCGGCAATGGCTTCGGAGGACACGGGCTGTCCTGCAGCATCCGTGGAATCCTGCGGCAAAACGGTTTTGTCCGTATCATCTGTGCGGAGATAGGCATAGAAATTATCACAGTCGAGCAGTACGGGAGCATGTTCATTGCCGGCATCCGGTTCGGGCTGCCATGAATCTGCAATCACTAAGGAATCATCCTCAGTTTTCGTTACTTCATCCACAAAAATGTTGACAACAAGCTGTTTTCCGCGCATCAGACCAGCCGCGCCCTTGTCCATGCCTTTCAGTTGCTCGGTGGTGTAGTACTGTAAAAACGGCGTGCCCTCGAATGCATTTTCCACAATCACCCTGCTTGTCTGGTTCATCAGCACATATCGCAGGGACTGGCAGTCCTTGAATGCATTTGCACCGATTTTTTGCGTAGAATCGGGAATCTGCACACGCTCAAGAGCTGTGCACTGCGAAAAGGCATCCGCGCCGATGGATGCCACGCCGTCACCGAGATGCACCTCACGGATTGTTTCCCTGTGCATTTCCCACGGCGCATCCTGCTGCGTATAGTCCGGCATATTGCCCTTTCCCGTGATTTTCAGTACCCCGTTACCCAAGACGAGCCATTCAAGTGACTCGCCGCATGTGCCTGTATACGGCACTTCCTCTGCGAACGCGCTCAATGGAAACCGATAACTGCCGCCAGCCTGAACCGCCATGAGCGAAGCGAGAAAGACGGCAATTGTCTGTTTCATTGTATTTCTTTTCATTGTACTACTCCTTGTTATAATTGTATTTTTATACTGAACTTACAATCCACAGCAAATATGAAGCAGATGCCCAGCGAGTGCTGGCAGTCGCGGATACATCGCTGATGCACTGTCCTCTGTGCAGTATTGCCTTAAGCATAGCATTTTTTTCTTCATTTGTCAATAGAATTTGAACGAATCATAAATTAGAGCTTTTCTCTTTACTGACTGTAATATTCTTAATATTTCAGACAAAATTTAGAAATTACAGTCAAGCCATTCTTCGTTAGCACTATTTAGACTGGATTTTGTATGCTTTTTAAGTCAATTTTGTGCGGAAACCAGCAAGATATTGATATTCCGACAGGACTTCAGAGATGGATAATCAAAATCAAAAACTGAATTATTCACGCAATTTCCGAATCACACAGCTTTCCTGTTTTTTTCAGCATATTGATGTGTCCGCAGGAATGGTCGGAAATTGCTCCAATACAATAAACGCAATATTTTCCAGAAGATCAGGAAATAATGGGGCAGTTTCGCTTGCTTTCCATTTACTATATGTAAATCGATTAAAACCTATTGACATTTTAGGCAAAATGTGGTACAATTGGTGATAAGCATTTACATTTCAGAAGTGATTCCATATTCTTTCTTGAACAAATCAAAGATGAAATGCACTCACATCGGAGGTTCAGAGGTATAAGAGAAAATGAGGACGCAAATACGGTATACAACCAACTGCATGAGGGGGGAAGGAGGGTTTCTTTGCTGAACAGCAGCAGGATGTCATGCAGAACCGAAACACTGAACACCGATGACCTGCAGCAATGGCAATGGTACACAGCAAGCTTTGAAAACACGCAAACTGAATCGTAAATGTCAAAAAGAAAAAAGGAGTAGAATTATGAAGAAAAACATGATAAAGAGAACACTGACTGTTTCTCTCGCTTCTCTCGTAGCTGCCAGCGCACTGCCGTTCAATTTGCTGACTGCTTCTGCGGCTCAGGGTGGTTCATGCGGTGATGGTGTGTACTGGTCGTATGATCCAAGCGGTGAGCTGACAATTGCTGGTAATGGTGTTATGGACAACTATCTGCATCATATGAGACCATGGCAAAAGCTCAGTAATGCTGTAACCAAAATCACGATTGCTGATGGTGTTACTAACATCAGTGCAGTTGCATTCTACGATTTCACAGCTCTTACCACAGTAACAATTCCGGATTCTGTAGAAATGATCGGTCTTAATGCATTTAGAGATTCCACAAATCTGGAGTACGTCTACATGACACCCACGGACAGAGTCATTATTGATGGTGCTTTTGCTGGTACAAAGTATGCAGAAACCTATCTCACAACAGAAGAACTGTCGTATATGAACTACGGTTCTGCCCGCGAAATGCGCGGTAAGCAGGTGGTTGTGAATATCTTCCTTGATGAGCTTTCCATTGGTCTGCCGAGTCTGGACTCAGCTGACGGACGTGCTGAATGGACCAAGATCACGGGCGATGAGGAACTGGATTTTGACAGCTACGACCTGGATAAGTATTATTATGATTCTTATCATGACGCTACTGAAACTTACCGCATTGAAAAGAATAAGCTTGCTTTCCAGAATTATACTTCTGCATGGCAGCAGGGTTACAAAGCTGTCAATGACGAAACAGCAATGGCTGTTTCCCTCAATCCGACAAACTATCCTGCCTATGTAAAGTCCGACACCTCCGTTCTTCCTCAGAATGAGGGCTTCTATGGCACTTACGTTCGCTCCGACAAAATGGAGGAACACTCCATCAGATTGAACACCGCACTGACAAAGCTGGAAGAATCCGCAAGATCCTACGGTATCAATGATCTGGACTTCATTACAGAACCTTCTCTCAACTTCCATTTCACATACAATACGTGGGATGATGGCACACGCGAAGCCATCGGCAGAGATGGTGTAACCTATCAGCATCGCCTAAATGACACCCATCCTTCCATTATTCCCACACAGGATAATGCACTCATGCCTTCCTCCAGTGATAAGTCTTCTCCCCTCTCTGGAAAAGGAAGCGGTACTCGTAATGTTTTTGAGCAGATTTATAATGCAACCAACGGCGAAATCGACCTGCTGAAAGCAGATGATGCTGAAATGTCTCCTTATGCACAGAAGGTGAAGGACATGTACAATGCAGATGGCGTAATTGTGCTTGTCCATCTGGATGAATGCTACTGGGGCAGATCCTATGCAATTCAGACAATGAAGGAGAAACAGAGCAACGGCGAAGAATTCGTTATGCTGTATAACAATTCTATCGACACCATCATGCACGAAATCTGCCATGTATACGGTGCGAAGGACTATTATGACGATGGTCTGAAGAACTCCAATGTCAACGGAAAAATCACTTCCGGTTCTCCCACCTTTAAGATGTACTGCGACACTTATTTCAGAAATTGCCCGGATATGATGACGGACAACACAAATAAGTTCAATGCTCTGACCGCTTATACACTCGGCTGGATCGATTCAGTAGAGAAGGATGTTTTCGATCAGATGAACGGCGCAACACCTTATTACCTCGGTGACATCGACATGGACGGTACAGTTGGTATTCCTGACAGAAAGCTGCTTGGTGCTTACTACAATGGCGATGCATTCCTGACACCTATGCAGAGAGTACTGGCTGGTGAAGGTCTTTCCACAAGCCAGACTATCAAGGCATGGACAAACCACATCTCCGCAAAGCGTATTGAAAATCAGCCCCAGTATGTACAGTTCCAAGGTGATGATACTTCCAAGTACATGTACACCATTGAGAACGACATGAACTTTGACGGCGTTTTCAATTCCAAGGACACTGCACTGTATGACGCTTTCGTGACAGGCACACAGACTCCGAGCTACCTGCAGGAACTGGCAATGCAGTATGTAAGTGATGAGCATAGAGCTGTGAAGTACAGCACTGTTCTTTCTGAATGGGAAGACCGCATTGCTGCTGAAATGAGAAAGTTCCCCGATGGCGAATACTGGAATGCAATGGAAGAAAACGGTTCTGAGGACGGCACAACTTCTGTTCCCTGCGACCACTCCAAGAACAAGAAAGAATACTGCCTGTCCCTTGACCATAAGCTGTCCATGACAAGCGCATCCATCAATGAAAGCAGAGTATGGCACAGCCGCTATGACTGCTCTCACAGCATTGACCCGAAGGGTAATTTCAACTGCACAATTGGCAAGTATCCGCAGTGCTGCGGTTTTGCAAGAAAGGTTGCAGAGGATATCTGGGGTACAGAGTCCTTTGTACGCTACTACATTGAAGATGGTATGATTACCCCTACCGCTGATTCCAAGCCTGAGGAATATGTACCGCAGGTTGGTGACCAGATTCGTCTGTACTCCGATGGTTCTGAGCTGGAATCCGACCCGAATGCTCCGGCAGCAGGTCACAGCCTGTTCATTGCATCCATCAATGGTGACGATATTACAGTTGCAGAGTGCAATGGCGATATGAACACCTGCCAGATTCGTTGGACAGATACCGTTTACAAGTACAAGGTACTGGCTGACAACTCCGTAACAACTGACGGTGAAGTAAAGGTAACAGCTGACTTCCTGAGAGAAAATGCAGTCTTTGTTGAGCGTCCTGTACTGCAGGGTGACTTTGACCTGGACGGCAAGATCGACAGCGATGATTACGACTTCTTCAAGAGCTCGTTCCTCGTAAACGGTACAACACCTGCAAATTACAGCGACAAGGAATTCGATGTCAACGGCGACTTCGTACTGGATGAGAAGGATGAAGCTGCACTGCAGGCATTTATGAAGCAATCCACAGCTGATGGCTATATTCTGAACAAAAATGTCACCATCAAGTACCAGTACAGAAGCCTTGTGGGCGGCAATGACTTTATCGTAGACAATGGCATGTACACCATCCTGAGCAAGGAGGATAAGACCGTTGCATTCACAGGTGTATTTGACAAGAATGTTACAAGCTATGTCATTCCGGAAGCTGTAAAGGCAGAGGATGGCAAAGTTTACACGGTTGTACAGATGAACACAGAATGCAGAGGCGCGCGCAATAGCATGTATGGCAAGATGAAGTCCGTTGTCATTCCGGCAACTGTTACATCCATCGAAGGCTATGCATTCGGTTCCGGCTGCAACCTGACTTCCATCACCTTTGCACCGAATTCCCGGCTTAAGACAATTAAAAACGGTGCATTCTCTGGATGCGATAAGCTGGTAAGCATCTCTCTCCCGCATACCGTAGAAACTATCGAAAACTATGCGTTCTCCGGCTGCACAAGCCTCAAGATTTTCCGCATTGAAGGCAAGGACGGCAGCTGCAACCTGACCACAGCTGGCGACAATGTATTTGATAAGTGCGAGAATCTCTCAACTCCGATTCTCCCCAAAACTCCGAACCTGAAAACACCTGGCTGCTTTGCACCGACAGTGAATGGTTCCAAGGATGAGGAAGTATACGGCGACCTCAATGACGACAAAGAACTGACTGTTCTTGATGTCATTGCACTGCAAAAGTATCTCAAATCCACTACTGCAACAGCAGCACCCAAGAATGCTGACTTCTGTATCGATGGCAGAATTGACGCGTTCGACCTGGCTGTTCTCATGAAGATGATTCTCAAAAGATAATCACCTTTCATAGCCTACAAACCAAAAATCACCCCCCGAAATGCACATAGTGTTTCGGGGGGTTCTTATTTGGAAGGCTTTGCGTTCAAATCGGGAGATCTGCATTTGTCAGCAGAATTTGAAAAAATAATCATTCTGAACATTTTTCTACATTTCGTAATATTTTTAACAATTTAGACACATTCTTGAAAAGCGTTCAAAAAAATGTGCCGATAGCACTTTTTAGACTTGATTTCCATCAACTGTGGCAGTCAATTTTATGCTTAAAAATAGCAATATTTTTTCATTTTGTCATCATTCAGGGATGGCTGCGCAATGGTGAAAGCTCTATTATATGTGCAATTCAGGGAAAATAATGTGTTCCGAATTCTTCGACATGTTTTTACCACAGGGAGAAATCCTGATAATTATCGGAACAGAGTTAACGCAATATTTTCCAGTTGCAAAGAGAGAAAAATGGAATTTTGCACTTTTCGTTTATTTACTATATGTAAATTGATTAAAATCTATTGACATTTTGAACTAAATGTGATAAAATTGATAATAGGCATTTACATTTTAGGAACAATCCCGTGAATTTTTCTTGAACAAATCAAAAATGAAACGTACTCACATCGTGGTTTCAAGTTTACCAAGAAAGAATGATAACACAAATCCGGTATACAACCAGCTGCATGAGGGGGGAAGGAGGGTTTCTTTGCTGAACAGCAGCAGGATATCATGCAGAACCGGAACGCTAAGCACCGATGTACAGCACACTGGTACACAGAAAGCTTTGAAAACACGCAAACTGAATTGTAAATGTCAAAAAGAAAAAAAGGAGTAGAATTATGAAGAAAAACATGATCAAGAGAGCACTGACTGTTTCTCTGGCTTCTCTCATGGCGATCAGCAGCGCACTGCCGGTGAATATGCTGACTGCATCTGCTGCAGCGCAGTCCGGTTCATGCGGTGAAGACATTTACTGGGCATTCAATCCCAATGGTGAGCTGACCATTTACGGAAGCGGCGTTATGGACAACTTTGCACAGCACAAAGCACCTTGGAAATACACATACACTTTTGAAAGAGCTGTAAAAAAAGTAACTATCTTGGATGGCGTTACCAACATCAGCTGTAATGCGTTTTCCAATTTGCCCAACCTCACAACAGTAACAATTCCGGATTCTGTAGAAATCATCAAGGATGGTGCTTTTGGCGGCTGTACAAATCTGGAAAATGTTTTTATGACTCCCACGACCAGAGTAATCCGTGATAGTGCTTTCAGAGATACCAAATATGAAGAAACCTATCTCACAGATGAAACTCTCCCCTACATGCATTATGGTTCTGCCGGCGAAATGCGCGGTAAGCAGGTGGTTGTGAACATCTTCCTCAACGAAGTAAGCGCATCCCTTCCGGATCTGGAAACAGAGGTTGACCAGTGGACAAAGCTTAGTGATGAGGAGAAGAAGGACTTCGACAGTTATGACCTGGAGAATAATTATTACGATTTCTTCTATACAAAGGTTTATTCCATTCCGAAGACAGAACTTGACGTTACCTTCAACTCCACATGGGAGCAGGGCTTCAAGGAAGTAGATGCATCCAATGCAACCGCTGTTTCCTTTGACAATGTAGACTATATCAACTATTTCAAGAAAAACGGTGAAACAAACGTTATTCCGACAACCGGAGACTTCCATGGCAAGTACGTTTATTCCGATATGATGGCACAGCGTCTGAGCAGCATCCAAAAGTCCCTCAAAAACTTTGAAGAAAATGCTGAGAAGTACAATGTGACAGATCTGGAATTTGTAACGGATCCCTCCCTGAACATTTATTTCACATACAATGCATGGAATGACGATGTGCATGAAATCCTGTTCCAGGGTGTTGAACCTTATAAGAACCTCATTAACGGCAAGAGAATATCCATCATGCCCACTGCTGATGACAATCAGGGCGCATCTCCTGATGGAACCGGCAGTAACGCTGCCAATGTAATGGAGCAGATCAAGAACGCATCCAATGGCGAAATTGACTTGATGAAGGCAGCTGATGCAGAAATGTCTCCCTATGCAGAGAAGCTGATGGAACAGTATGATGCAGATGGCGTTATGGTTCTGTTCCACCTCAATGCTCCTGTCGGCAGAAGCTATGCTATCGTATCCAATCCTGAAACAGAATTCCATAATAATGCAAATGAGTATACAATTGTTTACAACAACAGATCCAATACACTCATGCATGAGATCGCACATCTGTATGGTGCAAAGGATTACTACGACGATGGTCTGAATGAATCCGGTAAAGAAACTGAAATTTACAGCAATTCCCACACCTTCAAAATGTACTGCAATGCATACTATGAGGATACTACCGAGCTGATGATAGGCGGTGGTACGGATATCAGTGATCTGACTGCTTACACCATTGGTTGGTGTGACACAGTGGATAAGGATGTCTACAACCTGATGAGTGGCAGCCCGTCCTATTATCTCGGTGACCTCAATATGGATGGCGTACTCGGTATTGAGGACAGAAAACTGCTGGGCGGTTATTTCAGAGATGGCGAGTTCCTGACACCCACACAGAGAGTACTGGCTGGTGAAGGTCTTTCCACAAGCCAGACCATCAAGGGCTGGACGGATCGTATCAAGGTACAGCGTATTGATAAACAGCCCCAGTATGTACAGTTCCTCGGTAATGATACCTCCAAGTACATGTACACTGTTGAAAATGATATGAACTTTGATGGCGTATTCAACAGCACAGACACCGCACTGTACAATGAATTCGTTATTGGTACAAAGACACCGACCTATCTGCAGGAACTGGCAATGCAGTATGTAAGCGATGAGCGTAGAGCTGTGAAGTACACCACTGTTCTTTCTGAATGGGAAGACCGCATTGCTGCTGAAATGAGCAAGTTCCCCGATGGCGAATACTGGAATGCAATGGAAGCAAACGGTTCTGAGGACAGCACAACTTCTGTTCCCTGCGACCACTCCAAGAACAAGAAGGAATACTGCCTCTCTCTTGACCATAAGCTGTCTATGACAAGCGCATCCATTGATGAAGGAAGAAAATGGCACAGCTACTATGACTGCTCACACAGCGTTGACAAGAAGGGTGATTTCAACTGCACCATCAAGTCCCTGCCGCAGTGCTGCGGTTTTGCAAGAAAGGTTGCAGAGGACATCTGGGGCACAGAGTCCTTTGTACGCTACTACATTGAAGATGGTATGATTACCCGTACCGCTGATTCCAAGCCTGAGGAATATGTACCGCAGGTTGGCGACCAGATTCGTCTGTATTCCGATGGTTCTGAGCTGGAATCCGACCCGAATGCTCCGACAGCAGGTCACAGCCTGTTCATTGCATCCATCAATGGTGACGATATTACAGTTGCAGAGTGCAACGGCGATATGAACAGCTGCCAGATTCGTTGGACAGATACCGTTTACAAGTACAAGGTACTGGCTGACAACTCCGTAACAACTGACGGTGACGTAAAGGTAACGGCTGACTTCCTGAGAGAAAATGCAGTCTTTGTTGAGCGTCCTGTACTGCAGGGTGACTTTGACCTGGACGGCAGAATCGACAGCGATGATTACGACTTCTTCAAGAGCACGTTCCTCGTAAACGGTACAATACCTGCAAATTACAGCGACAAGGAATTCGATATCAACGGCGACCGTGTACTGGATGAAAGAGATGAAGCTGCACTGGTAGAATTCATGAATTGTACCACAACTGATGGCCATATCCTGAACAAAAATGTTACCATCGAGTATCAGTACAAGAGCAATGTTGGCAGCAATGACTTTATCGTAGACAATGGCATGTACACCATCCTGAGCAAGGAGGATAAGACCGTTGCATTCACAGGTGTATTTGACAAGAATGTTACAAGCTATGTCATTCCGGAAACTGTAAAGGCAGAGGATGGCACAGTTTACACGGTTGTACAGATGAACACAGAATGCAAAGGTGCACGCAAAAACATGTATGGCATGATGAAGTCCGTTGTCATTCCGGCAACTGTTACATCCATCGAAGGCTATGCATTTGGTTCTGGCTGCAACCTGACTTCCATCACCTTTGCACCGAATTCCCAGCTTAAGACGATTAAAAACAGTGCATTCGCTGGATGTGATAAGCTTGTAGCTATCACACTTCCTTCCTCTGTAGAAACCATTGAAAACTATGCATTCTCCGGTTGCACAAGTCTCAAGGTATTCCGCATCGCAGGCAAGGATGGCAGCTGCAGCCTGACCACTGCTGGCGACAATGTATTTGATAAGTGCGAGAATCTCGCAGCTCCGATTCTCCCCAACACTCCGAACCTGAAAACACCCGGCTGCTTTGCACCGACAGTGAATGGTTCTGTGGATGAGGAAACATACGGTGACCTCAATGGCGACAATGAACTGACTGTTCTTGATGTCATTGCACTGCAGAAGTATCTCAAGTCCACTACTGCAACAGAAGCACCCAAGAATGCTGACTTCTGTATCGACGGCAGAATTGACGCATTCGACCTGGCTGTTCTCATGAAGATGATTCTCAAAAAATAATCACCTTTCATAGCCTACAAAACCAAAACTCACCCCCGAAATGCACAAAGCGTTTCGGGGGTGTTTCTTATTTGGAAAGCTTTGCGCAGATTGGAAACAAAGGATTGATGAGGAGCATCGGACGGAGAGAAAGAAATCACTTTCAGAGGAGGGAATTGTTTCCTCAAAAAAAAGAAATATTGACTTTTGCTGTCAAATAGTGTATAATGATAGTATCACCGTGTTCATCATGCAAAATGGGCAGAATTTTGCGCATTTTCGCAAAAATCGCTGTTTCTGAAACAGCACTTCCCTACTCTCCATGTATGGACGCGCGGCAGGATGCAGACCTTTTGCAGCTGCCGGAATTTTCAGAAAAGAGGGTGCTATCAATGAAACGGAATGAATTGAAAATGCTCAGTTCCCTTACCGCTGGTATGCTCCTTTGCACTTGCTTGCAGGTCATCGGAGCTTCTGCCAATGCATTGGCTGCGGATGATGCATTGCTTGTGCAAAGCCTGGCGGATACGGCAGAACCAACTGCACCGGATGCAACACAGCCGGAGGAGAAAACAGAGCCTACGGAGGATGCAACAGAACCTACGGAGGATGTGCCGCAGGATGCAACAGAACCTACGGAGGATGCGCCGGAGGATGCAACAGAACCTACAGAGGATGCGCCGCAGGATGCAACAGAACCTACAGAGGATGCGCCGCAGGATGCAACAGAACCTACGGAGGATGAGCCGGAGGAGGACACAGACACGACCGTGCCGCAGAATGGCATTATGGAAAATCCGGACGGTACACATTCCTATTATGATAACGGAGAAAAACAGTACGGGAAATTCGACATTGTACCGGATGGGATCGTGGGCGATATTGAGGGTGATGACGCTGTGAGCAGTACGGATGCAGCAAGCCTTCTCATTGCTGCCGCAATTGCAGGTTCGGGAACACAGACCGCCGAAGAAGTACTTTCCGCAGGTAATCCCCTGCTTTCCTCGGTGGAAATTGTCCGCCGTCACGCGGATGTCAACGCGGATTCCGTCATTGACGCGGCGGATGCGGCAATCATTTTGCAGTATGCAGCGGCAATCGGCTCGAATCTGCCGGTTAAGCCGCTTGGATATGCGGCATATTTTGCCGATGAAAACGGCATTTTGCAGCGCGGACAGGTTACGGATGAAGATGGCTTGCAGTACTACGCACAGGAAAATTACACCCTGCTGACCGGATGGCTGAAGCTTGAGGACGGAACGCGTTACTACAACGAGGACAATGTGATGCTGTCGGATGAAACCGCGCAGATTGGCGGAAATACCTACTGTTTTGATGAAACGGGCTGCACGGTATGTGCACAATGGCTGACCATTGACGGGCAGGATTACTATTTCACGGAAACCGGCGCGAGAGCGCAGGAATGGCAGACGATTGACGGCAGCCGCTATTATTTTGATAAGGACGGTATCTTCCTCACCGGCTGGCAGGTCATGCAGGACGGAACGCGTTACTTTGATGAGAATGGCGTGATGCATTCGGGCTGGCTGACGCTTGACGGAAAGCGTTACCATTTCAACGCCAATGGTCTGATGTACAGGGGCTTTGTCAAAATGTCCGATGGCACGCGGTATTTTACACCGGAGGGCGTACTGCTGACCGGATGGCAGGTCATTGAAGAAAAAACCTATTGCTTCAATGAGGACGGATTGATGGCTGTTGGCTGGCAGACGATCGACAATGTGCGGCGTTACTTCGGCGAGGACGGTATCATGGTGACAAACCAGACTGTGGATGGCTATGTCATTGATGCAGATGGCGTTGCCATGTCACAGGAATTGGCAGATATTACAGCAAGAGCACATGACATTCTCAAGCAGAACGGTTCTGGCATCAAGGATATTTACAACTATGTTCGTTCGACCAACCGTTACAAGAAGATCGAATCGACCAAGACGCTTGAACAGATCGAGGAAATCGGCTGGACGCATTTCGTTTCCTATTCCATGGACCATTATTATGTGGTATGCTATTATGAGGCAGCGAAGATGGATTTCCTCCTGCGTGAGGCAGGCTACACCTGCCGCGTTGTCCATGCAACCCACGGCACGGGCGACCATTACTGGAATCAGGTGCTTGTCAATGGTACATGGGTGAATTATGACTGTACCAACGGTTACAAAGCCTATGGCTGGAATGCGATGATTTCTGCCGGAGATTATATCGTGCTCGGCTATCTTATCCCTGAATACAAATAAGGATGTGTATTATGATGAAAAAGAACGTATTTCTGTGCCTTTTGTGCACACTTGCCATGTCCGCTGCCCTTGCTGGCTGCGGCAGTCAGACCGAAGAAGTGACTTCCACACCGGAGCAGACCACGACCACTGCACCTGCAACGGAAACGGAATCCACAACCACCACGGAAAAAGCAACCACCAAGGCGGCAGCTACCACACAGGTGACGGCTGCCACAGAAGAAACGGAAACAACAGAAACAACGGAAACGACGGAAACGACCGATACTACAGAATCGTCCGCAGCCACGGAAACGGAAGCTCCGACAACGGAAGAAGCCACGGAAGCTCCGACAGAGCCGTCTGAAGATGCACAGCCGACCGAACCGCCAACAACAGAACCGACACAGCCGCCAGCAAGCTTTACTGAGGCTGACCTTGTGTTCACGGCAGGCGGCAGCTCCCTGACTGTCGGACAGGACGCTGCCGGATTTGTTGCGGCAGTTCCGGCGGACAGCGTGGAATCCGCGCCGAGCTGTTACGGGAACGGCAACGATGTGAACTATTATTACACCGACTACACCCTGTACATCTGGGACAGCAACGGCACACAGCTGACCTACGGCATTGACATTACCGGCGGCAGCCTGACCACCTCCAAGGGCATCGGCATTGGCGCGAGCCTTGCAGATGTGGAAAATGCCTATGGCACAGGGTACACGGTGGAAGGCCCTGATTATGTCTACACCAGCGGCAATTCCAACCTGCGCTTCACCATTTCCGGTGACAAGGTTGTCTGCATCAGCTACAATTATAATCTGTAAAGTGGAGCTGTGACTCTGCACAGTCCGTCCATCCTGCCCCTCCCCGTTGGGGGAGGGGCTTTTCGGGATGATAGCGGACTATGAAGTGCCTCCGCTTTGCATTCCTCAGGAGGAATTCTATGGTTTTCAGCAGTACTGTATTTTTATTTGTTTTCCTGCCGGTCGTATTCGGGCTATACTGCATTCTGCCGCATCGCCACCTGCGCAATGGGCTGCTGATTCTGGCAAGCCTTGCATTCTATGCGTTCGGTGAACCGTTCGTGGTCTTTCTGATGCTCCTTTCCATTCTCTGGAATTACCTGTTCGGCAGGCTCATGGACAGGGGGGAACGGCTGCGGCACGTCGGGCTGATTGCGTCCATTGTCGTCAATCTCGGAATGCTCGGCGTATTCAAATATGCCGGATTTTTCGCGGAAACGCTCAATCTGCTCCCCCTTGTGAACATTCCTGTGCCGCACATTGCACTGCCCATCGGCATTTCCTTTTTCACCTTTCAGGCAATGTCCTACGTCATTGACGTGTATCGGGGGGATATTCCCGTACAGAAAAATCTTGCAAAGCTCACGCTCTACATCGTCTGCTTTCCGCAGCTGATCGCAGGCCCGATCGTCAAGTACAAGGACATCGAAGCACAGCTGACAGAACGTCCCATGCACCTGCCGGAAGTCGCACAGGGCATCCGCCGTTTTCTCTGCGGTCTTTCCAAAAAAGTACTCATTGCCGATACTGTCAGCGTGGTCGTGGACAGCATTTTTGCAATGGAACGTGATGAATTGATTCTGCCGCTGGCATGGATGGGCGCGATTTGCTACACCTTGCAGATTTATTTCGATTTCTCCGGCTACAGTGATATGGCAATCGGTCTGGGGCATATGTTCGGCTTCACATTCAAGGAGAATTTCAACTACCCCTACATCTCCGCAAGTATCACAGAATTCTGGAGAAGATGGCATATTTCCGTTTCGACATGGTTCAAGGAATACCTCTACATCCCCCTTGGCGGCAACCGCAAGGGGAAGGCGCGTACCATCCTCAACAAGTGGATCGTGTTCTTTTTCACAGGTCTGTGGCATGGCGCAGCTGCTACCTTTGTGGTCTGGGGACTGCTCAATGGTGCACTGCTGATGCTCGAATACTTCGGCATTATCCCCGTTGACAAAATGAAGAAACACCCGATTCTGCGTGTGTTGAGCCATATCTACACACTTGCAGCCGTTGTTTGCTGCTTTACCATTTTCCGTGCAGATTCCCTCACGCAGGGCTTCTACTTCCTCAGAACAATGTTCATTGGCGGTGGACTTTCCGCTGCACAGACTGCCGTTTCCATGAGCCAGTTCTGGCAGCACTGCACTCCCCTGCTGCTGGTGACATTCGCCGTGGCAATTGTCCTGTCAATGCCTGTCAAGCGTGGACTGGAAGCGTGGCTGCTGACACGCAGCAGGGCGGTACAGACTGCCGCACAGGTGTGCGGTTACTGCACGAGCATGGTTCTGCTTCTGCTGTGTATGCTCTATCTGTCCACGGGTACATATAGTCCGTTCATCTATCTGAATTTCTAAGGGAGGTGCAGAGATATGAAAAAACTACAGAAAATCGCACTTTTTTGCTATTGCCTTTTGTTTTTCTGCATCTGCGCACTCCCCGGTGCAATGCTCTTTGCAGTAAACACACAGGAGGAGAACACGGAAAACCGCGAACTTGCGGCAGTTCCCTCGCTGCTCAAGGAGGACGGCGGTTTCAATGAGGCGTGGAGCAGTCAGGTGCAGTCCTATGTATCCGACCATTTTGGATTTCGTTCCGCACTTGTCACTGCCGACAGCACATTAAAAGCCAAGCTGCTGCACACCTCTGCGGAGGAGGATGTCATCATCGGCAAAGACGGCTGGCTGTACTACACGCCGACTGTACAGGATTACCTCGGAAATCCTACGGTTTCAGACCTTGGCATTGCCAATATCTGCCGGAATCTGGAGCTGATGCAAGACTATGCCGCACAGATGAACAGCCACCTTCTGGTGACGGTTGTACCGAACAAAAGCACGGTCTATCCACAGTACATGCCTGCAAACTACAAGCCGTCCGGTGTGGACAACAATCTCACGCGCCTGACACAGGCAATCGCGGACGCAGGTCTCCCCTACTGCGACATGGCACAGGCTCTCACGGCTTCTGCGGCGGACGTGCAGCTCTACCACAAGCATGACAGTCATTGGAACAATACCGGTGCACTCTACGGCTACCGCGCATTGCTTGACGCTGCCGGAATTACGCATACAACCTATGCCGACCTGGCATTTGAGGAATCCAATGTCTGGGAGGGGGATTTGCAGCGGATGCTGTTCCCGCAGTCAACGGAACTCGACGTGCAGCATGTCTATCCGATTTCCTTTACCTACCGCTATCTCGGTCGTTACAAGGACGCGGACGATTTGAACATTGACACGATGCAGCCAACGGGCAACGGCGCACTGCTGATGTTCCGTGACTCGTTCGGCGAAGCGATCATCCCCTATTTATCGGAGCATTTCGCCACGGCGAAATATTCCAGAGCACGTCCCTATCCGATGCATCATCTGGAAAATATGCAGTATGACCTTGTGATTGCAGAGATCGTGGAGCGCAACATCAGCTGGCTGCAAAAGGAAGCACCCAAGCACCATGCGCTGACTGCGGCAGAAGTTCCGGCAGCGGACAGGGAATGCGAGGGTACGCTGTATGTGGTCAATGATGGTACAAAATACCTGCATCTTTACGGAACGATGGAGTTTTCCGATGCGCAACAGGCACCGCGCTATTATGTCACGCTCACGGATGCCGCCGGTACATCCACCACCTACCTTGCCTACAACTGCTACGAAGCGGAACTTCTGGGCGATGACGAGGTACGGGACAATGGCTTCTCCCTGTGGCTTGACAGTGCGTTTTGCAATACCACAGAGCCGTGCAGCATTACAGTCACTGCGGATATGGGAACACATGTCCAGCAAAAACAATTTTCCGGCATTTCGCTTGCGGCGAATGTGCATTGATAAAAAAGCCCTCCTATGATGGAGGGCTTTCAGCTTGTCGAAAAAGTCTTTTTCTGGGGTTAGCACCCCTGTAACTGCCCCCACCCCAACCCCTCCCCCAACGGGGGAGGGGCTATTTTTCGGGGACTTCGTCCCCAAACCCCTTGTGCGGAGCTATCGCTCCGCGTTTATTCTTAGGTTTTTTGACAGACTGAAAGCCCTCCTATGATGGAGGGCTTTCGTTTTATTGTGCGAGAGGCTGCAGCATAAGCAGTCCCAAGACGAAACCGCCGATGATGAACAGCAGCATTCCGGCAGATGTCAGAATCCAACGCAGTCTGGGCTTTTCCCACATGTTTTCACGGATGAACGTACCAATCGCCTTGCGATTGATAATGAGCACGACAATGCCAATGAGGAGGAATACACCGAAGATGGAATTGGAAATGATCTCCTGTGTCGATTCGTTCAGACCACTCAGTGCCTTGGTCAACAGCTCAGAAAATACCAGATTGTTGATCATGTGCAGGAGAATGCTCCAGCGGATGGAGTATTCCACTGCTACATAGCCAAGCACCAGTCCGATGCCACATGCAAACATGCTCTGCGGCAGGTTGGCGTGCATCACACCAAAGAGAATGGAGGATGCAATAATGGCAGCCATCTTTCCGTGACGTTCGAGCAGGCGCAGGGCAAATCCACGATACACAAGCTCCTCGATAACCGGAGCGACAATGCCGACGTAAATCAACATGGACAGTGAATCATGACCGCCGGAAGCAGTTTCCATGGCAGCTTCTGCAGTCAGTCCGATGCAGTTCAGACCTGCTTCGAGCACAGCATAAACGCCATTGAATACAAGCTGTGCACCCATAAATACGCAGAGGATACCCAAAAAGGCTTTCAGCGTCATCGGCTTTTCGCTGTGCATGATCCTTGTTCTGCATTCGTCCTTGCGCAGCTTGAGGAACAGCAGGAAAAGGGCGATACATGTTGCAGCAATCATGCCAGTGCCTGAATTTGTGACGATATCCCCAATGGCTTCCTTGAACAATGCAGCGAATCGCGTTTGCATTTCCGCTTCATCCGTGACATCCTGGAGCTGCACCGCAACCCTGCCGAATGCTTCACCAAGTGTCCAGAAAATGGTGAGTATGAACTGCATGACGGCGTAGAACACCAATGAGAAACCGGTGTGGTTTCCGTCCTTCTTGACGCTGTGCCGTGTAACAGGCACGTTTTCCATTGTGAGTGATTCTTGCATAAGTATGACCTCCATTGTAATTTGGAACGCTTTGCGTTCTCTTGATGTGTCTATCATACCACAAATTTTTCCTGTCTGCACAAATCTGTCGTAAATTGTATGATTTCTGTCGTGAACTGCAAAAATCCCCTCCCAGCGGGAGGGGAAACTGCTTTATGCAGTACAGCTCTTGTCAATCATCAATTCCAGTGCAAACCATTGGTCTTTGCATTCAGCCTTGACGATACCGTCATAGGATTCCACGGTACGCTTGATGTTGTAAGTGCCCAGTCCGTGCTGTGCGGCATTGGGTTTTGACGTATAACCGCCTCTTTCCTGAAAAATCTGGCTGACATCCACATCCTGTGCAACGGGGTTTTCAATGCGGACAAACCAGTACTGCGGCGTTGCTTTGAGCGTCATGGTAATGGTGCACTTTTCATCCTCCAGCTTGTCGCAGGCTTCAATGGCATTGTCCAGCGCGTTTGCAAAGACATTGCAGATGTCAATCGGTTTCCACGGCAAACCGCCAGCCAGTACGCCGTTGAGATGGAAGGCGATCTGCTTTTGCTGCATCTCACCGGTCTTAGCGGAGAGAATGCAGTCGAGTACTTCATCGCCGCTGACATAGCGCGAAGAAAGACTCTGCACACCCTCCAGAAGCTCCTGCAAATAGTTCGTGGCTTCGTCCGTTCTGCCGTCATGCAGCATTTCATTGAGGCACAGCAGGTTGTTGCGGATGTCGTGACGAAACCGCCTTGTTTCCTCCTGTGCGCGTTTGTACTGCTGAAAATGTGCAAGCTCGGCTTGCAGATAGGTTTCCTGAAACTCGACACGTTCACGGTAATAATTGTGGATTTTGTTATAGAAAACAAATAGCGGAATGATGATCGTCAGGAGCATGACAGAAAAGGCCATCACAACAAATGTGGCAGCACCATTCCTTTCGGAAAGCAATATCAGAATGAGCAGCGCAGTAATGAATAGGAGATAACCGAACATAAACAACCACTCGCGTTTGGTACACGGAATAAAAATACGCTTGCGGTAGAGTCGATGGTATAAGTAATGGTAAATGAAAGCACAGGTAAGCGTAACGATAACCGTCACAAACAGATTCTCACCATCGGTAAATAACATGTTTTCTACGTTACTCTCAGGAAGCAGACAATACATTCCGATGATTGCAACTGTACTGATGATATTGGCATTAATAGTATGAGCAAAGAAAAACAGCAGGAATCTGCGGATGTGTTTTTCCTTGCAGTCATAAACAATGATAACGATGTAAAGAAGCTGTATGATAAGAACTACAAAATAATTTTCGTTAGTAAGCTCCTGTATGAAAATATCAACAAAGGTAAATGCAATAAGCAGGATCGTTTTTTTCCTGCTCCAGAAAAACCCCGAATCGCAAAAGCAAATGAGAAAAAGGAGGGTTGCAGCAAACATGTAAAACGTCGCAAATGGGTAAACCACATACTGTAAAATTTCAATTGCCAGCTCCATCAGAGTGCCTCCTCTCGGATATACTGGAAAAGCGCGTCTTTCAGTGCTTTTTCTTTTGTCCGGCTCACGGGAAGAACAATGTCGTTGTCGAGCGTCAAATCATGCTTGCCCAGACTTTTCACATGGCGCAGGGATACCAGATAGCCCCTGTGGATGCGGAAAAAGCCGTCCTTTGCAAGTTCATTTTCATAGTCGCCGAGGTTGTAGCGCACAGAGTAGGACTGCTGTGCGGTATATATCATAATATTCTGGTTCTGCGCCTCCATGCACAGAATGTCCGGCACCGGAACACAGACTTCCCCCGTCTGGAGTTTCAGCCAGAGTGTGCGCTGATTCTCCAGCTGCCGCTGGACGTACACAAGCACCTCGCTGAGCTTTTCCGGACGGATGGGCTTGGTCAGATAGCGCAGTGCATTGACTTCGTAGCCGTCGAGGGCGTATTCGATATGGGTGGTCAGAAAGACAACGGGGACATCCTGACTGCATTCGCGCAGCTTCCGCGCGAGGGAGATGCCATCAAGCTCCGGCATCTCAATGTCGAGAAACATCAGGTCATAGGGATGCTTCCGGAATGCCTGCAAGCACTCGTTCGAGGATGCAAAGGTATCAATCAGTATATCAAGACTCTGTGTGCATTCCCTGATGGCTTGCACTGCCTGCTGGAGGCATTCGGGTAAATCATCACAAATCGCAATCCGCATACTTCACCTCACGCATTGACAAGCACATTTGAGAGCGTGACAAGTTCCTGCATGGTCAGCGACTCAATACGGGCGGTCACTGGAATGCCGGCTTGTGCAAAAAGTTCCTGAATCCGCGCTTTCGGAATGCCCAGACCACCGGCAAGCACACCGGAGAGCTGCTTTCTGCGCTGTGAAAAGCCAACCTTGACCATGCGGAAAAAGAGTGCTTCATCCACTACCTGCCATGGCTTTTCCTTGTGCAGGGTAATCTGAATAACCGCGGAATCCACATTCGGCGCAGGCATGAAACTGCCGCGTGACACCTGAAACAGGGTTTTCGCCGTGCCGTAAAACGCAACTGCCACGGACACTGCACCTGCCTCACGGCTGCCGATGGGGGCGCAGAGTCGCTGTGCGGCTTCTTTCTGCACCATGACGGTAATGGTTTCGATGGGCAGCTTTTCCTCCAGCAGGCGCATAATGAGGGGGGATGTGATATAGTATGGGAGATTCGCGCAGACTGCCACGCGCAAGCCCTGAAATTCTTCGGCAATGAGCGCGGCAAGGTCGTATTTCATCGCATCCCCGTGAATGACTTTTACATTGTCAAATTCAGCCAATGTTTCGTCTAAAATCGGGAACAGGCGGTCGTCCAGTTCCACGGCTCTCACCTTTTCCGCACGTTTTGCAAGCTCCGCAGTGAGCGTTCCCACGCCCGTACCGATTTCCAGTACGCCGAAACCCTGTGCGGCATTGCCAAGCTCTGCAATCCGCGGACAAACGCTGGGGTTGATGAGAAAATTCTGTCCGAGTGCCTTGGAAAAATGAAAGCCATGACGTTCCAACAGGCTCTTGACATAGCCAATATCTGTCAGGTTTTGCATGAATTTGTTCCTCCTGTTTCTTTGAGTACAGCCTCCGCACAGCGGATTCCATCCACAGCGGCAGAGGTGATGCCGCCTGCATATCCTGCGCCCTCACCGCAGGGGTAGAGTCCTTTTACTGCGATACTCCGATAATTTTCATCGCGAAGGATTCGCACAGGCGAGGAGCTTCTCGATTCCACGCCTGTCAGAATTGCGTCCGGATGTGCAAAACCGTGGAGCTTCTTGTCCATTGCTGCAATGCCAAGGCGCAGTGTTTCGCACATAAAATCGGGAAGATAGCGGTCGGGGGATGCAAAGGTGGTGGACGGAATATAGGTGGGCATGACCTTGCCGAACCGGTCGGATTCACGGTGGGCAAGAAAATCCCCCACACGGACAACGGGTGCAGCATAGTTTCCGCCGCCTGCAAGAAATGCCGCTTTTTCAAGCTTTCTCTGCAACTGCATACCGGCAAGCGGATGCTCGCTGCCGAAATCCTCCGGTGTCAGTCCCACGAGGAGCGCGGAATTGGCATTGGTTCCGGCTCTTGCAAAATGGCTCATGCCGTTGACAGCAAGCATTCCCTCCTCCGATGCCGCCGCCACCACTTCGCCGCCGGGACACATACAGAACGTGTACAGACTTCTGCCGTTGGGCAGGTGCACTGCGAGCTTATAATCCGCTGCCCCCAATGCATGATGCTGTGCAGCTGCGCCGTAGAGCGCACGGTTCATGTCCGCTTGGAGATGCTCCACGCGCACACCCATGGCAAAGGGCTTCTGCGCCAGCGGCAATCCACGTTCACAGAGGTATTCCATGGTGTCGCGCGCGCTGTGACCGAGAGCAAAAATGGCGTGGTTTGTGGGAATTTCGTATTCCCTGCCATCCTGCACATACTGCACAGCCGTCAGTGCCCCGTCCGTTTGGGTAAAGCCAGTGAGCTTTGCGGAAAAATGCACCTCACCGCCGAGGGAAAGAATCTTATTGCGCAGATTCCGCACAGTTTCCATCAGCTTATCCGTGCCGATGTGGGGCTTCGCCTGCCAGAGAATTTCCTCAGGTGCACCGCATTTGGCAAAAGTTTCCAGTACAAAGCGGATGCGGACATCCTTGATGCCCGTATGGAGCTTGCCATCGGAAAAAGTACCTGCGCCGCCCTCTCCGAACTGGATGTTGCATTCTGTGTCAAGGATGGCATTTTCCCTGAATTTCCGCACTTTTTCCATGCGTTTCTCAACCGCGCAGCCGCGTTCGAGGACTATCGGGCGCGTACCTGCCAATGCCAGTACATAGGCAGCGAACATTCCGGCAGGCCCGAAACCGACCACAACAGGGCGCGTCTGCATGGAATGGGGTGCGACTGTGTAGGGAATATCGGTGACGGGGAAAATGTCATTATCCTTGGAGAATTGCTGAAGCAGTCGGGATTCCTGCGGTGTTTGCACATCCAGAGAGAAGAGAAACGACACTGTGCCGCGCTTACGGGCATCCACAGAACGGCGGCGTACTTGGAGCTTTTGGATGGATTCGGCTGAAATGCGCAGTTTTTTTGCCGCTGCATGGTACAAATCCCGTTCGGTATAATCCAGCGGCATCCGGATATTCTGTAGACGAATCATGGGCACAAGCTCCTTTCTGCGATATGCTTTGCTGCCCACACACCGCTTGCCCAGCTCCAGTGCAGGTGATAACCGCCGCAGATGCTATGCACATCGGCAGCTTCTCCGGTAATATAGAGGTTCGGGTGCACCTTGACCTGCAAATGCGCATCCAACGCACTGCCCATCACACCGCCGGCAGTGGCTTGCGCCTGTTTCCAGTCGGCAAGTCCGGTGACGGGGAATTGCAGGCAATGAAGTTTCTGCGAAATTGCGGCAATTTTTTTGCCGTCAAGCTGGTCGCATGGCGTAGCTGCACGAATGCCGCATTCCTTGAGGATACGCCGTGCAAGGGGCTTTTGCACAATGCCGGAGAGCATTGCTTCACAGTCTGCCCCGAAACGAACCGCCTGAAATGCGTAGAGCATGGCAGTGATTTCTCCCTCACTGCGTTCCGGACAGAGGTTGAGGGCAATCCGGAAATCCCCGCAGCGCGACACATCCACAAGCCCTGACAAATCGAACAAACAAATGCCGGAGAGGGCTGTTTCTGTGAACTGGACTTCCCCCTGTGTGGTAGAAACCGCGTGATTACGGTCATACAGCGTCACTTCTGCACGAGCGCGCAGTCCCTTCAACGGGCGCAGGCAGTCGGCATCCGAACGGATGGGACAGAGAATGGGCTTGGGCGCAGCAAGGGGGATGCTGAGTTTGCGCAGAAGCTCCCACGCGCTGCCGTCCGTGCCAAGCTGCGGTGCAGCATAGCCTCCGGCGGCGAAAATGACCGCATCTGCGAGGAATTCTCCCTGCTCCGTGCCAACGCGCCAACGCGAACCACAAGGGGTGAGGGAGGTCACGCAGGTATTGCAGTGCTCCTCCACGCCACAGCGTTCACATGCACTGCGCAGTGCATCGAGCACCGCGCCGGCAGTCATGCTGTACGGGTAGACTCTCCCCTGTGCATCCGTGCGGCAGCAAAGACCAAGGGATTCAAAAAACAGTGAAGCATCGCCGAATTCTGCGAGAATGTCTGCAACCGGAACACTTCCCGAAAAATCCTCCGGCGCAATGGGCATATGGCTGAGATTGCACCTGCCATTTCCCGTGGCAAGGATTTTTTTCCCTACGCGGGGCTGGCGTTCCAGTACGGCAACGCGCTCCATGCCGTAGGATGCCGCTGTCAGTGCCGCGGCAAGTCCGGATGCGCCGCCGCCAATGATGATGAGCTGGTATTCCATGGAGCTTAACGGTCTTCCAGCATGAGGATCGCGGTAATTTCCGGTCCGATGTTAATGGACACAGCCGCGCCGATTTTCACAATATCCTCCGGCGGATAGCCAAGTTTTTCTGTCAATGCCTGTGCAAGCTCCTCTGGCAGCTCGCTGTTCATGCCGCGCAGCACAAGATAGGGAGCACCCTTGGGCATCTGCTCTGCCTTTTCCACAAGTGTAGGTACAATTTTCTTTTCACCGCGGATTTTCTCAATCACGATATTATCACCGTCTGCAAAACGAATCACAGGCTTAAGTCCCAGCAGGTCACCTGCAAATGCAGCGGCTGCGGAAACTCGTCCGGATTTCTTGGCATATTTCAGCGTGGAGGGGATGACGTACACGACTGCCTTTTCAAACCAGTCCGTCAGAAATCCCAGAATTTCGTCAACACTGATACCCCTTGCAGCCATATGGGCTGCCTGCTGCACTGCAAAGCCATACACGGCAGTGTAGCACTTCGAGTCAAGCACATGAATGCGCATCTGCTCAACTGCCATGGGATAATTCTCATAAATGGTATTTCTTGCCATCAATGCATTCTGGTAGGTGGCAGAGCCTTTGCTGTTGATCGTCACACAGATGACATCGGTATAGCCTGCATCGAGGTATTCCTTGAATTTTTCCTCGTAGGCAAATGCCGTAATCTGGGAAGTTGTCGGCAGTTCATCGGACTGAATGAGCAATTCATAGAATTCATCAGTGGACAAATCACGCTGCTCCGCATAAGAGCCGCCGTTCACGCTGAGCATAATGCTCATCACGTCAATGCCCAGTGCTTCAGCCACTGGCAGCGGAATATCACTGGTCGAGTCGGTTATCAATTTGATTTTTTCCATAATTTTCTCCTTTTCGGGGATTATTCCCATTCAAATTGTGTCAGCTCGCCCGTTGCCTCCAGCTCCGGAAAATCCCACTGCCGCAGTACTTCATACGCGGCAATGGCAACGGAATTGGACAGGTTCAGGCTTCTCAAGGTCGGGCGCATGGGGATGCGCACACAGGTGTCGGGATGGACAAACAAAAGCTGTTCCGGCAATCCCGCGTCCTCCCTGCCGAACATCAGATAGACATCCTTGTTGGCAGGATACTGCACATCACAATGGCGGTTTCTTCCCTTTGTAGTAAAAAAATAGAGGGCATCCTGTTCATGCAGCTGCATGAACTGGTCAAGACTTTCGTATTCGGTAATGTCGAGCTTATCCCAATAATCAAGTCCTGCACGTTTGAGCTGTTTGTCGGTAATGGTAAAGCCGAACGGATGAATCAGATGCAGCTTTGCGCCGGTTACAGCGCAGGTTCGGGAGATATTGCCGGTATTCTGTGGAATCTGCGGCTCACAGAGAACAATATGTAATGACATGGGAAAACTCCTTTTTGCTTCATATCAGCATTTTCCATTGATTTTGAAAGAACTATTTCATATACTATCTCTGAAAAGGAGGGATAGCATATGAAAATCAGTACACTTATCAAAGGCATGGCACTCGGCGCAGCAGCCGGAACTGCCTGTTATTATCTGTCGAAAACATCCGACCGCAAGAAGCACCGCATCAAGCGACATGCGGAGCAGGCACTTCATGCTGCCGGCTGCGTTGTAGATGATATTACGTCGATGATGCACTGAATTCCAAGCCGCCATCTGGCGGCTTTTTTATTGCGCGCAATTCTTCCGATAAGCAAGATAGCTTTCCAGAATAATCACGGCTGCAACCGCGTCCACCACTGCCTTGCGCTTTTTGCCTCTGGTATTGGTGACATTGAGATAGTTGTGGGCGGAAACGGTGGTGCTGCGTTCATCCCACATCACGGTTTCCAAACCGGTTTTCTCCTCCAGAAGCTTTGCAAAATTCATGCATTTTTCGGCACGTTCGCCGATGGTGTTATTCATATTTTTCGGGTAGCCCACGACAATCAGCTCCGCCCCCAATTCCTTTGCCTTTGCAGCAACGGCATCGGCACAGCGTTCAAAATGACGCTCCTGCACAACGCACACAGGGGATGCGAGGAATTCTGATTTGTCGCAGATGGCAAGCCCTGTGCGGGCATCGCCAAAGTCTACGGACAGAATTTTCATAGTATAACCTTTCATTTACAGCAGCACTTCTGCGACCTTTTTCTTCATCAGGTATGCAGCGCGATCTCATGCCAATCGTTTTCCTGCGAGATCAGCCATTCCAGACCTCTCCGGCGTTCAAACACGACCTCCATATTCAGATCACCGATGGGGAGTGTTTTGTCAACGTGCATGTTCTGGACACATGCCCAGTGATAACGATAGTAGAGATCCAGCATATCGAGGATTTCTTCGATATCACGGGGTTTGCAGTTCCCGCAGAATGCTTCGAAGCAATCGCAGTCCGAAACCAGATGGACTGCTTTCTGGCAGTCGCAGATCTGGCTTGCATCCGCAATATCCTCCACAAGTCCAAGTGCCCATGCAAGTGCCCAGAAGCATTCGTATTCCCAGACAACATCCACAACATCCTGCTGGTCAAACATGCCGTTGACAAGGTGCTTTTCTTTTTCATTGAGTCCGTCGTACACTCCGTATTTTTTCATCAGGTCAATGAAGAATTTCACATTGCCGTACTGCTGTTCGGAAATATCACACGCAATCTGCGTGGAAAGCAGTGCTGTGATGGCTCTTTTGCAGATGGCATCCATGCTTTTCAGCGTCACAGTATCGGCGGATTCGATACAGGGCAGTCCCTCAAATACACCAATGCCTTTAGCCCTGATTTTCTGTTCGGAAAGTGCTTTGCGTTCCTGTGGTGTTTTCATAGTTTTCTCTCCTTATTTCATCAAGAACGGTCTGTAAGTGTCTCAATATATGTCTTGATCTCCTGGCTGATCTGATCGGGGGATAATGATTGCATTCCAACTTTCGATCAGCTGAGGTGTTTTTGTACCCACTGGAAGAAAGCATCTTCCGATGTGTCATCATCCATACTTGCAGGATGCTTGACAATTTCCAGTGCTGTCCGGGGAATTCCAGTAGAAAAAGTCTGCTGTACCCATTCCTGAAATTCAGCATTTGGTTTAACAAACACATCCACCCCGGGTCTTTCATTCGGGGGATAGGAAAAATCCTCGTCCCAGCAGATTTCATCATAGCCAATTGCAATCAATCTGATAAAATCAAGTGCATTATCTGCAAGAACACAGCAGAGCGTTGAACCGCATCCTGAGCCCATATGCACAATTTTCAGTTCATTGTCATCCGTGAGCCAGAATGCACATTCTGAACCATCTCCGCCGCTCTGTGCAAATACACACAGTCTGCTGGTAATTTCAGGATTATCCTCGCCGCCGAACCAGTATTTCAGGTTTTCTGTGCCGCCTGCATAGAATGTGATTTTTGTGCCGCCATCTCTGCCGCTGTCCGTGATGCTGGCTTTCAACTGATTTTCCGGATACAACATTCCGTAACGATAACCGTTTGCATCAATATAAAGAGCATTTTTTTCGATGTACTGGTACAGCTTTTTGATTTCCGCCGGCACCTGCATTCCACTTGGAAGTACCTGTTCCAGTTGCGTGAGCAATTCGCTTTTTTTCGAAAAAAAATTCATGGTTTTCTCCTATTTACTTGTACGGGGCATTTCTTATCTGACATCATAATAAAACCCATCCGCCGCTTCCCTGTCCTTTCCTGTGAAAATGCGTTTGGTGAGCTTGCGGTTTTTGATCAGGTACCAGTCACCGAATTCATCGAATTTGCGGCTGGAGGTGAGGATATAGGATTTCTTCAGCGTGCCGTATTTCTGTCCCCTGCTCACGCCGAGTTTGTTCAGTCTTACGGCAAAATCCATATCCTCCAGACTGATCAGGCTTTCATCGAAGCCGCCGATCTTCTCAAAATCGCGCTTATAGCACCAGAACATACCGCCGGAAAGGGCGGCTTTATTCTTCCACATGATGGGAATGAGATTGAATGCGACATAGGCACCGGAGCAGAGAATGCCGAGGGACAATCTTTCAAATTTCGAACGAGTGCCGCCGCCAACATACTTGCCGGATTCGAGCATTTCTGCGATTTCTTTCAAAGAGCCTTTTGTCATACGGCTGTCTGCGTCGATCGTTACAATAATATCGCCCTCTGCGGCTCTGACACCGGCATTGCGGATCATGCTGATGCACTTATCCTGATTGTCGATCACCTGCGCACCAAATTTTCTCGCAATTTCAGCGGTTTTGTCCGTGCAGCGATTCGCCGCGACAATGATCTGCACGCGGTTTCCGGATACTTCCTGCTCGGCAAGCTTGATGGATTCCAGACAGGCGGTGATGTAGTTTTCTTCGTTGTGGGCGGGGATGATGATGGAAAATGTGTGGTTCCTCATGATAGTTCTCCTGTCAGTTGGTCACGAAGCTCCAGAATGTTTTCTTCAATGCGGCGGATCACATCCATAAACACCGCATCGCTCTCCCCCGTCGGATCTGGCAGATTCCAGTTGTCATCAAAGCCCCTGCCGATGTAGGGACAGCCCACATCACAGCCCATGGAAATCACAAGATCGGGCGTGGGAATATCCGCAAACAGCTTGCTGTGCTGGGTTTCTTCCATATCAATGCCGTAGAGCTGCTTCATCAGACGCACGGCATCGGGGTTGATTCGGGGTTTCAGCTCACTGCCTGCCGAATAGCTTTCAAAGACATCCGATGCAAGGTGTTTTCCCAGTGCCTCGGCAATCTGGCTGCGGCAGGAATTGTGGACGCAGAGGAATGCGACCTTTTTCTTATGGTGCAGGGGTGAAAACGGACAGCGTTTGCCGATACACTGGTTGTTCCGGTGGCTGAATCCGCAGACGATTTCGGAGGCTTCCATCTGAATGCCGAAATGTTCCTTTGTAAAGGCAATGGCTTCAAGGATGGCAAGGTAGGAATCACGCTTACAGCAGCGGGGGCCGCCGACATTGCCGATGGCTTCGAGGGATTTCGCCGTCATGCGGTTGGAAAGTCCCCACGGAATTTCCGTGAGGGGCGATGCCTTTGAAATGATGGACAGAAACATCCCCGTGCTGACACCTGCGCCGCAAGCACCCCAAAAGCCGCACGCACCGCCGGGGACTTGCTTGCCGCGGTGCATCAGCTCTTTGAGTGCCGGAATCAGGTCGATTGCACCGCCGGCATTTCTGTAAGCAGTCAGAAGTGCAGAGCCGACAAGAACATGGTGCTCCGGTCCGTGCATATGGCAGAATGGTTCACGCATGAGTGTATTCAGAATTTCAATGGGATTCTTGCCCGTCTGTGCAAGGCAGATGCCGATGACGGCATCCATGCCCTTTGTGTGGCATTCGTCACAGACATAATGCCCCTTGATACAGGCAGTTTTGCTGTGTTCTGTTTTCCCGCAAAGCTCGCATTTCATGCTCTGTGCGGTTTCGAGATAGGAAAGGGGCGATTTGCAGATGAGGCATTCTTCGTTCATGGGGTTACTCCTTCTATTTCAGATGAAACCGATTTCCAAGCTGTTTCTGAAACAGGACTCTTAATTCGTCCGCTGTTCCTTCAATGATACAGTGTTTCATAAAAATGTTCATCTGCGGTTCTTTTAGTTTCATGCAAAAATAGTCCTTATATTCCTTCATGACAGCAACCTGCGAAAAGTCAAATTCTTCATGACATCTTCTGCCCTCGATGGAAAAATCAACAGTCATTCCATGTTCGTCAAATGTCCAAACAGCCTGTGGATCGGGAGAATTTCTATTTCGGATTTTAGTTGTGAAAAAAGCGGATTGAATCAGCTGTGATATTGTATACAATACCGCAAATAACAACACCATCCAGAAATAACGATCCGCCACCAGACCTGTCATTTGCAGGATCGCAAAGCACCATAAAAGAATAGTTACACAAATATTTACCCACCAGATAAAGGTGTTGCGATTGATCGCCCGATAGTAAGCAGTGTTATAGTCAATTTTGATTTTTACCATGGCTGTACTGTACCAATAATATCCTTCACAGAAGCGATCTTATTTTCATCAAGAAAAGCATTCATTTCGTCCACAATTTTAATCGGCGCGTAAGGGTCTGTGAAGATCGCCGCACCAACCTGCACAGCGGATGCACCAGCCATCATCAGTTCAATGGCATCCTCACCCGTGGACACGCCGCCCATGCCGATGATCGGGATGGAAACTGCATTCGCCGTCTGCCAGATCATGCGCACGGCAATGGGGAGAATCGCAGGGCCGGACAGACCACCGACATTGTTGTGCAGTACCGGTCTGCGTGTACGCACGTCAATTCTCATGCCGAGGAGCGTGTTGATCATGGACAGCGCATCCGCACCGGCGGATTCCACTGCCTTGGCAATCTCCACGATGCTCGTCACATTCGGAGAGAGCTTGACGACCAGCGGCTTGCTCGTTGCCTTGCGCACTGCCGCGGTCACTGCCTCCGCACTTGTGCAGGATGTACCGAATGCCGCACCGCCCTGCTTGACGTTCGGGCAGGAAATATTCAGCTCGATCATATGCACATCGGTCTTGTCCAGCTTTGCTGCAACCTCGGCGCATTCTTCGGGGGTAGAGCCTGCGATATTGGCAAGAATCACGGTGTCCTTGGTCAGAAGATTGGGCAGCTCACGTTCAATGAAAGTGTCAATGCCGGGGTTTTGCAGTCCCACGGAATTGAGCATACCTGCCGGAGTTTCGGCAATTCTGGGGGATAAATTACCGGTACGCAGTGTGCCGGTCGTGCCCTTAGTGGCAATACCGCCGAGCTTGGACAGCGGATAGAATTCCTCGTACTCTCTGCCGTAGCCGAATACGCCGGATGCCGGAATGATGGGGTTCTTGAATTCCACCCCTGCTACGTTTACAGACAGATCAGCCATTACCAAACTACCTCCTCAGCATTGAATACAGGACCATTCTTGCAGACATGCAGGAAATATTCCTCGTCATTTCTCTTGACCTTACATGCACAACCCAGACATGCGCCAACGCCGCAAGCCATGCGTTCTTCCAAAGAAACCTCGCACAGCGGTACATTGTACTGCGCCGCAAGTGCTGCAATGCCCTTGAGCATGGGCATCGGGCCGCAGGCAAAAATTGCGTCAACACCGCCGTTTTTCAGGCATTCCTCCAACGGCTGCGTCACAAAACCATGCACTCCCATAGTACCGTCATCGGTGCACAGGATGGTTTCCGCGCCGGTTTTTCTGAAATCCTCCTGCAAAATCACAGCATTGGCACTGCGGAAACCTGTAATAACGGTCGCCTTTTCACCGTATGCCTGTGCGAGGGGGAGCATGGGGGGCGTACCGATGCCGCCGCCGATGCAGATGACCTTGGACAGCTCCGGATTAACAGTAAAGCCATGACCGAGGGGGGCGAGCATGTCGATGAGGTCGCCCTTGTTCAGTCCTGCAATTTCCTGCGTACCCTTGCCGCGTACTTCAAAAACAATGCGCAGTGTGCCCTTTGCCTTGTCGATTTCACAAATGGAAATCGGGCGGCGCAGGGTAAAGCTGCCGATGCGGATATGCACGAACTGTCCCGGCTGCGCTGCTTCTGCCACTTCGGGGCAGGAAATCACGAAGCTGTACATTTCTTTTGCGAGGGTTTTCTTTTCTACGATGGGATATTGTCCCTGTGTGTACTTCATAGCAGTTTCCTCTTTTCCTATGACATATGTTCAAATCGGCGGATGCGTGGAACATCCGCCGGATGGAGTGTTAGCCGAGATTGATATGCGCTGTAATATCATCACGCATACGGATGGCTTCGCGTCTTGCAGCCTTTGCAAAATCGCGCTCGTCACAGCCTTCCTTCTTGTATGCGCACATGATGGCTCTGGAGGAATTGACAATGCCGCCCAGACCGTTTTCGTCAAATGCAGCTGCAACGCCCTCTGCGCCGCCGCCCTGTGCACCGTAGCCGGGTACGAGGAAGAAGGTGTGCGGCAGTCTTTCCCTCAGCTCCTTGAGCTGCTCAGGATAGGTCGCACCTACAACTGCGCCGACTGCGGAATAGCCGTACTTGCCAATGGTATCCGCGCCCCACTTTTCGCACAGGTCGCCCATCTTTGCATACAGCGGTTCGCCGTCCATCAGCTGATCCTGTAGTTCACCGCTGGAGGGATTGGAGGTCTTGACCAGAACGAAAATGCCCTTGTCGCGCTCCTTACACGCGCCCAGCAGCGGATTGATACCGTCAGAGCCGAGATAGCCGTTTACGGTCAGTGCATCTGCGCCGAACGGTTCCAGCTCATTCTCACCCACCATCACAGTGCCGAGATGTGCAGCGGTATAGGCTTCCATTGTTGCACCGATGTCGTTTCTCTTACCATCGGTAATGACGAACATGCCCTTGAGCTTTGCATAACGGATGGTGCGCTCCAGTGCCTTGACACCATGGTAGCCGTACATTTCATAGTACGCAGCCTGCGGCTTGATTGCCGGTACGATGTCGCAGATTTCGTCAATGATCATCTTGTTGAATTCGTAAATTGCTCTGGATGCTGTTTTCAGACTACAGCCGTCCTCCTGCTGGAATCTCCTGATAAGGAATTCCGGCACATACTCCAGCTTGGGGTCAAGTCCTACTACGGACGGGTTGCGTGTTTCCTTGATTTTTTCGATCAGTCTGTCAAAGCCCATGATTCATTTCTCCTTTGATTGTTTTTGGGGATTGCCGGAATCCGGAAATGCCCCTATCTGAAAGGCTTACGCCTTACATTTCCTCATAACGGATGATGCCATCAGTGATGGTCATGACTGCCTTACCGGTCAGCTCCATGCCGCGGAATGCCGTATTGCAGGACTTTCCGTGCAGTTTTTCCGGTTCAACGGTCCATTGACGCTGCGTGTCCACCAGTACCAGATCGGCATTTGCACCCTCTGCAAGCTGTGCCTGCGGTACGCCGAGAATTTCTCTGGGCTTGACTGCCATCATGCGTACAATGTCCGAAAGGCTGCACTTTCCGGTGTGGTAGAGTGCTGTCAGTGTTGCAGCGAGGGAGGTTTCCAGTCCCACAATGCCGTTGGGAGCTTTCTCAAAATCTGCCTTTTCTTCCTGCGTATGCGGTGCATGATCGGTGACGATGCAGTCAATTGTCCCATCAAGCACTGCATTTTCAATGGCAAGGCGGTCGGATTCCTCACGCAGGGGCGGATTCATGCGGTCGTTGGCATTGCGCGAGCGCAGTTTTTCGTGCGTGAACAGGAAATAATGCGGTGCAGTTTCGCAGGTTACCGGAACGCCCAGACGCTTTGCGGCGCGGATGATTTCCACGCTGCCCTGTGTACTGACATGGGCAATGTGCACCCTTGCGCCAACGGAAGCGGCAAGGACGATCTCTCTTGCGGTGATATAGTCCTCGGACGCTCTGTCCATGCCCTTGACACCCAATTCCTCGGCAACGCATCCCTTATGCATGATACCGCCGTTGATAATATCCAAATCCTCACAATGGGAGGTGATGAGCATATCCTGCGCCTTGGTTTCGGCGAGTGCCTGCCGCATGAGTTCTGCGGATTTCACAGGTCTGCCGTCGTCGGACAGAGCTGCTGCACCTGCCGCTTTGAGCTGTGCAAAATCGGTCAGTTCCTCCCCTGCCATACCCTTTGTGATGCAGGCAACGGGGTACACGGAAACGCCGGTTTCCTTTGCCTTGTCGATGATATAGCGGATGGTTTCAGGGGAATCCACGGGGGGTGTGGTATTGGGCATGGCAAGCACACCTGTCACACCGCCGGCAAGGGCTGCTGCCGCGCCTGTGAGGATGTCCTCCTTGTGGGTTTGTCCGGGGTCACGGAAATGCACATGCATGTCAAAAAGTCCCGGCATTGCCGTCAGTCCCGTACCGTCGATCACACGGTCAGCCGCTTCGGAAACACCCTTTGTCATGCGTGTGATACTGCCGTTTTCGATGAGAATATCGGTCACTGTGTCGAGATTCACATCCACGGCTCTTACGTTCTGAATGAGAATTTTCATTTGCATTCACTCCTGTCTTCATAAAAAAAGCCAACCCGTCAGCAGACAGATCAGCGTTGTACGGTGATACGCAGGTTCTCCGCATCAGGCGTGGTGGTTCAGTTTCACATTTATATTATACCATATCTGAGAGGGTTTGTCCAGTGGTTTTTGAAATTTTACAGGCAAAAAGATATCCCCCGAAAATATGTGATTCGGGGGATATAAAATATGGGATAACTCAGAATCTTACATGATATCAGCTATTCTTTTCCCAGTTTACATCAGCATCATCCAGCTTTTGAATCAGGTGCTCAATCTCATCCGGGCACACGGTATAATATCGTTCGTCACCTGTATAATTTATAAACGTGTACTCTACATATTTATCATTGATGATCACAACATCCTTGATTGTTCCTTCATTAAGACAAGCCTCAAAAGACTCATATGTGGTATTCTGGTACTCCGAATAATAAGTTTGCTTATTGGTATTAACTATCTGTGCGATCTGAAAGGCGTACATTACCGCAACGAAGATCACAACTATCAAATGTATAATGAGTTTCTTACAGCTGTTCTTCTGGAATTTTTTCTGGCTTTCTTTTGATACGATATTCCTGAAAAATGCAAGTTTTTCTTCATCGCATTGTGTTTTATCAATGTCTATCGACCTACCAAGTGAGAAAACAATTCTTAATCGGTCAGCATCTTCTGCGTAATACTCTGCTGAATCATAGTCCAACACAGCGTCTACAGACGGGCTTTGGATTTTCACACAATCTGTATAGAATGTATACGAATATAAATCCTCATTTTCAGCATGTACTTTTTTATAATGCTTTCTTCTGTTATGCGGCAATATCAAGAATACTTTCACACCTTCGAAAGCGATCATAATCGGAACAATCAACCAAAAAATACGCAAACTACTGCGATCTACAGTCATCAGAACAACGGAGTTTGCAGCAATGACCAGTACTGCAATGAACATCAATACTAAGATTATTCTTGACCGCTTTCCAAATATCGGTTTAGTATAACTCGATTCCGGATTGCGCATATCAAACTCATATACAATTTCCTTTTCAGAAACATCAATCATGGCATTTACCTCTGAAGTTGAACTAATTGTCTATGTTTCCAGCAACGATTCACCACTTACTGAATCTTCATCTGAAACCCATTCACGGTCACTTCCGGATCATCCAGACTGATCATGAGGAATTTTCTGCCGTCAATCATGCGTGTTGTCACCTTATCGGTCGCATCGCCGCTGATGCTGACAGTCACGCCGGAAGAAGTCAGGGTGGTTTTGGGATCGGTCAGGTTGGAGGCTGCAAAATAATTGCCGTCCGCCGTTTCCTTATAGAGCTGCTGTGCTGCCTCTGCACGTTCCTGCGTCACGCCGGAATCGAGCAGAATATCGCGCATCATAATATCGCTGACAACGGGCGGTTCGGGTTCATCCTTGAATGTTTTGGCGTAATCCTGAATCTTTTCATTCACGCTTGCAATGACATTCAGGTTCAGCTCCTCGCCCACAGCTCTGTCCAGTACGGCGCGGAAGGTTTCCTTTTCCTCCTGTGCAGAGAGGGTGAAATGGCAGCCGAGGACATCTTCCACAAAGGAAACATTGGGGTCTTTCGGCTTTTTGGTATAGTACATGACATGGTTCACGTCCGGTCCTCTGCCAGTAAAGGTCGGGAACAGGAAGCCGTCCGTGGGTGCATCGGCAACAACGCGGTCAAATTCCGTCTTGCGGATGATGCTGTTGTTGGTTTCGTCATAAATCAGACCATCTACACGCGATTCCACAGGGCAGATCGCTGCAATCAGGAAACGATAGTCATGGCTGTCGAATTTGTTCCTCTCGCCGCTTTTGGTTTTTTCAAAGACTGTGTACACACATTCCGCAATGAAAACCGCATAGGGCAGCGCGTAATGCATATTGGCAGAAATATGGCTGAGAAGCTTCTGGAGCTGTTCTTCATCCTCCAGACCGTTTTCAAGCTGCGTCCAGAGCAGGTTCTGGCTCTTGTCCTCCTCGTACATCTCATTCGGGAACGCGTACTCAATCAGGGACTTGCCCAATGTGCCCTTGAGCACCTTGGAGAGTGACTGGTACAGACAGAACAGTTCTTCTTCGGGGATTTCATGGTATCCGCGCACAGTATGGCAGCGCATTTCCTTTTCAGAGTCAATAAATGTGACGGAAATCTTCTTCACCGTCATCAGGTCATCGTCCTGTACAAAATGTTTTTTCAGCTCTGCCTGATCCTTTTTATTCATGGATATTCCTCCTCTTTCCTGATAGAACCCTCCGACCTGCGGAGCGTGTATCTGCGTTTCAGACGTGCAAGGCAATACGGCACATCTGCGAAACCGTCAGGCATTCCTGATGCGGTATTGCTTCAATATTATAGCAGGTTTTCGGGGGTTTGTCAAGGGAGGGTTGCGGTGCTGAAGAAAATGTGTTATAATAAGGTATTACCTCAATACAAGCAGAAGTCAGGAGTGATACCAATGGAGAACAGAATTGACCGGATCATGCGCATGGAGCTGTACTATGATACCATTCGTCAGGCATTGCAGTCCAATACTGCATGGCTCAGCGATGCGCCCATGCAGGCAATGCTCACGGAGCTGAATGCATACTATACCGGCGGGCAGTGGCTTGCGGATTATGAGGCGGATGAACGCGGAGAACTTCCCCACGACCTCAAACGCGGGGTGCTGTCGCAGGATGGGGTGTTTGATTTGTTGGGGGAGATTCGGGAGATAGAAAGCGAGGAAACAAATGACCACATTTCATAATAAAATCGCTGTCATCACCGGCGGTGCGAACGGAATCGGCAAGTGCATTGCTGAAGAACTACAAAAACAGGGCGCAAAGGTCTGCGTTATCGACAAGGCAGAGGGTGCGCATTTTGTCGGGGATATCGCCGAAAAATCCGTCCTTGATGCATTTGCACAGCATGTGATAAACACACATGGACGGGTGGACATCCTCGTCAACAATGCACTGCCCCTGATGAAAGGCATTGACGAGTGCAGCTACGAGGAATTCCAGTACGCACTTGCAGTGGGCGTGACTGCGCCATTCTACCTTGCAAAGCTCTTTCAGCCCTATTTTTCACAGGGCGCGTCCATCATCAATATTTCTTCCTCGCGCGACCGCATGAGTCAGCCGCAGACGGAAAGCTACACCGCCGCCAAGGGTGGTATTGCCGCATTGACACATGCGCTGGCAGTAAGCCTTGCCGGAACAGTACGCGTCAATTCCATTTCGCCCGGCTGGATCGATACGGCATACAGCGTCTACGAGGGCGCGGATGCCGTGCAGCAGCCTTGCGGCAGAGTTGGGAATCCGCTGGATATTGCCAATATGGTGCTGTTCCTCTGTTCGGATAAGGCAGGCTTTATCACGGGAGAAAATATTTGCATTGACGGCGGTATGACAAAACAAATGATTTATCACGGCGATAATGGATGGAGGCTCGAACCATGAATATTATAAACGAAAACATTGACGGCGGAAAGGCATTTGACTGGGGGAAAACCTCGGTGGATTATGCGAAATACCGCGATATTTATCCGCAGGCATTCTACGAAAAAATCCTTGCAAGAGGACTGTGCGTCAAAGGGCAGAGGGTACTGGATCTCGGCACGGGTACGGGTGTGCTGCCGCGGAATCTGTATGCCTACGGTGCGGACTGGACGGGCACGGACATCTCGGAAAACCAGATCGCACAGGCAAAAATTCTCTCGAAGGGGATGGATATTGCGTACTATGCAGCATCCGCGGAGAGTCTGGCATTCCCTGACCGGTCGTTCGATGTAATTACTGCCTGCCAGTGCTTCTGGTATTTTGACCATGAAAAAATCATGCCGGAGCTTTCCCGTATGCTCAAGGACGGCGGCAGGATTCTGATTCTGTACATGGCATGGCTGCCGGCAGAGGACAGAATTGCAGGCGAGAGTGAAAAGCTGGTATTGAAGTACAGCCCTGCATGGAGTGGTGCAGGAGAAACGGTGCATCCCATCTGGATTCCCGATTGTTATCAGGAGCAATTCGAGCTTGTGTATCATGAGGAATACCCCTTGGAAGTGCCGTTCACGCGCGAGAGTTGGAATGGCAGAATGAAAGCATGTCGCGGTATTGGTGCATCCCTTTCCGCGCAGGAGGTTGCTGCATGGGAGCAGGAGCATATGCAGCTTTTGCATGAGATTGCGCCGGAACGCTTTATGGTGAAGCATTACGGAGCAATTGCGGAACTGCGGAAACGGGATGATTGTTCACTCTGACGAAAAACGCCTGCACATCTGACGCACGCCCTTTGTGCGGTATTGCCTTGATTTTATCCCCCATTTATGCTATAATAGAAACAGAGAATTGTACACTGTCCTGTACACAGGACGGAAAGGAGTTTTTATGAGAATTGATACCCTACAGCTCGGTGTGCTTGGTGCGAATTGCCATATCATTGACTGCGGCGGCGGTGTCTGTGCGGCGGTGGACATCGGCGGTGATGCGGAAATACTGCTGCAATTTCTGGATGCCCACCATCTGACGCTCAAAGCGATCCTGCTCACACACGGGCATTTTGACCATATCGGCGACGTGGAGGCAGTGCGCGAAAAAACAGGCGCGCAGGTGTACATCCATGAAGCGGACGCGCCCATGCTCAGTGATGTGCGCCGCAATCTCGCCTACCAGATCTCCCCCCTCCCCTTCCGCAGCATCCGCGAATACCGTACTGTCACGGACGGTGAAGCCCTCACCATCGGGGAGCGCGTCTTTACCGTACTGCACACCCCCGGTCATACTTCCGGCAGCGTGTGCTACCTGACGGAAACTGCAATGTTCTCCGGCGATACCCTGTTCTCCGGTTCTATCGGCAGAACGGATTTGGGGGGCAATGTGCAGGAGATGCGCAGTTCCCTGCAAAAACTCAGTGCGCTTGACGGCGATTATGACGTGTATTCCGGTCATGGCGCGGCAACTTCCCTCGACGTGGAACGCCGCACCAATCCCTATATGAGGAGCTTGTAATGGAACAGAACTACGCATATGCCCTGATTTTCAGAAACCACTGCTACGGCTACGAAGTGCAGGCAACGGCGAAACTGTTCATTCCGAATGTACGGTTTCTGATTTGCGAAAATGGCGAAATTCCGCAGGATGTGCCAAATTATATTCTCACCGCCTGCCGCTGCGCCGATGACACGGTGCACTGTGATGTGGAAATTCATCTCAATGGTGCTGTCCGCTGTGCAGGTACAGCCATCCATGACCGTGAAGCCTGTGCAAATCCCGATACGAAGAATTCCGAGGTGGAATACCGCCTCTGCCGCCTGCTGTACGAAACATTGCAGGAAATGACGGGCTACACGCCCCCGTGGGGCTTGCTCACAGGCATTCGTCCTGTGCGCAAGGTCGTGCAGCTGCTCGATGATGGCATGGCACTGGAGGATGCAGGGGATTTCCTCAAAAACCGGTTTTTGATTTCGGATGAGAAAATCCAGCTTGCACTGGATACGGCAAAGGTACAGTACCCCATCCTGCCGCACAGCAAAAAGGAAATCGGGCTGTATATCTCCATTCCGTTCTGTCCGACACGGTGCAGCTATTGCTCGTTCGTGTCGCATTCAATGGACAGTGCCATGCAGCTGATTCCCGACTACATCACCTACCTGTGCAAGGAAATCGCGATACTTGGCGAAATGATTCGCAGGCACGGGCTGCATGTCCAGTCCGTCTACATCGGCGGCGGCACTCCCACTTCCATTTCCGCGCAGCAGCTTCGCACGGTGATGGAGGCGATCCGGACACACATTGACATTGCAGGTGCACGGGAATACACCGTGGAGGCAGGCAGAGCCGACACCATCACCGAGGACAAGCTGCGTGTGATTCAGGAGATGGGTGCAACGAGAATTTCCGTCAACCCCCAGACCTTGCAGGACAGCGTACTGGAAGCCATCGGCAGACGGCACAGTGCACAGCAGGCAATTGATGCCTTTCTGCTGGCAAGGGAGCTTGGTTTTGACGACATCAACATGGATTTGATTGCAGGACTGCCGACCGATACTTATGAGGGCTTTGCAGATACACTCGAACGCGTGATGACACTTGCCCCCGACAGCATCACCGTGCACACGCTGACGCTCAAACGCGCTGCCGACCTGTACGAAAGCGGCAGCGGACAGCATATTGCGGCAGTGGAACAGATGGCAGCACGTTCCGCACAGCTCCTCCCCGCAAATGGCTACAGACCGTATTATATGTACCGTCAGAAAAATACTGTGGGAAATCTGGAGAATGTCGGCTATGCAAGGGAGGGTAAGGAGAATCTGTACAACATCCTGATTATGGACGAAACACAGACCATTCTCGGCGCAGGCTGTGCAGCCTCGACCAAGCTTGTAGAACCGAACGGCAAAATCACGCGCGTTCACAACTACAAATTCCCCTATGAATATATCAATCGCTTTGAAAAGCTGATGGAGAAAAAGCGTGAAATTGAGGAAATCCTGCAAAGGATGGCATAACCGGACAAGGAGGAACTACACATGACCAGCATGATCTTCGGCATTTTGTTTTTTGCAATTCCCGTACTGATTCTCGTATTTCTCGGAATCTGTATTTTCCGCTATGTATCGGCAAAAAAGCAGAATAAAAAAGTCCCCGATACATTTTCTCCCCAAGAACTGCAAACGCGGAAAGCCATGCTCGTTACTGCGGCAATCATCACAGGCGTATTGCTTGCAGTTGTCATCGGCTTTATCGCGCTGCTGTATCTGGCAGTTGCGTTTATGTGAGGCAAACTATGAAAGAGCGTACATTCAGAATTCTTCTTTTTTCGGTTCTGGGATTGTGCTCTGCGCTGACGCTGGCACACTTTGCCTATGCCATCTATGCGTATCAGCACTGCTCCATCATTGAATTCATTGCAAAGGAGTTGTGGTGATGCAGCGGAACACAGGGAAACAGCTTGCAGTGCTTATGGGAATCCTCGCACTGTTTGCACTGTTCAATCTCAGTATGTACATGCTGCTGACAAGGCGGCTTTCCAATAATTTCAGCAGTGCTGCACAAGCAAAAATGATTGATGTATCGCAGTTTCTCCCCCATCAGGGTTGCGAGGGGCTTGCGCATGTCGATACTGCGTTCAGGCTGACGCAAGACCTGCCCGTGCTCGATGGTGCGGCAGCACTTGTCCCCGTTTACGCGTCCATCATTGAGAATGTTTACCCCGAAGGCAGTGTGACCTTTGAGGGTGGCAGTTTTTCCGATGACAATTACTATGGGGAGAATTTTGCAGACTCCAGCAAAATGCAGTACAATAACACCGTTCGCGGCTATCAGGCAATTGTGGACGGTACAACGGACATTCTGTTCTGCGCTGCGCCCTCGGAGGAGCAGAAGCAATATGCAGCAGAACAGGGCGTGACGCTGACGTATGTGCCTGTTGGTTTGGAGGCGTTTGTGTTCTTTGTCAATGAAAACAACCCCGTGAACAATCTCACCACGGCACAAATCAGGGGCATTTATTCCGGAGAGTATACTAACTGGGCACAGCTTGGCGGTGCAAATCGGCTGATCAACCCCGTCACCCGTCTGAGTGGCAGCGGCAGTCAATCGGCAATGGACGCATTTATGGGGAATACTCCCATTGCGCCCAAATCCCCCTTAGCCATCACTGGTGCATCCATCGGGTTTTCGTTCCGGTACTATATGGATGGCATTGTCGGCAATCGCGCGGTGAAAATGCTGTCCCTCAACGGGGTATATCCGGATGCGGAGCATATCCAGAACGGAGAATATCCCATCATTGCTCAGTTTTATGCAATCTACCGTCAAGACAATACAAATGCCAATATCGAGCTTCTGGTGGATTGGCTGCTGTCTGACGAGGGACAGGAGCTAATTGCACAGACCGGCTATATCAGAATCAATCCGTAGAGTCGCTGCATGGGGTGATGCACTGACGGCGTTCCCATGCAAAACCATCGGCGTTTTTTGTGAAATACAAAGGAGGCAGAATCATGCTGCAAAAAAATGAAATATACGAAGCGGAAATTACCGGCATGACCACGGAGGGAAGCGGTGTCTGCCGGATTGACGGCATGGCAGTATTTGTGCCCATGACAGCAATCGGCGACAAGCTGCGTGTGAAAATTGTCAAGGTACTCAAAAGCTACGCGTTCGGCATTATTGCAGAGCTGCTCGAACCTGCGCAGGGACGCTGCGAGCCGGATTGTCCGGTGTTCCGGCAGTGCGGCGGCTGCGTGTACAGGCATGTGGACTATGCGCAGGAGCTGCAGTACAAGGAAAACCATGTGCGTGATGCATTCACGCGCATCGGGAAGCTTTCCCCTGAATTTCAGCCAATTCTCGGCAACGACAGCCGCGGTGGTTACCGCAACAAGGCACAGTATCCGGTTGCCATGCAGGATGGAAAGCTGATTTGCGGCTTCTATGCAAGGCACAGCCATCGCGTGATTCCGTTCACGGGCTGTCTGCTCCAGCCGGAAGAATTCACGGCACTTCTGGAATATCTTCTGCCGGCGTTGCAGAATGCCGGTGTTTCGGCATATGACGAGCAGACGAACACAGGGCTGCTGCGGCATATTTACCTGCGCCGCGGCTATCACAGCGGAGAAATCGCGCTTTGCTTTGTGGTGCGCAAGTCCATCCGCCGGAAGATACAGGGGATGCTTGCGGCATTGCAGGCAGAATTTCCGGCACTTGTGAGCATTACTGAGAGCATCAATCCGGACAAAACCAACGTAATCATGGGAAAAACGGTGCAGGTTCTTGCCGGAAAGCCGGTGATTTCGGACAGGATGTGCGGCAATGCGATTGACATTTCGCCGCAGTCGTTCTATCAGGTGAACACGGCACAGGCGGAGCGTTTGTATGGCATTGCCAAGGATTTCGCGCAGCTATCGGGCGGCGAGCTGCTGCTTGATTTGTACTGTGGTGCAGGCACAATCGGACTTTCGATGGCAGACCGTGCCGGCAAGGTCATTGGCGCGGAGGTGATTCCGGAAGCAGTGGAAAATGCGCGTGAAAACGCGGTGCGCAACGGCATTGCAAATGCAGAATTTTACTGCGGCGATGCAGGAGAGATTGCGCAGATGCTCCAGAAGCAGGGGCTTTCGCCGGACGTGGTGATTCTCGACCCACCGCGCAAGGGCTGCGACCTGCCGTGCATTGAAGCGGTAGCCGCGATGCAGCCGTCACGCATTGTGATGATTTCCTGCAATCCGTCCACCGCTGCAAGGGATGCGGCAGCGTTTGATGAACGCGGATATCGGGCAGAGATTGTGCGTGGGGTGGATTTGTTTCCGGGGACGGGGCATGTTGAGTGCGTGGTTCTGCTGTCACGAGAAAAAAACTGAAATGGCGTATTTACGCGGTTTATCGGCATCGCCCTTTTCCGATAACCGCAGTTTCACCCACTCGAAATCTGTATGCGGGAACAGGTAAAAGGGCAAAAAGACGTACACGGTACATCTGACAACCAATCCGCACACTTTGATTTTTGTGGGCCAAATCAAGCACTCGATTTAGGGTGCGTGAAACTGCTTTTTCCGATTTTTCAGTGTGTGGATTGAATGTCACACTGAAAAGCAGCGTAAAATCGCAGAAAACAGACTTGCCAAAAGTTGCGATTTGAGTATTTGCAAAATAGCGTTGAGTGTGGGGAAAGGTTGTAAAGGAGTGTTTGTTATGGAAAAATCAAAACCTAAAGAGCTTGCTGAATATATAACAGAACAGCTTGCGGGATTGGAAGATATCCGTAAAACACCTATGATGGGCGGCTATATTTTTTACTATCGGGAGCGCATTTTCGGTGGCATATACGGAACTGGCTTTATGGTAAAAATAACAGAAGCCAGTCGGAAATATATGCCCGACAGCATTGCTTGCCCGCCGTATGATGGTGCAAAGGAAATGCTGCCTGTAACGATAATTGATGATAGAGAATTATTACAAAAAATGGTATCGGAAATGTTTAGCGAGCTGCCAGAACGGAAACCGAAAACTAGAAAGGCGGAGAAAAAATGAAAACGAAACTGTACACGAATAACATCCACCAATATCTGCAATGCAGTGATATCATTGACTTTGACAACGAGTCTGTTGCACAACTGGCTGACAAGCTTTATAGCGCGTCAAACGGCGAGACCGATTTTATCAGAAAGGCTTTTGAGTATGTGCGTGACCACATCTCACATTCGGCTGACATCGGAGCAGACGAGGTGCCCTGCACGGCATCACAGGTACTCAAAGCAGGTCACGGAATATGCTTTGCAAAATCTCATCTTCTGGCTGCGATACTCCGCAGCAGGGGCATCCCCGCAGGCTTTTGCTATCAGAAGATCGTACTCAACGACGATGCCGATGTGCCGGAGCTTGTCTATCACGGGCTTAACGGAGTATATCTCAGAGAGCATGATAAATGGATAAGGCTTGATGCAAGAGGAAACAAAGAGGGCGTGAATGCACAGTATAGCATCGACACCGAACAGCTTGCCTTCCCAATACGCACAAATAAGGGCGAACAAGACGATTTCACCGTCTATCCTGTACCGGACAAAGAGATAATAGATGTGCTGACATCAAACGATTCCAGAGCGCAGCTTTGGGCTGAACTTCCGATGCAGCTCGAATACTATAATGCTATCAAGACAACGGAATCCGAAAAACAGAAAATCTGACAAAATGAAGTGTGAATAATGAAATGAAAACACCCCCGCACCACTGAATCACCAGTACTGCGGACAGGCAGAAAGGAGACTCACCTGCATGGATATCGAAAGGCTGAAAAACAACGAAGAATATGTGCTGCTCGGTATGTTCGGAGATGAACCTCATATTGCGTTATTCTATAAAGAACAGCCGGAATTTAGGATTACCTTCTGGGAGGCGTATTTTATGGACATATTCTCTGAGCCTGTATTTCCCGTATTCCCTGAAACAGAATGGTATGGCTTCACCCGTGACTGGCAGCAGTTTCAGCGAACATTGGATTTCAAGGTTGATCCTATTCCAATCGAAAATCTGGATGAATACCTGAATGATCTGTATACCTACAAGGAAAGAATGGAACATTACAAAGATGAACGGTCACGGGAATGCTACAGGCTAATCTGCGATTTTCTTGCATACGCAAAGGAAACAGGTATGACCGTTATGGTCGAGGAAGAATAAAAACACCCCCGCACCACTGAATCACCAGTGATGCGGGGCTTTCCTCTCCCCATTCACTCCTCAGCCGCCGCAGCATTTCTATTGCAAGTCTGTCACACTTTCCCAAATACCGCAGTAATGCACATAAATCCATCCCTGATTTCCGCAAAAACTTCACCATTCATTTTGTGCATCAGCTGGCGGCAGATGTACAGTCCCAGACCGCTGCCTTTTTCATGCTCCGCATTTGCACCTCGCCAGAAGCTATCAAAAATATGCGGCAGATCCGTCTCTGCAAGACTGCATCCGCTGTTTTGAATCGTAACCAAAATACACCCATCCTCCTCGGAAAATTGAATGGCTATCTGCTTTCCGTCGCCGTATTTGATGGCGTTTTCCATAATATTCTGGAGAACCTCAACACTTCGGTCAAGATCGCCATTCAGCAGACAATCGGCATATCCGGCAACGGAAAAATCAGTCTTGATCAGCTCCAGCTTTTCCGTGTAATACTGCCGGATTTTTGTCACAAGCTCCGACAGATAGAACTCACCCATATGCACATCAAGGCTCAGGAAATCCTCCCTCGAAGCGGTGATGATCTGTGAAACATAGCCCTCGATCTCGTCTGCCTTTGCACCAATGCTCGCTGCAATTTCAAGCTGTTTTTCAGGGCTTTTGTAAAGCCCCTTTGACAATGCCTTTGCATAAAGCTTGATTGCTGACAAAGGCGTTTTGATATCGTGAGAAAGCGACAGCAGCAGCATTTTTCTGTCCCTCTGCAGATCCAGCTCACGCTCTTTCTGCTGCTCCATGTTTTCACGAAGCAAATCCACACCCCAGAAAAATCGCCCGAAAAAGCGGTTTTTCGTTTCCTTGACCGGTGCAGTCAGATTGCCCTTGGAAAGCTCATAGGGAACATCGGTGAGCTTTTCAAACGGCTGGAGAATTTTGAATCTGACGTACAGCATCACAACAAGAATCGTCGCTGCCATGATTCCGAGGATGCTGTTCACAGTAACGATCAGCCCTGTTCTATCATCGCCGCCTGTGCAGTAGTCAAAGCGGTACAGCTCACCGCCGATCTCATGGATGACATAATCACTGTCGGAATTGTAAAAACCCTCGCCATATTCCGTAACTGCCGACACATATGCACACGCTGAAAGGTCAGGGGTTCTGCCGTTTTCCATCTCTCTGACAAGACGGCTGATCTCGACTCTGTACGGTCTGCCGCTGTCACCGTGATCCGTCAGCAGCCATGCATTTGCGCCGATGAATACAGCGAGTATCACCATGATCACAAGTGCAGAAATTCTGTTAAACGCTTTCATACTTGTACCCCACGCCCCAGACTGTCTGTATTCTTTGCGGTTTTTTGGGATCATCCTCGATTTTCTGCCGCAGCCACTTGATGTGCACAGTCAAGGTCTGCTGCTCGGAAAAGCTGTCGCTGCCCCAGATCTGACCAAACAGATACTCCTTGCTCAAAGTCTTTCCCTTGTTTTCCATCAGCAGTGTGAGCAGGTCGAATTCCTTTGCAGTCAGATCAAGCGGAACATCATCCTTATAAGCCATGCGGCTCTCCTTGTTGATACGGATCGCACCCTCGGTAATTTCATCAAGTGCGTATCTCCGCTTGAAGATGCCACCGATTTTTGCAAGCATAATGTCAATATCATAGGGCTTCTCAATATAATCATCCGCCCCAAGCACAAGCCCGTTGAGCTTGTCCTCCTTTTCCGTCTTGGCACTGACAATCAGAATGGGGGTATTGCTTTCCTCACGGATCTTCCGGCACACCGCAAAGCCGTCTATGCCGGGGAGCATAATATCCAGCACAATGAGCCTTGCGCCGTATTTTTCGTACAGCGACAAGGCTTTTTCTCCTGTATCTGCAATGCTGACAGTGTAATTTTCTGCACGCAGAAAATCACACAGCAGATCGGCAAGCTCTTTGTTATCTTCAACAATCAAAATATCCGTCATACTATTACCTCCAAAAGCCTAAGCTCTCTGCTTGTGAGAGCTTAGGCATTCCTTACAGCTGATTTTTCAAATGCGAAACAGCAGCGCAGGCTCTGTGCTTACCAGCCCATTTCCATAAGCCAGTTATTCAGTGCACGCTCACGCTCCCGCATCTGCGATGCGCTTTCATACCTACTTAAATTATACTCCCCTTTGATGTTCCCGTCAACAATATAAAGCACTTTTGTGCATCTTGCTGCAACTTTGACATCATGTGTGACCAGCATTATGGTCGTTCCGTCAGCATTAAGCTTTGCAAGCTCCTCCATTACCTCATCCGAGGAGGTACGGTTCAGTGCACCGGTCGGCTCATCGGCAAAGAGCATCTTCGGATTGTTGATCATACTGCGGCAGATGCAGGCTCTCTGGAGCTGACCGCCGGAAACCTCGTTGATGTCATTGTCAGCAATTTCGATAATACCAAGCTTGCGCATAAGGGCTTCTCCGCGCGCTACGGTTTCCTTGCGTGTTTCGTTGTTCTTTTTGGACTGGCAGGCAGGGAGGATGATATTGTCAAGCACGGTCAGATTTTTCAGCATATACATCTGCTGGAAAATAAAGCCCATTTCGTCCAGACGCAGATCCGCCAGCTCCATCTCCTTCATCTTGGCGATGTTCTTGCCGCAGAAAGAAACTTCGCCGGCTGTAACGGTATCCATACCGGAAACAGCATAAAGCAGAGTGGACTTACCGGAACCGGACGGCCCCATAACGGCGACCATTTCGCCCTCTGCGATGCTGAAATTGACATTCTTCAGCACATTGTTCTGACGCTTGTTGACGATATATGTTTTGCAGAGGTCGTTTACTTCTAAAATATTCATGGCAGTTTTCCTTTCTTACTCAATGTTGGCGGTGTCGGAGGATTTGATTTTTTTGGTGCAGAGGGAGGTTAAAAAGGCTGAAATAATCGTTACAGCAAAAATAATTGCAGGGTAAATCAGAAATATCTGTAACGGGTCAATGTGAAACTCGATTTTTGTTGCACCCATCATTCCGAAAATCGGTGTAATGCAAAGCTTTGTCATAGGTATTGAAGCTGCCGCTGCCAAAACCGACGCCGAGAATGCAACGATACCAAAACGAAGCGAATGCCATTTTATAATTTCGCTGTTTCTGAAACCGATTGCCTTTAAAAGTGCAATCTGACTGTATTCGTCGGAAATAAATGAGCGTTCAACAAGAACTGTTACAAGAATTACAACCGTGATCGTTATCGCTAAAAGCAGATACTGAACAGCCTCCATTGTCGGTACAACCGATACGCAGTCTATGCAGTATTCTGTTGCATTCATTACGTCCTCAATGCCAAGAAGCTCCTTGATTTTTTCCTTTCGGCTTTCAATTTCCGTTTCGGATGGATCATCGGTAAAGTCAACCTGATATTGCCTGATAGCCGAAACATAGCTCATATTTGTAGGTGCGTCGTCGTGAAGTCGTATCAGCTCGCCAAGCTGATTCATCGTCTGGAAATATGCCGTTACAATGCATTCGGTTTTTTCTGTTCCGAAATCAATCGTAACAGTATCGCCTATTTTAATATTCATCATTTCGGAAATCTGCGGTGTTATGGCAATTTCATTCCTGCTCTGCGGCGCTGTTCCTTCAAAATAATCGTATTTGCCTACAGGAATATTAACGCTCTGGGCACAGGTTATTGAGAACTCGTTTTCTGAAGTTACTACCCTGTATTTATACTGTATATCAACGCTTACATCACAGGGCATACTCTCGTCTGTAATTTTATCCGCAAGCTTGTTCATTTCATCTGCAACACCATTCTTATCGCTCACGTTCATAAGCTCCATAGCACCGTCAACATCTGTGATATAAAGGTCGCTTTCCGTTCCGAAGGTTGTAATAAGGTTCGGGCTTTTCATAGTGGCAACGGTATTTACCAGCATAAGTACAAAAAGCATACAGATGAAAAATGATACGATAACCGTCATAAAACGCTTCGGTGCACTTAAAATGTCATTAAGTGCCATAAAGAAAGCAGGCTTTGCATTTGTTTTTTCAAGTCGTAAAAAGCTCTTTCGTGTAAAGCGTTCACCCGTCTGTCCTGAACGGATAGCGTCAATAGGAGTAAGCTTTTTCACCTTGCTTGTGCAGCTGTATGCAAACAGAAGAATAATAATCGCAGTGCCAACTGCACTGAGAAGATTGATAAGAAATCCTGCGTTATTGCCAAGCACCATATTTTCGCTTACCGACATAATCAGCATATTTCCAAACGGAATGCTTGCAAAAAACCCGATAATACCGCTGACTGTTGCCATAAGCAGATATTTTACTATGTATAAGCCTCTTATTTTGTGATTCTTAATACCTATGGCTTTCATTACACCTATTTCTCTGTATTCCTCGGAAATTGTAAAGTTGATTGAAAAACGAAGAACAACAAAGGATACAATGATAAGACACACGCTTAAAACAAGTATAATAAACGCCGCGATCATTTCCATTACATAGCACATTTCAAGCGTGGTTCTTGCACCGTCAAAAGCAAGAGCCGGTATATCGGAGATAACTGCTTTTACAGCAGCTGTATCGTCGGTTTCAATGTAAACAACCTCGCCACGATAATGGGCAAATATAGTTTCATCCGAAAGAAATGTATTATAATCAGCTTGATTGAGCAGAAAACGAGTATTCCCCATAAAATCAGAGCCCATAAAAGCGTCCTTTACTTTTCCTGCAATTTTCAACTCAAGCTCGGTATCCCCAAGCTTTATACGGATAAAATCACCGATTTTAAGACCGTTGTTCTCCATACATTTACCCGCAATTTTTACCTCCCCCCGTTTTACCTCGGTAACAGGCTGATTGCTTTCGTCAAAGAGTTTAAGCTTAACATCGGATATTGAATGGAACAGTGAAGTGTTTTTCGTTTCAAGACTTGTCCCGTCAGCTTTCGTAACGTTGTCCTGTGAGCCAAAGATACAGCCTTCAAGCTTATAACTCTTTACGCAATCGGCTTTATCAAGTATGTCATCGGCATATCCCGTAGAGTTATCTCCCATTGTGATAACGACATAATCGCCTATTTCTGCCTTATCGAGATAATAATCCGTTCCATTCATAACAGCAACTACGTTGTTGAGTCCGCTTGCTACAAACATCACCGCAAGAATCATAAACATCAGCAGGACGATGTTCATAGTTTTCTTGCGTTTGAGGTCCTTTTTCAGAATTGTGAGATACATATGCTCTACCGCCTTTCTTCGTTGTGATTCCATTGTAGCATAGAAATTATTAAAAAATCCTTAAATCCAGTTTCAGGCGGATGATGAAAGATTGAAACGTCCTGCCGGTCACAAAGGAACGCAGGTTTTCAGCATCCATTCACTTCCCCACCTCTCCCCTACCAGTGTACCATAAATCCAATACGATAGAAAAAACTCCCTCTTGCGCAAACAAGAGGGAGTCTATTTTCAAAACAAGTGCGGAATGCATGGCATCCTCATTCCTCAATCAACCCCAGAATCTCCTCCGGCGTAAAGCGATACTTCTTATCACAGAAATGGCAGCATACCTCAATATTTTCCTTGCTTTCCGCAAGCTCCTGCAAATCATCTCTGCTGATACTCGTCAGCACACGCGCCGTTCTCTCACGGCTGCAATCGCAGAAATAACCGGATTCCGCTTCATCCAGCAAATTCGCGTCCAGTCCGTCCAGACACTTCATCACTATATCCTCCGCTGTCATGCCGGCTGCCAACATGTCCGTGAAATGCGGCATTTCTGCCACATTCTTCTCCAGAATCGGAATACATGCCTCATCCGCAAACGGCAGCAGCTGAATCAGAAAACCGCCTGCATACTGCACCGACAAATCCGGCGCAACCAGTACGCCCAGACTCAGAACAGTTGGGATCTGCTCACTCGATGCGTAATAATTCGCAATATCCTCCGCAATTTCACCGGAAACCAGCGGAATTGTCCCCACATACGGCTCTTTCAGTCCCATGTCCTTAATCACAGAAAAAGTACCGTTTCCCACAGCACCGCCCACATCCAGCTTGCCCTTGGCATTCAGCGGGATTTCCACAATGTAGTTGGTCGCATAGCACTTGACATTTCCCAAATCATCCGCACATGCCACCATGCTGCCAATCGGGCCGTCACCGTCAATGCGCAGCGTCAGCGATTCATCTGCCGATTTCAATCCGTATCCCATCAGGGATGCCGCAATCGTCAGTCTGCCCAGTGCCGCCGTCACCACTGCAGAGGGCTTGTGGTATTGCTCGATCTTTGCCACCATATCGGTTGCGTCAATCGCGGAGGCAACTACACTGCCATCCGCGGAAATTGCTCGTTTAATAAGACTCATCGTTTTTCCTCCAGTTCCGGCTTTCTTGTCACAAACAAGAGCCGCTGTGTCGTTTCCGTGGGAGCGCATGTGGCTTCCGGCTGCGAAAGCTGTGCATCCGCATCGAGGATTTCCACAAGCTCCAATCCCGCCTGTGCGATGGCAGCAGTGATTTCCTCCACAGAATAGGCGTTTTCCACAATCTGCTCCTCGCTGCGGTAATATACCCCATCCTCCTGCTCAAAGAACGTCAGCTGCATATCCACGATATTTGTGCCCTCCCGCAGATGATTCTCCCACACGCAGAACACCGTGTCCGTATCGTAGACATAGGTCTGTCCATTGAGGATTGCATGGTGCTTGTAAATGGTGTTCATGTCAAACAGGAACAGTCCGCCGGGCATTGCAAAGAGCGACACACGCGCAAATACACGCTGCACATCCTCCAGAGAAGGGAGATGATTGAGGCTGTCCAGAGTACAGATGGTAATGTCCATCGTCCCGAACATATCCAGCTCACGCATGTCCTGACAGAGGTACTGGATGGGCAGTCCGCTTTCATATTTCTTCTCCATTGCCGCTGTCAGCATGGAAGGAGAATTGTCCACGGCAACCACATCGTACCCAAGCTTCGCCATTTCCTCGCTCATCGAGCCGCTGCCGCAGGCAAGGTCAAGCAGGATTCTGCCCTCTGTGCGGATGTGCTGCTCTACCAGATGGTGCAGTCTTGCCGCGCGCAGGGGGTATTCTACATTCTCCGTCAGCGCGTCATAACACGCTGCAAAATTCTCGTAATTCATAGTGCGCCTCCTTACCAGAGGTGTTGTTTGAGATGGATGGAATCCTGTTCCGTGATCGGACGAATGACTCTGCATGGATTGCCCGCCGCGAACACGCCTGCCGGAATGTCACGAGTCACCACACTGCCAGCCCCGATAACCGTGCCTGCGCCGATGGTCACACCACCGCAGACAATGACATTCGATGCCAGCCAGCAGCCGTCCCCAATCGTGATGGGTGCACCGTATTCCAGATCATATGGCGTGCCGTCCTCCTTGATGCGCATATTGCGCTCAGTTGGGAGCAAGGGATGGATGGGCGTAGCAATCGTGCAGTTCGGGCCGAAAAACACATCATTCCCGATGCATACCGGACAGGTGTCAAGTACGGTCAGGTTGAAGTTGGCAAAGCAGTTTGTGCCGAAGCTTGTGAATTCGCCGTAATCAAAGCGGATCGGATCGAGCAGGCAGGTGCCTTCTCCCATATCCGGAATCAGCTCTGCAAGGATCTGTGCACGACGTTCCTCGTCGGTTTCGTAGGTGTCGTTGTAATCCCTGCAAAGTCTGTGCGCACGGGTGCGCTTTTCCAATAATACCGCATCGGAAGGATCATAGATCTTGCCCGCAAGCATTTTTTCCTGTTCCGTCATCATATCCTCCTATCAAACCAGCCCCCTCCAAAGGGAGAGGGCTGATACAATTACTGATTTTCCTTGCTGGCACAGCACTTCTTATACTTCTTGCCGCTGCCGCAGGGACACGGGTCGTTCGGGCCGACCTTCATGGACTGGCGCGCCTCAACGCTGCCTGCATTCGGCGCATCGGGCTTTGCCACCTGTTCACGCTGCGGAGCCTGATTCTGCTGAATCTGGATGGTCAGCAGCATACGGACAGTATCCTCACGAATGGATTCTACCATCGCATCAAACATATCAAAGCCCTCGTAACGATACTCGATAACGGGATTCTTCTGACCATAGCTTCTCAGAGAGATACCGCGCTTCAGCTCTGCCATATCGTCAATATGTGCCATCCACTTGGTATCTACCACCTTGAGCATTACCACGCGCTCCAGCTCGCGAATGATGTTTGCACCGTAGGTTTCTTCCTTCTGTGCATACTTCGCCTTGATTTTGTCCACGAGGAAGCTGATGATGTCGCTCTTGGTCGTGGTGAGCATTTCTTCCTCACTGTATACCAAATCACCGTCCTCAAGCAGCCAGCCGTAGAAGTAGTCCTTCAGACCGATGAGGTTCCAATCGTCCTGTACTTCCTCCTCGGCAATGTACTGACCAGCAACAGTTGTTACCAGTTCTTCCATCATCTTGACGATGGAATCGTGCAGGTCTTCACCATCGAGCACCTGTGCTCTCTGCTTGTAGATGATTTCACGCTGGGTATTCATAACGTCGTCGTAGTTGAGGACGTTCTTTCTGATGCTGAAGTTTCTGCCTTCTACCTTCTTCTGAGAGGATGCAATGATCTTGGTCAGCCACTTGCTCTCGATTGCCTCGGTTTCCTCTACATTGAGAGAACGCATGACGGATTCCATGCGGTCGCCTGCGAAAATACGCATCAGGTCATCCTCTACAGAGAGGAAGAAACGGCTCTCGCCGGGGTCACCCTGACGGCCGGCACGACCACGCAGCTGGTTATCAATACGTCTGGATTCATGACGCTCCGTACCAATGATGAACAGACCGCCTGCCTCACGAACTGCCACAGCAGCTTCCTTGACCTGTGCGTCATACTTTGCATACAGTTCGCGGTATACAGCTCTTGCTGCAAGGATTTCCTCATCCGTTGTATCTGCAAAGCCGATGGCTTCGTTGATAACAATTTCATCATATTCCATCTTGCGCATCTCAGCCTTTGCAGAGAATTCTGCGTTACCGCCGAGGATGATGTCAGTACCACGACCAGCCATGTTGGTTGCGATGGTAACTGCACCGAGCTTACCTGCCTGTGCAACGATTTCCGCTTCCTTTGCATGGTACTTCGCATTGAGCACTTCATGCTTGATGCCGCGGCGTTTGAGGAGCTTGGACAGGATTTCGGACTTTTCGATGGAAATTGTACCTACCAGAACAGGCTGTCCCTTTTCGTGGCATTCCACAACCTGCTCAATAATCTGGAGGAACTTACCCTTTTCAGATCTGTAAACCTGATCGGGATGGTCCACACGGATAACCGGCTTGTTGGTCGGGATGGCAATTACATCGAGTTTGTAGATTTCCTTGAACTCGTCTTCTTCTGTCATCGCTGTACCGGTCATACCGGAGAGCTTTGCGTACAGACGGAAGTAGTTCTGGAATGTGATGGTTGCCAGCGTCTTGGATTCACGCGCAACCTTTACGCCTTCCTTGGCTTCAATTGCCTGATGCAGACCGTCATTGAAACGTCTGCCGAGCATCTTACGGCCGGTAAATTCATCAATGATGATAACTTCGCCGTCTTCAACGATGTAGTCAATATCGGGCTTCATGATGCCGATTGCCTTGAGTGCCTGATTGATGTGGTGCAGGAGCGTCATATTTTCCGGAGCCATCAGGTTCTCCACATGGAAATGCGCCTCTGCTTTCTTCACACCCAGACGGGTGATGGTTGCAGTCTTTGCCTTTTCATCAATGATGTAGTCCGCAGTTTCGCTCACTTCATCCTGATCCTGCTTGTCATCAATTTCAACAACAGTTACGGAGGAGAGCGTCTTTGCGAATGCATCCACCATCGTGTAAAGCTCTGTGGACTTGTCGCCCTGACCGGAAATGATCAGAGGAGTTCTTGCTTCGTCGATCAGGATGGAGTCCACCTCATCGACAATGGCAAAATTGGGGGCGCGCTGTACCATGTCCTTCTTGTAGATGACCATGTTGTCACGCAGATAGTCAAAGCCCAGCTCGTTGTTGGTTGCATAGGTAATGTCGCAGTTATACGCCATTCTACGCTGTGCATTGGTCAGACCATGCAGAATACAGCCAACTGTCAGGCCAAGGAAACGATGTACCTTGCCCATTTCCTCGGACTGTGTTTTTGCCAGATAGTCGTTTACGGTAACGACATGTACGCCCTTGCCGGACAGTGCGTTCAGATACGCAGCCAGACAAGCAACGAGGGTTTTACCTTCACCGGTTCTCATCTCGGCAATACGTCCCTGATGCAGAACGATTGCACCGATAATCTGTACCGGATATGCGCGCTTACCAAGCACACGGTCACCAGCCTCGCGCACGGTTGCCAGTGCTTCGGGGAGAATATCGTCAAGGGTAGCAGTACCCTCATTCAGTCTTTCACGGAATTCAAACGTCTTTTCCTTGAGCTGTGCGTCTGTCAGAGCCTTGTACTCCTCCTCCAGTGCCAGCACTTTTTCTTTAATCGGTTCGATTCGCTTCAGCTCTTTTGCGCTGTACGAACCAAAAATGGTTGTCAGAATGCCCATTCTATTTACCGCCTTTACTCTTTACTCGCGGCATTCCCGCACATCCCTGCATTTGCAGTGCGGACTTGCCATACATACTTCTATTTTATATTATTTATACGCTTTTGTCAATAGCTGCCGGATATCGCCCACATTATACACAAAATTCAACAAAGAATATTGGCGATACCGCTATACCTTTACTCCGCTGACGGACAGATGCCGCGCAGAGGACATTCCTTGCAAACGGGCTTTCGCGCCTTGCAGAATTCTCTGCCGAACAGAACGATCCGGTGGCAGAAATCCGAGGATTCCTCCGGTGGAAGGAGCTTGCGCAAATCCGTTTCCACCTTCTGCGGTTCCGTGTTCTTCGTCAGTCCGAGCCGTCCGGTGATGCGGATGAAATGCGTATCCGTCACCACAGCCGGCTGACCGTAGAGGTCGCCCAGCAGGAGGTTGGCTGTTTTGCGCCCGATGCCCGGCAATGCAAGGAGTTCCTCCATTGTCTGCGGCACTTCTCCCCCATGGCGTTCGAGCAAAAGCTGCGCCGCTTCCTTGATGCTCTTTGCCTTGGTCTTGTAAAAACCGCAGGGCTTGACAGCTTCTTCCAGCTCCGTCAAATCTGCATCCGCAAAGGCTGCAAGGGTGGGAAACTGCTGAAACAGCGTCTTGGTGACAATGTTCACCCGCGCATCCGTACACTGTGCGGAAAGCCGCACAGCAATCATCAGCTCATAGGGCTTTTTGTATTCCAGAGAACACAGTGCGTCCGGATATTGCGCTTTCAGCAATGTACAGGCTGCGATCGTACGCTCTTTTTTCGTCATATCAGCCGTCAATGGAACGCATCACATCATCATTGAATGTGATGGGATACTTTTCTGTAATACCGCTGTGCCATTCGTTGTAGGTCTGCTGTACCATGGTATTGGAAACTTCCTGCATCCACAACGGACTGCCGACCGCGGAGAAGTACATCACATGTACGCCGTACTCTGTTTCTACAATTCCCGTATCGCCCGGCTTACGGCTTTCATCAAAGCACCAGTCGTTGAAAGTCGTCACCATCTGACCGGGGTATACATCCTCGTACAGACCGCCGTTATTGGAAGAACCGCCATCCTCGGAATACTGCTCTGCAAGCTCTGCAAAGCTGTCCTCTGTCTTTTCGCCGCTTTCCCATTCCTTGAGTGCATCTTCAGCCGCAGCGCGGTTGTCCTCCTGCTCCATAAACAGGATGTGGCGGACATTCACAGTATTGGTTTCATCCAGTGCAGGTTCCTTGGTAACGATGTAAACATAGTACGCACCAGAGCCCTCAAGTACAAAGGTATCGTTCACCTTTGCGCCGCCGAATGCCCATTCTGCAAGGTTATTGTTTTCCGTATAGGTGTATGCGTCATTGTAGATGGACGGGATATTCACATCCACTTCTTCCTGTGTGTAGCCCTCATGGTCCAGAAGGATCTGGGATGCCATTTTCTCGAATTCCTTGACATTCTTGACTGCGGCAAGCTCATCGGCAATCTTCTTTGCCTCGTCCTGTGTCAGGGGTGTTTCGCCCTCCTCGTCAGCAGTGTAGGAAACAGGGAAGCCAGCCAGACCGCAGGTTTCGTAGTTCTTGGGATTCTCCTCATACAACGCGCGGATCTCTTCTTCGGACGGCTTAAGCTCCTCCATCATCTGGTAGTAGTATGCAGTACTGAGAGCCTGAATTTCCATGGTTCTGCGCACATCATCCATGGTAACGCCGTTGCCGTATTCCGCAAGGTCCACCTCTGCAAGAGCTGCTTCAACCATTTCCTGATCCTTTTCAGGCATGGTAAAGCCGGCTTCCGTTGCTGCCTCGTACATGAGAAGCTGCTGCTCGATGGTATTCTTGGCAGAATCCATCATTGCGTCATACCATGTGAGAGACTCGTCATAGGGATAGGGTTGCGTTTTCAGGGATTTTGTCACATCAAGCTGATAGTATGTCTGAAGCTCCTCAACAGAATAGCTCTGTTTGTACATGTTAATCATGTCATGGTAGTAGCAGGCAATCATCTTGGTGTCGAGGGTGACATTGGGGGAAGTAACTGCCGGTTCTGCCTTGTTCTTGTTGAAAATGCCGATACCGGCAAAGGTCAGGCATCCGACCAGTGCAACGGATGCGGCAGAAACGCCGGCGATGGTCAGCAGCTTTTTCTTGGAAGTCTTTGGCTTATGTTCCTCCGCAGGTGTATCCGCTGCATCATTGCTTTCCTCATCCAGCGGTACTTCATCGCCCAGAATACTCTGGTATACTTCCTCCTGCGGTTCTTTTGCGTTCATTTCTTCGCTCATATTGTTCATTCCTTTCCTCCCCATTTCGGGGAAAGCTCTGGTACAGTATAACAGAGCTATGTGAATACGGTGTGAAGTACAGATGAAAGCTGCTGTACACCACACAGCGTATTTGTTAGTAATGGCAGCAAAAATCCAGAAAACTGTAATTTTCATGCTGCCGCAATCCGATGAGGGTGCATCGGACACTAATATTATCATTATAGCACAATTCCGGATAGAATTCAAGAGAAAATGCAAAAAATATTGTGTTTTCTGAAAAAACGAGGTGCACCATCACAGTGCATCTCTCAGTCTGTCGAAAAACCTGAAATCAAATGCGGAGCGATAGCTCCGCAAAAGGGGTTTGGGTGACTCCCCACGGGGTGGGGAGATGCTGAACGAAGTGAAGCAGAGGGGACGGGCTGTACAGCGAAGTCCCCGAAATATAGCCCCTCCCCCGTTGG
>SVNO01000059.1 GCA_015066845.1 Ruminococcus sp. | reverse complement strand
GGGATTAAATCGGGGGCTGCGCCCCCGATCCCCGCTTCCGCCTGCGGCGGTTTTTTGGGGCTGCCGCCCCTTACCCCCGCTTAAGTTGATGACATTGCCAAAGGGAGGGGGATTATGGGAGGGGGCTGCGCCCCTTGGAACCCCGCTTGGGGGCTATCGCCCCTTGCCTCCGCTTAAGTTGATGACATTGCCCCGATGGGGAGGGGCATAGCAGCCGATGCTGCGCACCGGCACCGCTGTTCCGCCGCGCTGCGGCGTTTTTGGGACTGCACTCCTTGCTTCCGATTGGAGTTGGGGGGTATGCCCGATGAATGGTTTCCCTGATGGGAAAAGCTGCGGAACTACAGCTCCCCGTCAATCCGCATTGACTCGCAGGAACATGCCAGGGTCCACACAAATATTGTTCAGACGCACTTCAAAATGACAGTGGTTGCCGGTGGAGTTGCCGGTAGAGCCGACTTGGGCAATCAGCTGTCCCTTTTCTACTTGCTGCCCTTCATAGGCAATCACGACACTGCAATGTCCGTACAGTGTGCGGTAGTTGTCGGGATGTTCAATGATAACATAATTGCCGTAACCACCGGAATTCCAGCCGGCTGCTACGACCGTGCCGCCCTCCGCTGCATAGATTTCTGTACCGTATGGCGCGGCAATGTCAATGCCCTTGTGATTGCGGTTGCTGATGTAGCCATCACTGATATAACCGCCGTTCAGCGGCCAGCCGAACATACCATTGCCCGTAAATACAGTAGCCGTGCTCGCAGGCTTCGGGGAATATGTGCCTATACCGATCTGCTCCGGCACCGGCTCTTTGGTAATGGCAGTGCTCAGTACTTTGCGTGTATGCTCCACGCCGTCCATGTACGTCACTTCTACCTGACTGATTTTCTCACCCATCACGCCATGCGAAATCACCTTGCGTTCACCGAGATTCAAAGCGGAAGTTTCTACCTCCACGCTCGCATAATCAATAAAGGTCATAACGTCCATCTGCTTGGTGTATGCAATCGGGATAAAGCGGGATGTGGTCAGGACAGTCAGGACTGTGCCCTCACCGAACGTGCGCGACATGTGGGGATTTTCCTTCTCCAGCTGTTCCATGGTCATATTGAATTTTGCTGCCACAAGCTGGGGGGAATCCTCCGGCTGTACGGTGTAGCGGCTTTCCGATACGGTTTCTGCCTTGAGGATCTTGAGGATTTCCGAGGGGGTCGCAAGGGTATCGGTAAGATAAATACCCTCCTGATAGTCGATTTTCTTTGTATAATATACCTCGCTGACCATATCACTCAGCTTTGCGGCATAATCTGCAAGTGCTCTGTCCATCGCGGCAGAAATGAACGCGGAATTTGCCACTGCACCGATAAATTCGCCGTCCACATAAACGCCGTAGGCATTGGTAAGGGATTCATCGGAACTTGCAAGGAGCTTATCTGCCATGGTACGCGATGACACATACTGGTCTTCCGCGGATACAATTTTGAGGGTATAGATGGGGTTGAAATGCACATCCACCGTTTCCTCCGTGCTTGCAATACGCTGGCGCACCTCGGCTTCGGCTTCGGCAAATTCGCTCTCCGATTCGATAATGCCCAGCTCCTCGCCGTTGCAGACAACACTGATGGCATAATCCAGTCCTGTGCCGTATTGTACCACAGCAACGAGGAATGCCACGGACACGACGGGCATGAGGTAGTTGAAGCCCGTGCGCAGAATGCCGTGCTCACCGAATATGTAATTACCAATCATTCCGGCAATTTTTCCGGCAAATACAAGCCCTCCCTGCGACCGTGCGCGGCGCACTTCTGCAAGTTTTTGCCTTGCAGTGCGGTTGTGTTCTGTGAAACTGTCACGGATGCTTCTGCCGAAGAAGCGGAAGAAGCTGCCGATCTGACAGAGGATGTACCAGAGCATCCGGAAAATGCCGGTAATGAACAGCCAGACGATTGTCCAGAGCGCGTTCAGGCTTTGCATGACCATCATGCCAATGCGTACCATCAGACGTTCAAAGCCGCTGCGGCGTCTGCGCGGCGGTCGTTGCTTCTGTTTTTTTCTCATCTGCATCTCCTTTCTTAAAGCCCCTGAATTGTTACAAATCAGTAACATTATCCATTATAACAGAGTTTCCGGAAAAATCAACCCCTCCGGTGCACGAAATTGCAATTCTGTACTGATTTCTGTAGACCTGCACAAGGACGCTTCCGGAAATGCGCCGGAAATGCGCACAATGCCATGGAAAAGCTGTCCTGTTCCGACAGGATCCGGCAGCTCTGTCAATTGCTGCATGTCCTCCGGCAAGGGGGAAGTAATGCGGTGCACCCTGCCATGGGTATCCGTATAATCGAATGCGGCACAGTGCAGGGCATGACGGGACAGGGCAGTGCAATCGCCGCCGTAGAGGTCATCACCGGCGAGGGGGCAGCCGATATGGGACAGATGTACCCGTATCTGGTGGGTGCGTCCGGTTTCCAGCTGCAAGGCAAGCAGGGCATAGTGTCCGGCATGGAGCAGGCGGTAATGGGTAACTGCCGGCTTGCCGTCCGGTGCAACACAGCGCGCGATGAGGGAATCCGGTACTCTGCCGATGGGTGCGGTAATTGTGCCGGACTCCTCCGGCATACCACAGGCAAGAGCGAGGTAGGTTTTGCGGATCTGCCCATGCAGACGTGCGGCTGCAATGGGATGCTTCGCCACGGCGACCAGACCGGACGTATTGCGGTCGAGGCGGTGCACGGGGCGGAATGTCAGCTCCGGATACCGCGCGGCAAAGGCATTGCCGAGGGTGTCCATGCGGTGGTTCAGGCTCGGATGCACGGGCATTCCTGCGGGCTTGTCAAAGACCAGCAAATCCCCGTCCTCGAACAGGAGGGGAACGGAAAGCTCCGGATTCGGTGCAATTGCCGTTGTATCGGGTATGTGCAGGCGGATGCAGTCCCCATACTTTACGGTGTCGATGCTCCGGATGGGCTGCCCGTTGCAGGTCATACCATCGGGGAGATGCTTGAGCCTTGCAAGCTGTCTGCGCGATACGCCGCAGTCCTGCTTCAGAAAGGTATCAAGCCGGCACGGCTGCTGCCGTTCCATCAGAAAATGCAGTACGGGCATGATTCTTCTCCTCCCACTCACGGATGCACACCTGCACGAACAAGGTGTAGTCCGTCATCAGATACGGCAGCAGAAATGGAATGGTCAGAACGGGCAGTGCTGCCGGAAAATACCCGAACACAAGGCGCACAAGCTGCGCATATCTGCCGTGCAGGACGGCAAAGGATGTACGCAGAAGCACAAGGGGCGCGGCATGGGGCTGTGCAAGAAAGAGAAACGGTACTGCCGCTGCACCTGCACAGAACCGTGCATACCCGATCGCGCCATAGCCGGCAATACAAAGGCACTGCACTGCCAGAAAGAGCAGCGCACCGCCCTCCGGCAAGCCTTCCGCGGCACGGAACGCATACGCTGCACCGGACAAGCCCAATGCAAGGGGCAGGGCTGCGGCAAGTCTGCAAAGCTCCACACAGAGGAAACACCGGAATGCACGGAAAAATGCGCCCATACCGGAAAAAAGCCTCTTTCGCGTCTGTGCGATGCCCGATAGCTCCGTAAACCAGCTCCATGTGCCAAGGCGCACGGGAAGCAGGAACAAAAAGCGCAGGCTGCTCCACAAAAGGCAGAGCAATGCCCAGCGCGGAATGCCGCCGCAGAACAGCTCCCATGGCGTAAGAATGCCGTGCTGTATGAGAACAGCTGCCAGAATGACGGGCACAAGCCACGCAAACAGGCAGGCTGTGGGATACAGCACGGACGCACGGAATGCACGGCGGTACTTCCCTTTCAGGATGCGCCCTGTACAGGCGCGAAGCTCACGGAAATTCATATAATGTCCCCCTTATATATAGTATGTAAGGGGGGAAATCATCAGTTTCTGGAATAGGGTGTCATGCCGAGGATTTCAAATGCCTGTGAACGCTGCCACATCTGGGCAGTGAACAGGATCTCATAGCCCTCCCCCGGCTCGCAGGTCAGTTCCTGCGCAGAGAGCTTGGGCAGACCGAAGCAGGTAAGCATATTGGTGATGACACCGGCATGGGTAATCACGGCACAATGTCCGAGGTCATGTTCCATCATGTCCATGAGCATTCTGTGGAGTACCTCATAACTGCGCATACACAGTTCCAGCGTACTCTCACCGCCCGGCGGACGGACATCCGGTGAGCCGCCCTTCAGCCATTGCTTGTAATCCTCGCGGTGAATCAGCTCGTCCACGGATTTTCCGTCAAACTCACCGAAATTCAGCTCGCGCAGCTCCTCGCAGGTATACAGCTCCGTGTCCGGAAACAGAATCTCTGCCGTTTCTGTGCAGCGTTTCAGCGGGCTGCTGTACACGCGCTGTACATGGGGATATTCATATAAATCCTGCTTGCTGCACAGCTCCGCCGCGCCCTTGTCAGAGAGCGAATAATCCGTGCTCCCGATATAAATGCCTTTCTCATTCGCCGCCGTGCGTCCGTGGCGAATCAGGCTCATGCGATAACCTTGCATATGCATCCTCCTTTGCAGCAGCACTGTGCATGGTGCATTTGCAGTGCCGCTTATGTCTTTTTTGTACAAAAAATGTGTCTAATTTTTGTATCCGTTGTTTTTTTGCATAAAAAATGTCATGAAAAATACACAATTTTCAATGAAACTCCCACTTTACAACGAGTATAATCTGCGCTATAATATAATTATAGGAAAACCGAACTACAAGAAAGGAGCATTCCATTCATGAATACAGATTTCCCGAGAATCATCGCGCTGCAGCGCAAGGAACGTCAGATCAGTCAGAAACAGGCAGCTGCGGATCTGGGTATTTCACAGGCACTGCTGTCCCACTATGAAAAAGGCATCCGTGAATGCGGTCTGGACTTTCTGGTCAAGATTGCAGATTACTACAATGTATCCTGTGACTATCTGCTTGGCAGAACACCCGAACCGGAGGGAAAGACCATCACAATGGAGGAAATTCCCGATGATGACGGCAACAACAGTATGCCCAGTCCTGAGGTTGTGGCATTCAACCGCAAGATCATCAACAACTCCATCAGCCTGCTGTTCTCTCTGGCACAGAAAGCAAACAGTATCACACTCATCAAGGAGATTTCGTCCTATCTGATGCTTTCTGTTTACAAGCTGTTCCGCATCGTATACAATGCCAATCCCCATAACGACCAGAAGCTGTTCTCCGTGCCGAAGGTTGTGGCAAATGACGATTCGAGTGCCATTGTGTGCATGAATGAAGCCAATATCAAGGCGGCATCCAGCGGCATTCCGATCGGTGAGAACGACTGCGTGACAAATTCGGATATTCTCTATCTGACTACATCCATTCTGTCCCAGTCCTATCCGGAATATTCCTCCTCCCTGCTGATGCTCATTAAAATCAGCGAGGACAGTATCCACAAGAAGCGCAACGCGTAATGCGGCATTACCATTATTGTACCACATTTTCGGATAAATGAAAAGTAGTTTCTGAAAAAAAATTTTCCCCCTGCCCTGATTTCATAGCAGGCATGGACTCCTGTGCACGGCATATGCAGCCGCGCAGGTTCTCCGGCTGTCTTTGTGCGGTGCTGCCCGATTGCAGCAGGGCGGGGCTTTTTTTTGTGAGGTAATCAATATGCGAAAACTGAAAGGCATCCGGCTGGCGCATGAAAAGCGTACGGCAGAACAGGCATTTGTCACCCTGCCGCCGCCGCAGAAGGTCTGCATTCCCATGTCCATGCACATGGGTGCGCCCTGTGAGCCGGTGGTTAAATTACAGCAGCAAGTCAGTGTCGGCGAATGCATCGGCACGAGTGACGCATTTTTCTCCGCAGATATTCACGCAAGCATTTCCGGCAAGGTCACTGCCATCACTGACTTCCGCATGGCGAACGGCAATTACTGCAAGGCGGTGGAAATCACTTCGGACGGACTGATGACACCTTATGAGGGGCTTGCGCCGGTATCCTGTGAAACGGCAGAGGAATTTTTTGCAGCCATCCGCAAAAGCGGTGCAGTCGGACTGGGCGGCGCGGGTTTCCCAACACATGTCAAGCTCAACCCGACACATAAAATCGACTATCTGATCGTCAACGCGGCAGAGTGTGAACCCTACATCACCTCGGACGACCGCACCATGCAGGAAAAGCAGGAAGAAATCATTGCAAGCATCCGGCGCGTGATGCAGTTCCTGCACATTCCGGAATGCTACATCGGCGTGGAGAACAACAAGCCGCAGGCAATTAAAATCCTCCGTGAATGCGCCGAACAGGATGACAGCATTACCATCGTTTCCCTGCCGCCGATTTATCCGCAGGGCGCGGAAAAGGTGATGATCTACAACATCACCGGACGTATCGTGCAGGAGGGACAGCTCCCCTCGGAGCAGGGTGTGATCGTCATCAACGTATCGACCATGGCATTTCTGGAGGAATATTTCCGCACGGGTATGCCGCTGGTATCGCGCAGTCTGACGATCGACGGTGACGCGGTGAATAAGCCGTGCAATGTGACTGTATCTGTGGGCACATCCATGCGTGAGGTACTCACCTATGCTGAATGCAGGTTTGACGATGTGCGCCGGCTGATTGGCGGCGGCCCGATGATGGGCGGCGGACTGCCCAGCTTTGACATGCCGATCACCAAGACAAACAACGCGATTCTGGCATTTACAAGCGACAAGCCAGTGACGACAACTGCCTGCATCCGGTGCGGCAGATGCGCCAACGTCTGTCCGCTGAACCTGATGCCGACAGCGATGGAGCAGGCATACCGCAAACGTGATAAAGCCGGTTTGCAGGCATTGCACATGGGGCTTTGTATGCTCTGCGGCTGCTGTAGTTATGTATGTCCGGCAAATCGTCCGCTGGTGGAAAGTCACCGGCTGGCGAAGGATTTTCTGCGGCAGAAATAAGGAGGACGGAAGATGAAATTGCTACATATTGCGACATCGCCCCATATTCGGGACGATATTTCTACACAGAAAATCATGCTCCTCGTCATCGGTGCACTCCTGCCGGCGGCAGTGGCAGGTACGATCCATTTCGGCTGGCGCGCACTGCTGCTGATGGTGTTCTGTACTGCCTTTTCCATGGCATGTGAGGGACTTTGCCGACAGGCGATGAAGCGTGAACAGACCATTGCAGACGGCAGCGCGGCATTGACCGGACTGCTCCTTGCAATGAATCTTCCCGTCACGCTCCCCCTCTGGCAGGCAGCACTGGGCTGTTTCATTGCCATTGTCATTGTCAAGCAGCTGTTCGGGGGATTGGGGCAGAATTTCGCAAATCCTGCAATCACGGCAAGAATCGTGCTGATGGTATCGCTCACCCCCTCCATGACCAACTGGATTCTCCCGAAAACGGCGGCAGGCGATGCGTTCAGCTATGACGCGGTATCGTCCGCTACGCCCCTTGTATCGGGCACTGCCTCCCTCAACGACCTGTTCTGGGGCAGCACGGGCGGCTGTCTGGGTGAAACCTGCGCGGCGGCACTGCTGTTCGGCGGCTTGTTCCTCGTTTTTTTAGGAATTATCTCCCCCGTCACCCCGCTTGCCTTTCTCGGCACGGTCGCAGCGGCAGTTCTGATTGCCACAGGAAGCGTACATGACATGGTATACCAGCTCCTGTCCGGCGGTCTGCTGCTGGGTGCATTCTTCATGGCGACTGACTATGTAACCACGCCCATCACGGCAAAGGGCAAGCTGATTTTCGGCATTGGCTGCGGACTTCTGACGTTCCTTATCCGGTTCTACGGTAGTTTTCCGGAGGGCGTATCCCTTGCCATTCTCCTGATGAACATCCTCACGCCGTACATCGACAAGCTGACCATGCCGCGTCCGTTCGGTGCAGTTTCCCAGAAGGAGGCGAAGTGATGCAGAAAATTCTTCCCTCCCTCATCCTCATGCTCGTGTGTGCAGTGGTCTGCGGACTGCTTGCGGCGGCGAACATGGTGACAAAGGATAAAATTGCACAGGCAGAAGCAGAAAAGGTACAGAAAAGCCTGACTGCCGTATTCGGCGAGGACACCTACACGGAACTGGAAAACACCGTGGAGGGCATCACTGCCGTATACCAGAAATCTGACGGGCTGATGATTTACGACATCACCGCAGATGGCTATGCCAAGGGCGGTATCCGTGCGCTCATCGGCGTAAATGCCGATGGTACGGTAGCAAGTGTGGGCATTGTTTCCCTTGCAGAAACACCCGGACTCGGCACAAAAATCAACGACCCTGCGTATCTTGCACAGTACGAAGGCACACAGGGCGCAAAGGACGCGCCTGACGCGATTTCCGGTGCGACCTATTCTTCCAAGGGACTGCGCAATGCGGTGGACTTGGCGATTCACGCATTCCATCAGACAAAGGAGGTGCAGTAATGGCTGAAAAGAGCTATCTCATGGAATTTACCAAGGGCATTATCAAGGAAAACCCCACACTGGTGGGACTTCTGGGCATGTGTCCGACACTTGCAGTTACCACGCAGGCAGTCAACGGACTGGGCATGGGACTTGCAACGACCTTTGTACTGGTCGGTTCCAATCTGGTCATTTCCCTCCTGCGCAAGGCAATTCCGCAGACGGTGAAGCTCCCGTGCTACATTGTCATCATCGCCGGCTTTGTCACGCTCATTGAATTTCTCATGCACGGCTTTCTCCCCGACTTGTATGACGCGCTGGGAACATTCCTCTCGCTGATTACGGTCAACTGCATCATTCTCGGACGTGCGGAGATGTTCGCCTGCAAAAACAAGGTGCTCCCCTCCATCCTCGATGGACTGGGCATGGGGCTTGGCTTTACGCTCGCGCTGTTCCTCATGGGTTCTATCCGTGAGCTGCTCGGTGCTGCGAGCTGGATGGGGATGAAGCTTCCCGAAACGTTCCCGACACTGACCATTTTCGTTCTGCCTGCCGGCGGATTCTTCGTACTCGGCTGTGTGATTGCGGCAGTTTCCAGACTCACAAAGAAAAAAGCACCTGCCGGTGTCGGCTGTGCAGGCTGTCCGAATGCGGCGGCATGTCACGGCACATGCAGTGCAGAACAGGAGGATGCATCATGAGTGTATTGCAGACGATGGTATCCGTCATGCTTGCAGCAATTCTGACGGATAACTATGTACTTTCCAAATTCATGGGTATCTGCCCGTTTTTAGGCGTTTCCAAGAAGCTCTCCTCCAGTCTGGGCATGGGTGCGGCGGTTATTTTCGTTATGGCATGTGCTGCGGCTGTGACCTATCCGGTGTACCAGCTGCTTGTGCACTTTGACCTTGCCTATCTCCAGACAGTGGCATTCATCCTCATTATCGCACTGTTTGTACAGCTTGTGGAAATTGTCATGCGCAAGCTCCTGCCGCCTTTGTACAAGGCACTGGGCGTTTATCTGCCGCTGATCACCACAAACTGCGCTGTTCTGGGCGTAACGCTGAATAATATCGACGACGGCTACAGCTTCGGCATGTCCGTCTGGAATGCGGTATGCGTGGGAATTGGCTTTACCCTTTCGCTCGTTATTTTCGCCGGTGTCAGAAGCAAGCTTGACGCTGCGGACATTCCGGAAACGTTCAAGGGAATTCCGGCAACATTGATTGCCGCATCCATTGTATCCCTGAGCTTTTCGGCATTTTCCGGCATGATTTAAGGAGGCGGCTATGGAAATTTTACTTCCCATTCTGATTTTTGCCGTCATGGGACTGGCAGCCGGCATTTTGCTGACCGCGGCAAGCTCCTGTTTTGCAGTCAAGGTTGACCCAACAAAGGAGCGCATTACAGAGGCTCTCCCCGGTGCAAACTGCGGTGCCTGCGGTTTTGCAGGCTGTGCGGATTATGCGGACGCGATTGCCGAGGGCAGGGCTGAACCGAATCTCTGCAAGCCGGGCGGCGCGGAGGCTGCGGCGAAAATTGGCGGCATTCTCGGCAAAACGGTAACGGCAGCAGAGCCGGAGGTGATGGCAATGCACTGCAGCGGCACATGCAATGCAACACAGGCATTCTACGAATACAAGGGTACACCCACCTGTCGGGCGGCAGCAGCCAATTACGGCGGCAGCGGCATGTGCAGTTTTGGCTGTCTGGGATTCGGCGACTGCATGGCAGTCTGCGAGGAAAACGCCATCTGCATTAAGGATGGTATCGCGCATATTATTGCGGAACGCTGCGGTGCTTGCGGAAAATGCGCCAAGGCATGTCCGAAGGGCTTGCTTTCTCTGCGTCCGGCATCCAATCCGGTAACGGTGGCATGTTCCTCCAAGGCGAACGGCAAGAACACCAAGCTTGCGTGTAAAAATGGCTGTATCGGGTGCAGGATGTGCGAAAAGAAATGCCCCAGCGGGGCAATTACGGTGCAGGATTTTCATGCAGTGATCGATTATGAGAAATGTACCGGATGCGGAGTATGCGCGGAGGCTTGCCCTGTGAAGGCGATACAGAAATAAAGAACAATACCGTGCAAAGGCGCGGCATACTAAGAGAACGGGTAGGGGCACTTTTTTGCAAAAAAGTGCCCCTCTCAAAAAAGCGACGGCTTAAAGAGATTTCGCGCACTGCGGTGCGCGACCAGAGGGCGTTGCCCTCTGGACACCCACGAGCTTTTTGAAAAAAGCTCGACCAAAAACTTTTCCATTGCCTCCGGCATAGGAGGATAGTTTTTCGACAAGCTGAGCCCCTCCCCCATAAACGGGGGAGGGGCTGTTTTTTGCAGAGCTTACGCTCCTTTACGTTTCTTACTTCGTTTCAAAAAACTCCTCAATATCTGCCACGCCGCCCGTGCCACGGTATGCGGCATAATGCAGCATCATTGCAGCGTCTGCGGCATTGCTGCTGCCGTCATTGTTCAGGTCTGCGGCTCTCAGCTGTTCCTGCGTCAGCTCGCTTACTCCCGTCACACCCTCATTGGCTGCGGCAAGCAGGAGGACTGCGGCATCCGAGGAGTTGATCCGGTCGTCACCGGTAAGGTCGCCCTTGTGCAAGAGGATGTAGGTTTGATTGAAATGCACATTGCCCTCGGTCAAACCCTCGTTCTGTACACCCTCAAATACAATGCCTGCCCATTCCTCCTCCGTGCCGAGATAGTAGACATCCGTCTGCTCGCTTTGCTCCGTAAATGCGCGGAATCCCACGCTCTGAATGCGGTTTGTCAGCGTAATTTCGGAAAGCTGCCCGCAGTTGTAGAAAGTGTACTGCCCGATTTTATCGGTATCGGCAAGAATGACGGCAGAGCGCAGGTTCGTGCAATCCAGAAACGCATGACTGCCGATGGTTTTCACGGTGTCCGGAATGATGATGGTTTCAAGCGTGACAGCTTCGCTGAATGCCTGCCCCTTGATCGTGGTGACAGTTGCCGGAATGGTGTAGCGTTTTGCCGGATAGGAATCCGGATAATCCAGAATCGTCGTCTGCGCCTTGTCCATCAGTACGCCGCTGCAATCGCTGTAGACTGTATTGTCCTTGTCCACGAAAATACCCGTCATTGCCGTGCAGCCGCTGAATGCATAATCCCCGATTTCCGTTGTTGCTGCCGGAATTTTCACGCGTGTGAGTGCTGTGCAGCCGGTAAAGACATTGGCTTCAAGCACAGCCACCTGCGGCGGAAGGATTGCTTCTGTCAGAGCTGTGCCGTAGAATGCTGCTTCGCCGATTTTTGTCAGTGATTCGGGGAAATTCACCTCGGAGAGGGCGGAGGTGAACCGGAACATATGGGATGGGATCTCCGTCAGCCCCTCAGGGAGCTTTGCACTGGTCATGGCATAGCATCTTGTAAACGCAAGCGTTCCAATGCTGTTCACGCTGTCGGGAATGTCGATGCTCTGGAGGGATTCACATTCACCGAATGCACTGTAGCCGATGCTCGTCAGCCCCTCCGGCAGGATCACATCTTGCAGCTTGGATTTGCTGAACGCATAGTCACCGATTTCCTTGACGGTATCGGGCACAGTATAGTTCTTGTCCTCGCGTCCGAGGGGGAACTGCCGGAGTACCGTGACATCCTTGTTGAACAGAACGCCGTCCACTGTGGTATATGCCGGATTATCGCCCTCCAGAATGATTTCCTGCAAAGCCGCGCAATGGGCAAGGGAAAAATCCGTTACCGTTTCGGGGATGGTGATTTTTTCCAGGCTCCAGTTTGCCGGTGTACCGCCCACAAGTCCTTTTATGACAAGACCGCTGAATCCGGTCACCGGCAAGCCTTCCAGCTCCGCCGGAATGACCACTTCTGTCAGCGTATGGTCGATGGATACGATCTGCACATGGTCACTGAATTTGCGGTAGGACATGCCGCCGGAAAAGCCAGTGGTGGACTCGTCGGTTTCCGCATACGAATGAAAATAGGGGAATACTATGGTATCGTGCGGGATGGCATCGCCAATGCCGGAATAAAATGGATCGTCCTCAAGATAGAGCTTTTTCAGCGAAGTACCTGCAAAGGCAGACTGGCTCAGCGTGTCGATAGAATCAGGCAGGACAACAGCTGTCAGTGCCGTGCAGTCAGAAAAGGCATTGTCCCCGATGGTGGTGACGGGCAGACCGCTGATGTTTTTGGGAATGACGATTTCGGCAGCGTCGGAAGTACAGCGGACAATCTCAGCATGGCTGACATAAACCTTGCAGACAAAATCCCCCACGGTGACAGTGGCAAATTCCTCCGTCTGCACGTCAGAATCCGGCAGAGTTTCGGCAAATACGGGCAGCGCGGACGTTGTGCACATTGTCAGCAGACAGAGTGCTGCGAGAATAGCGGTAATTTTTTTCATACAATCAGCTCCTTTTCTTGTTAGGGGAATTCCCCAGCTTGTCGAAAAAGTCTTTTTCTGGGGTTAGCACCCCTGTAACTGCCCCCACCCCAACCCCTCCCCCAACGGGGGAGGGGCTATATTTCGGGGACTTCGCTGTACAGCCCGTCCCCTCTGCTTCACTTCGTTCAGCATCTCCCCACCCCGTGGGGAGTCAC
>SVNO01000058.1 GCA_015066845.1 Ruminococcus sp. | reverse complement strand
GCAACGCCCTCTGGTCGCGCACCGCAGTGCGCGAAATCTCTTTAAGCCGTCGCTTTTTTCAGGGGTGAATCAAAAAAATAGTCCTGTGGACTGTTTTTTTGAGAGGGGGACTTTTTTGCAAAAAAGTCCCCCTACCTATTCTCTTAGTATGCCTTTCCTTTGTGCCCCTGGGCACAAACACGCACTGCCGCTTGCGCGAAGCGCAAAGGCAGCAAATCACCAGCGCGGGTTCCGCGCCCTTGGGCACAAAAATACTTTTTTGACAAACTGAAGCTGCCGCAAACGCGGCAGCTCCTCATTTTATGACTGATTTGTCAATATCATACGCTTGAGTACTGCATAATCAAATCCATCCACAATGTCATCGCCCGTCATGTCGCATTTTGCAACTGCAGCCATATTGCACGGTTTGCCCAGGAGATACTTCCGCACGAAAATCAGATCGAGTACATTCAGTACACCATCACCGTTTGAATCGCCGTTACGCTGTTCCGGCTTCGGGGCTGTGGTGGTGGTCGCCTCGGTCGTAGTCGTTGCCTTTGTGGTGGTAGTTGCCTTGGTGGTAGCCTTTGCCTTGGTGGTAGTCGCCTTCGTTGTGGTAGTTACCTTTTTGGTAGTCGTTGCCTTGGTGGTAGTCGTTGCCTTGGTGGTCGTTGTTGCCTTGGTAGTAGTTGTTGCCTTGGTCGTAGTCGTTGCCTTGGTGGTAGTTGTTGCCTCGGTGGTCGTTGTTGTGGTTGCGCCGGAGCTGTTCAAATCTGCCAGATTTACGGTATATTCGTCAATATTTTCCTTTTCTGAAAGAACGGAAGAGCCGACAAAATAATGCATCACGCCATCTTCTATGTACATGCCGTAAATATCTTTGTTGCCGGAGCACTGTTCCTCTGTCAGGTCGAGCAACCAGACAGGGCTGCCGTCACGCATTGCAAATATACTGTGGGGCGCGGTGAAATAAATTGTCCCCTCATATACATCCATTACAAGGTAGCTTCTTACATGATTGTGCCACTGTGCACTGTAGCTGTGAATCACTTCTTTCTCGGATTCGCCCGTTTCCATATCAAATGTGCACTTGTCAAATACTGCGGTCTTGCGGTCATCGGGTTTCAGATACACACCGAGGTATGATCCATCGGGAAGGATCTCAATTGCGGTGATGGCATCGTTCCAGAATCCGTAATCATACAGTTCAGAAACCGGCATATCATCAATAGACGCACCATTACTCAGCACCCAGTCCGAAGCCGCATGATCGGTGCCCTCAATGGCATAATTACTTTTCAGGAAGTTCTCATAGGAAAGCTGTCCGGGATAGTTGTCGTACACATCGTCAAATGTGATATCGACATGGTAGTAGTTCCCGTCAATTTCGACCAGATTCCATGCGTGTCCCAGATCTGCACTGCTGACCATCAGCGAATGGATGCCAACACGCCGCAGGAGCTGAGTGTACAGGGATGTATAACCCTCACATTTCGCTTGTTTTGCATCAAGCATCTTATATGCTGTGCCACTCTGATAGTATTCCGGAGTCCCAGCTACATATTCATTGTAATCATAGCCGCACTCATGGATCATCCAGTTATGGAGATACAATGCTTTCTGGACATCCGTCCATGATGCGTCAACGCCGGAAACTGCTTCATCCAGAATCGCAGACAGCTCTTCCATTTTTGCATCGTATTCCTCCCCTTCCAACCAATACTTCGGTACAAGAGAAGTCAGGTTACCACTGGAAACGCCATATGATATCTTGTAAGGATTCGTCAGCAGTCCCACATCCCATCCACAAACCACGGATTTATAAATTGTATAAACGGATTCATATTCTTCTGAGTCCTTCGGAATCGGCGGAAGATCCAGATTTTTCAGAGAGATCTTATCAGCGTGTTCCGCAAGTCCCATATAAACCGCTTCAGCAATCCGTTCAGTTTCCTCCGCAGTGAATGTGCCAATTGCGCCAAGTACGGACATGTCCGGCACCTGCTCCTCAGCAACGCTCGGCAGAGCTAAGCTCTGCATCAGCATCATACATGCCGCTGTACACGCAGCGACTGCTCGTTTTATACAACTCGTCATATCCATCACTCCTTTTCCATTCTGTTTTCCCATAATTTTACACGAAATTTTCAACTCATCACTATTATTTTACCACTTGCTATACAAAAAGTCAAGGATTTCAAAAAAAGTTTACGAATTTTATATACAATCCGTAATTTCGCAATCGGTGGTGGGGGGGATTTCCGGAAAAGGGGAAGCAATGGGAATTTGTCCGCTGTTATGGCAAGCTTCAGCTTGTCGAAAAAGTTGTTTTTCTGGGGAGTGACAGACTAAGAGCTGCCGCAAAAGCGATGGCTTAAAGAGATTTCGCGCACTGCGGTGCGCGACCAGAGGGCGTTGCCCTCTGGACACCCACGAGCTTTTTGAAAAAAGCTCGACCAAAAACTTTTCCATTGCCTCCGGCATAAGAGGATCGTTTTTCGACAAGCTGAGAGCTGCCGCAAAAGCGACAGCTCCTCTTTTTATGATTGCTTCATCAATACCATGCGCTTGAGCACTGCACAGTCAAATCCGTCCACAACGCCATCATTTGTCATATCGCATTGCGCCACGATTGCCATATCACACGGCTTACCCATCAGGTATCGCTGCATGAAAATGATGTCCAGTACATTCAGTACACCATCACCGCTTGCATCGCCTGTAATCTGTGCAGGCTTTGTTGTGGTGGTGACAGCTGTGGTGGCAGCAGGCTTTGTCGTTGTGGCGGTCGGCTTCTTGGTTGTGGTCGTTGTAGTCGTTGTAGGCTTTTTGGTTGTGGTGGTCGTTGTAGTCGTGGTGGGCTTTTCGGTTGTGGTGGTCGTTGTCGTGGTGGTAGGCTTTTCAGTTGTGGTGGTCGTTGTCGTGGTGGTGGGCTTTTCAGTCGTGGTGGTCGTTGTAGTTGTTGTAGGCTTTTCAGTCGTGGTGGTGGGCTTTTCGGTCGTGGTGGTCGTTGTCGTGGTAGTTATTGCTTCTTCGGTGGTTGTTTCCTCTGTTGTAGTTTCTTCCGTGGTTGTTTCCTCTGTTGTGGTTTCTTCTGTTGTGGTTTCTTCCGTGGTTGTTTCCTCTGTTGTGGTTTCTTCTGTTGTGGTTTCTTCCGTGGTGGTTTCTTCCGTGGTGGTTTCTTCTGTTGTGGTTTCTTCCGTGGTGGTTTCCTCTGTTGTGGTTTCTTCCGTGGTGGTTTCTTCCGCGGTCGCACCTGCAATCAGGCTGTCAAAATCTGCCAGATTCACGGTATACTCCGTCACATTCTCTGCCTCGGAAAGTACAGAAGTACCGACATAATAATGCATGATACCGTTCTTGATGTACATACCGTAAATATCGCGGTTTCCTGCACACTGCTCATCGGTCAGGTCAAACAGCCAGACAGGCTCACCATTGCGCATTGCAAATACGCTGCGCGCTGCGGTGAAATACAATACATCCTGATAAGTATCGGTGACAACATAGCTTCTGGCATTGCTCTGCCACTGTCCACTGTAGCTGTGAATGGCAGTTTTCTCGGATTCACCCGTTTCCGGATCGAATGTGCACCGGATAAATTCCGCAGTCTTGCGGTCATACGGATTGAGATATACACCCAGATAGGAATTATCAGGGAGGGGTTCAATTGTCGTAATGGAATCATTCCAGAAGCCGTAGTCATACAGCTCGGAAACCGGCAAATCATAGACGGAAACGCCCGTATTCAGTACCCAGTCCGCGCTGTTGTGGTTGGAATCCTCCATGCCGTTGTTGCTTTTCAGGAAGCTGTCGTAGGAAATCTGTCCGGGGTAGCTGTTGTACACATCATCCCATGTCAGATCCACATGGTAGTAGCTGCCGTCAATGTTCAGCAGATTCCACGCATGGTTCAGGTTCAGGCTGAGCACCATCTTGGAATCAATGCCAACGCGCCGCAGGAACAGACCATAGAGCCATGCATAGCCCTCACATACTGCCGTTTCGCGCTTGAGCATACCATATGCCGTATGGCGCAGGTAGTTTTCAGCTTCGGTTGCATATTCGGTATAGTCATAGCAATATGCATCTGCCATATAGTCATGGAAATACATTGCTTTCCGGACATCCGTCCACGAATCATCCACGCCGGCTGTCACCTCGTCCATGATTGCAAGTGCCGCTTCCATTTCCGCGTCATACTGGTCATCCTCCACCAGATAGCCGGGGGTGATGCCAAGAACGCCGGTCATGTTGATCGTGTACGGCATACTGTTCTTGTTCGTCAGCAGTCCCACATCCCAGCCAGCTACCACGCTGCGGAAAATCATACCAAGGGATTCTGTGGACTCATAATCCAGAGAGATCGTCGGCATTCCTGCACCGCGCAAGGAAATGCGTTCTGCATGTTGTGCAAGTCCGTTGTAGATCGCCGTGGCAATTTTCTCGGTTTCCTCCTCATTGAATACGCCGATCGCACCCAGCACGGACAAGTCCGGCTCCGACTCCTCTGCAGCGGCAGGGAAGGACATACCCTGCATCATCATCATACATGCCGCTGTACACGCAGCGAGCGTCCGTTTTATACTGTTAGTCATATCTACCACTCCTTTTCCATTTTACCATTCTAAAATTCTCACGAAACATTCAATTCATTATCAACATTTTACCATTTACTGTGCGAAAAGTCAAGGATTTCAGAAAAAATTTACGTTTTGCATATACAATTGGTAATTTTTTTGACATTTTAGGTTGAAGAATTTTAAGAAAAGGCGGTAAAGTGGTAAAGCGGTGAAGTGATAGGGATGAAATACAGCTCCTCGCCCGTTGGGGGAGGAGCTGGCAGGGTTTCTTTGTGCAGTGCCGCCTTTACTGAATCGGGAGCACTGTAACCAGATCAATTGTGAATTTCAGAATGATCAGCGCGTCCGCAGATGTGGGAGTACCATCATTGTCTACGTCCGCATTCTTGATACCCTCCTCGGTCAGTGCTTCACCGGTCAGCAGGTTTTTCACCAGTACCAGTACGTCCACAATGCTGACTTCTCCGTCACCATTGGTGTCGCCGCAGCCCGCATTGTCCGGAGTGGTCGGGGTGGTTTCGGTCGGTTCTGTTTCTGTCGGCTCGGTGGTGGGTTCCGTGGGAGGCATGGTCAGACCATCGGTGATGGCTGCAAATGCCGGCTTGGACTGGAATGTTCCATCGAACAGCAGCGGGATTCTGTCAGCTCTCCAGCTCTGGTCATCGGTAACACCCCAGAAAATCACAGCGGAAACGCCGTCTGCATGCTTCACACATGCGTCCAGGATGTCGCTGTACAGCTGCGCCTGCTTTTCCAGACCAGCAGCAGAGGTATCCTGCGTGGTAATATCCAGCTCTGTTACCTGTACATCCAGACCTGTGGAAACGTACTTTGCCAAAGCTCTCTCGAACTGTGCAGCAGTCGGGAAGCCGACATCGAGATGCGCCTGCATACCGATACCGTCAATTACGCCCTTTTCCTTCAGCTCCAATGCCATGTCATAAATAGCATTCATCTTGCCATCCATGTATTCGTTGTAGTCGTTGTAGTAGAGCTTGCAGCCCTCCGGTGCATACTTTCTTGCATAGGTGAATGCATACTCGATAAAGGAATTATCCCCGAAAATCTGCACCCATGCGGACGCGCCGTTCTGTACATTGTTAGAGCCGGCAGTACGCGGCTTGCCGTCTTCCATCCATGCTTCGTTGACAACGTCCCATGCATAGAACTCTACATCCGGATAATCTGTTTCCAGTGCTTCCATGACATTCTTGATGTAGTTTTCCATACGCTGGAGCATTTTCTCCTTGGATACCCAGTCACCGTCATTGGAATAGCCCTCCTTGAAGAACCAGTCCGGTGTCTGGCTGTGCCATACCAGTGTATGACCTCTTACGGGAATCTTGTTTTCTGCGCAGTATCTGAGCATACTTGCCGCAGCAGAAAGAGAGATCTGGGGGTTTGTATCATCGCCGTCATTTTCTTCCATATATGCCTGTGACGCTGCCTGATTCAGAACAAAATCGGGCTTGAGCTCATTGCCGAACGTCATGCTTGCATTGAAATGCTTTTCCACCAGATCCATAAAGGACGGGGAAGAAAGGTTGGATGCCATAATTGCAGTGCCGACCTTGAAGTAGGGGCTGTAGAGTCTGTACAGATCCGGCAGATCCTCCTCGATCGGGATAATCGGTGCAGTTTCCAGACAGAAATCATCCACATAGAGCTTGCAGGTGTCGCTGCACTCGAAATAGATATACACATTGGTCATATCCTCTGTGAAACTGATTTTGACGTCCTCAAAATTCACCCATCCATCGCCGCCGACGGATTTGAGATTGCTGTAGTGCCGTTCACCCTCTATGTCGGTGTATTCCATACTCAGGCTCAGGTTGGAATACCACTCGGATTTTGCGTTTGCACTGATGAGGTACTCGGTATTTGGCTCACAGAATTCGCTGATGGGGAACTGCGGGCCGTTCCAGCTTTCCTCTCTGCCGGAAACGCACATACCCATTTCACCACCAAATGCTGCATCTTTGCTCGCTTCCAGTACTTCCACGCCGCCGCGTCCTGTGAAATGCTCCACTACACCGTCCTCAAAATCGGTTGCATACAGTACGGTGCTCTCTGCTGCGTCCGCTGCACCTGCCATCTGCACGGGAATTGCAGCGATTGCACATGCAGTACCCATGACTGCGGCAAGAAAGCGGCTCATGTTCTTCTTTGCCATAAATCATTCCTCCTGTTCTTTTTTGCGCCAAAGCCACGGACTCCTCCCCTCACTGAAAGTCACATAATGCTTTAACACTTCGGATTTATTATAGCACTTTTTACCACGCGTAATCAACAGAAAATACCGGATATTTCGTAAATTTCCTATGAATGTCAAAAAAGAGGATTTAGGGGATGCTAATTTCTTGGAAAATGGGAAATTTCGCGGAACGGACAGGTCTTGCAATTGCGAAAACGGCTGATTTACGGAGTATTTTTGATTTCAGGCAATTGCACAGAATTTCTCAAAAAAAAGGAAAAGGATGGAAGAAAATGTTAACTCTACCTTGAAAAAGAATTGACGAAAGCTTGAAAAAGCGGTATTGCCCTAAAGCAATACTGCGCAGCTTGTCGAAAAAGTCTTTTTGTGGGGTTAGCACCCCTGTAACTGCCCCCACCCCAACCCCTCCCCCAACGGGGGAGGGGCTATATTTCGGGGACTTCGTCCCCGAACCCCTTGTGCGGAGCTATCGCTCCGCGTTTGTTTTTAGGTTTTTGACAGACAAAGCGGTATTGCCCTAAAGCAATACCGCTTTCATGGTATTATTTCGTCAAAGCTGCATAATAATCTTCCATCGTATCCGTACCGCCCGAACCTGCATATGCCGCATACTGGAGCACATATGCTGCGTCAGTTGCGTCAATATCGCCGTCCTTGTTAATGTCGGACGCGGAACGCTGGGATACGCTCATGCTCGCATTCGTGCCGGTTGCGCCGGCGTATGCTGCCGCCTGCAAAATCACTGCCGCGTCACTGGCATTGACCTCGCCGTTCAGATCGGCGTCGCCAAGCCTGCCCACGGGCGTTGCTGTGGCGGAGTTGCCGGTGAATTGCACATTGGCATTCTTCACATTGTCATTGGTCGTACCAAATCGAAGGTTTTTCCAGCTCTCCGGTGTGCCGTTGTAGTACACCGTTTCAATCGGGCATTCTTCAAATGCATAGTGATTCAAGCCGGTCAGCGTGGACGGGAGGGTAATTTCGGTCAGCGATGTGCAGCCATGGAACGCACTCTGTCCGAGCGTCTGTGTACCCTCCGGAATGGCAGCGGAAGTCAGTCCCGTGCAGCCGCTGAATGCATAGTTGCCAATGTATACATTGGTGTCCGTTCCCTCGAAGTACAGCGCGGTCAGCCCCGTGCAGTCCTTGAATGCGGATGCATAGATGAATTCCACACCCTCATGGAAGGTCACACTCGTCAGCTCCGTGCAGTCCTGAAATACACCTGCGCCGATGCGTTCCACGCACTCCGGAATCACCAGATCGCCGTTTGCCGGTACAGAGGCGTAGATCAGCGCGTTGTTGTCACGCTCAATGATCATACCATCCTGCGCGTAAAAGTATTCGCTGTCGGGGGAAATGTTCAGCTCCGTCAGTGCTGTGCAGCCATCGAATACTCCATTACGAATGGACTGGAGTGTCGGCGGAATGGTGATGGATGTCAGCTTTGTGCAGTTTGCAAAGGCATTATCCATCAGGGTGACAAGCGTATCGGAAAGGGTGATATCCGTCAGCTCCGTGCAGTCTGCAAATGCGGATGTGTCCACAATAAGCGTTCCCTCCGGAATGGTGTATGCACCTGCCCTGCCGCTTGGATAGGTGTACAGAACACTGCCGTCCTTTTTGAATACCACGCCGTCCACGCTCATGAGATCGGGGTTTTCTTCTGCAACATGGATCGCCTGTAACTGCTTGCCGTAAAATGCACGGTTGTTCAGGTATTCCACAGTGGAGGGAATGGTAACGGATTCCAGACTGTCACAACCGCCAAATGCGTCTTCCGAGATAGTCTGCATTCCCTCAGGCAGTGTGACCTCCTTCAGACTGGTACAGCCGTAGAATGCTCCATGGGCAATGATATGGGTGCTTGCGGGGAATGCGATGGATTCCAGAGATACGCAGTCACGGAATGCCCCTAAGGCGACAATGTCCAGATTCGCGGGAAGGGCAACACTGCGCAGGTTCTTGCAGCCGGAAAATGCAGTGTCCGAAATTGCCGTTACCCTGCTGTTCAGCTCCGCTGTTGTCAGTGCGGTACAGCCCCAGAATGCCGAAGCACCAAGCTTTATCACGCTCTCAGGCAGGGTGACGGAAGTCAGAGAGGTACAGCCGCTGAATGCGCCTGCGCCGATACGGGCAAGACCTTCGGGGAATGTCACGCTTGTCAGCTCCGTGCAGTCCTTGAATGCTTCCACGTCAATGTTCTCTACTGCCTTGCCCTCGATCGTATCCGGAATCACGACCTCTGTCAGGCTCTTGTCGGCAGCGCGGATGGTAACATAATAGGGGTAGCACTCGTATGTCAGACCATTGTAAACACCGTTGGTCGTGCTTGCATAGGTGCGTTCCGCTTCTACAAGCTTCACGTTGCCTCTTTCAATGATGATGGTCTGCCATGCCATCTCGCCGCCCCCGTAGTTCACAGTCTGCAGGTCGGTGCCCGAAAAGGCATTCTCGCCGATGGATAGTACGCTTGCCGGAAGATTGATGGTGGTCAGAGCCATACAGGATGCAAATGCGTTAGAGCCAATGAATTCGAGAGAATTGCCGGCAATCGTCACCTCACGCAGGTTGACGCAGACTGCAAAGCAGTTATCCGGAACGGCAATCAGATGACCGGGAAGATACATGCTTTCAAGAGCATAGCACTGTGCAAATGCCATCTCGCCGATGTTTGCCAGACTTTCGGGCAAGTCCACCCGATGCAGGGCGGAGCAGTCAGCGAACGCATTTTTGCCAATGGTGACAACACCCTCCGGTACAGTGACGCTTGTAATCGCCATTTGGTTCATAAATGCCTCGTCTGCGATGTAGGTAACGGGTTTTCCGTCAATTTCGGACGGAATTTCGACAGCCAGGCTGGACACATTTTCCAGACCGGAAATGCCGATGTAGGTGCCGTGGTCGAAGTAGCGGAAATCACCGTACACTGCCTGCGTGACTGTTTCCTCTGCGGCGGCGGTCAGGGTGAATGCGGAAAACGGCTGTGCGGTCGGTGCTGCTGCGCCGGACAGCATTGCCAATGCGGCTGCGATCGCCAGAAAACGTCTGTATTTTTTCATAAAGATTCCTTCCTTTCTTTGGTGGGATGGAGTGCATAGTAGAACATGTTCACGAGGGCTTTGCATTGCCCTTTGCTTATATAACACTCGAAGCGCAAAAAGATTGGAAGAAATTTTCACTTTCTGCACAATCAGCAGTTTGCACAAGGAAATTCCGGAAAATTTGGGGAATTTCACGTTGTATCCCACAGCTCCCCGATGCGCTCACGCTCTGCCTGCACCATCGCCTGCACGGCTGCATCCGGCGAAAAGAGCGAAGCATAGCTATAAAACGCCATACCGCTGACGTTGGCAAGCTCCTGCACATGGGCTGTCTGTGCGGAGAGCACCTGCGCATTGGTCTGCCATTCTGCCGCACCGCTGCCTGCCCAGACATCCTCCTGCCCGATTTTATAAGGGGCAAGCCCGATGATGAGCGTTGCCGCGCTTGCGTGTTCTGCCCAGAACTGTGCGGTTTCTGCAAAGGGGCATACAGCATTGTCAAAACCGTAGTAAATCTGGGGAATGATCCAGTCGCAGAAGCCCTCCTCACTGCACCAGCGCACCGCGTCCGCATAAAGCTTGTGGTAATTGGTATCGGCATTTCCCTGCGGACTGATGCTGAAAATCAGCCGTGCATCCTGCGCTTTCACAGCGCGGTACAATTCCTGCACCAGTGCATTGCAGTTTTCGCGCCGCCATGCCGCAAGCTCCTGTGCGCCGCTTTCGGCAAATGCCTGTGCGTCAAAAGCCGCATCCTGTGTGGGGTAAAAAAAGTCGTCAATGTGAATGCCGTCCACCGGATACTGCGTGAGAATTTCCACAACACCGTCCACAATGAACTGCCGCACCTGCGCATACGCAGGATTGAGGTAGTACAGACCACCGGATGCGACGAGCCATGTACCATTCTTTTCGGGACTCCTGTACCATTCCCCCAGTGGTTTGTCCGTTGCCGCAAGCCGCTGTGCATCTGCCGTGCGCATGGGGTTGATCCACGCGTGAACCGACAGTCCGAGCGCATGTCCCTCGTCAAGGAGGATGGAAAGCGCGTCATAATCCCCGTTCTGGTACTGTCCAATGGGAAAGAGGCTGGAATTGTAGTAGGCATCCCCATAGGCGCGTACATGCACGAAAACCGTGTTGATGCCAAGCTCCGCGCAGTCTGCAAAGGCAGTACGGACATGGGCGCGGAATTCCTCCGCCGTGCCCTGCATCCAGTCGGCATACTGCATCACCGGAATCCAGACCGCGCGGATGTCCGTGGGGGCTTCGGCAGTTTCCGCGGACGCTTCGTCAGCAGGGATTTCGGGGATTTGTGCAAATGGCTGTAAATGGGCGACTTCCTGCACAGCACAGGGCATGTCCTGCGGTGGGGAGCTGCATCCGGCAAGGAAGAGAATGGGGGCGAGGAGGGGGAAATAGTGAAATTTCATGGTCATGCTCCTTTGCACATGGGATGGGATTCTGCTGTAATGTATGCGGAGTTTTCACTTTATATGTTCATTTTTTCAAAAATTATGAAAAAAGACTTCCCTTTTTTATTTTTTTGTGCTATAATGTAGATGTGTATTATCCCAAAAGAAACGGAGTGTAGTATTATGGGAAAACCAAAAACGAAAAAAACCAAGGAGCATCCCTATGTACCGGTCGTTCTGGATGCCCTCCTTTCTGTCGCATTGGTCGGCATGATCGGCTGTATCGGCTGGCGTGTCGCTGCCGGCGGTGACACCATCAACCAAACTTCTACCTATTCTGATATTGCCGGCACCGACGAAATCACTTCCCCCACGGAGGAAGCAACGGAAGTGCCTTCCATCATCTACCAGAATGAAGAATACATCAATCTCGATGTGTACAACGGCCCTCTGACGCTTGTCAATGCGGATGAGCCGTTCCGCGGCACGGGGGATTTTCTGGTCAGCCTGTATGAAACCAAACTCGCGGCAGAAAGCCACAGTTTTTCCGTGCGTGACGCGGAATTACAGCTGCGGCAGGAAGCTGCGGACAACATCATCACCATGCTTGACGACTTCTTTGAAGCTACCTATGACGACAATATCCTCGTACTCACGGGCTATCGCTCCAAGGAACGGCAGCAGGAATTGTACGAAGCAAATCTGGCTGAAAGTGAGGACGATGAAGAAGCATCCAGCGTTGCCAAGGGCGGCTACAGTGAACACCAGACCGGCTACGGCGTGGATCTGAGCCTGCTCGGCGAGGATGATTATGACGGTACGGGTATCTATGCATGGATCAACGAGCACTGCCATGAATACGGCTATGTTCTGCGCTATACTGAAGCGAAGGAGTCCATTACACAGGTTACGCCGGAGCCGTGGCACTACCGCTATGTCGGCAAGCCCCACGCATATTATATGACCACCAACCGCCTGTGCATGGAGGAATATATTGACCTGCTGCGCGAGTATCCCTACGAGGGCGAGCATCTGTCCGTGACGGATGAGGACGGTACGGTCTATGAAATCTACTTTGTCGAAGCCTCCACAAGCTTTGCCACCACCATGGTACCCGTCCCTGGCAAGCTCAGCTATGAGGTATCGGGCAACAATTCCGACGGTTTCATTGTCACTGTCAATACCGGTGAAAAGGACGCATCCGCCGCAAAACCGACTGCATCAGAAAGCACGGAGGCAACCGAGGAAACAACCGAGCCTACGGAAGAATAGTACATATTGCACAAAATTCAGTCTTATCCTGTGTAGAAAACGCGCTATTTTTTGAAAAACCTTGCTATTTTTTACAAAGTATGCTATAATGAAATTTGTAGTAGAATGAATATGGAATTGGGATATTTACGAAACAGGAAAGTCGGTGATGATTTTGATTTGTCCGAAATGCGGAGAATCGAACGAGAATATACACGCATTCTGCGTGAAATGCGGCACACCGCTGAAAGGCGGAACGGCACAGAAATCCGCAGCAGCCGCTAAACCTGCTGCACCGAAGCCAAAGCCGGCGGCGAAAGCCCCGACTCCCCCTGCACCTGCGCCGCAGCAGAAACCACAGGCTGCAAAACCGCAGCGTCCGCAGATGGTGAATCCGGCAATGCCGCAGAATCCCCAGATGATGAATCCGGCAATGCCGCAGAATCCCCAGATGATGAATCCGGCAATGCCGCAGAATCCCCAGATGATGAATCCTGCAATGCCGCAGAATCCCCAGATGAT
>SVNO01000057.1 GCA_015066845.1 Ruminococcus sp. | reverse complement strand
CATCCGACATTGGCATCACACCGAACAATGACGGCAAGGTGATCCGTCTGACATTCCCGCAGCTGACAGAGGAGCGCAGAAAGGATCTGTGCAAGACCGTGAAGAAATCCGGTGAGGACGCAAAGGTAAGTGTGCGCAATATCCGCCGCGATGCCATTGAAAAGCTCAAGGCTATGAAGAAGAACAACGAAATCACAGAGGACGACCAGAAGGATGCAGAGAAGAAGGTGCAGAAGCTGACCGACCGCTACTGTGAGGAAGCTGACAAGGCAGTTGCTGAAAAGGAAAAGGAGATTATGAGCATCTGACCTGCATAGGAACTGTCATTACTCGGAAGCTGTCCGGCATTTGTCCGGACAGTTCTGATACAATTAGGAGCAAAACATGGCATTTTTGAAGAAAAAATCGGCGGCGGACGATGGTACGCTGCCGGAAATTCTGCCGACTCATGTGGGCTTTATCATGGACGGAAACGGAAGATGGGCGAAAAAACGCGGACTTCCGAGAAGCCTTGGTCATGTGGAAGGCGGTAAGAATTTCAAGCGTATCATGCAGTACTGCAAGGACATCGGCATTCCTTATGCGTCCTTCTATGTATTCTCCACGGAGAACTGGAAGCGTCCGAAAGAGGAAATTGACGGTATTCTGGCAATTATGCGTGAGTATCTCGATGAAGTGCAGAAGCATCTGGGCGATGGCGTCCGTGCCATTTTCCTTGGCGACAAGAGCGTATATCCGGAGGACATCCGTAACAGGATGGTAAAGCTTGAACAGGATACCGCACACCATTCCCAGCTGACTGTCATGCTTGCCTGCAACTATGGCGGCAGGGATGAAATCGCATACTCTGCCCGTCAGATTGCAGAGCAGGTGCGCAGCGGTGCACTGGCTCCGGAGGATATTACCGAGGAAACCATCGCGTCCCATCTCTACACAGCCGGTCATCCGGATGTGGATTTGGTCATTCGCCCCAGTGGTGAGCTGCGCCTGTCCAATTATCTCATCTGGCAGTGCGCCTATGCCGAGTACTATTTTACCGATGTACTATGGCCGGATTTCTCCCCTGAGGAACTCAATAAAGCCTTGATTGACTATGCAGGCAGAGGCAGAAGATTCGGAGGTGTCTGACACATGGCAGTGCGTCTGATTTCTTCCTTTGTGGGCATTGCCCTTGCCCTTGCTGTACTCTTTCTGAACCAGACTTTTCTGTTCCCGCTTGCACTGGCTGGCGTGATTTCCGTCATTCTCTCCGAGCTCGTCAAAGCTGTGGAGGGGACTGCATTCCGTGTAGCAACAGTGGGCATATTACTCTATGGCATTGTCACACCGTTTCTGGAATTCTATAGTCTTCAGGCGTATCTGCCGTTTGCGCAGTTCCTTTGTCTGCTGCTTGTTTTCATCGAATTCCTGCGCAATTCCAAGACATTTCATGTTGAGCAGATTGCGTTCATGATGATGTCCGCTGTGCTTGTCACAAACTCCCTGTGTCTCCTGATTGCCCTCAAGCAGATGGGTGCACACGGAATGCTCTATGTTGTGCTTGCACTTTGCGGCGGTTGGATTGCTGACTCCGGCGCGTATTTTGCCGGCGTATCCCTTGGTAAGCACAAGCTTTGTCCGGAAATCAGCCCGAAGAAAACCGTGGAAGGTTTTATCGGCGGCATTCTTTCGAACATGATCGTTTTCGGGTTGATCTGTCTGGTCTATGCCATGATTCGCAGAAACGGCGGCATGGAGCTGCAAGTGGAATATTTCTCTGCCACCTTGCTTGGCGCAGTCTGTGCCCTTGTCAGCGTGGTTGGTGATTTGTGCGCATCCGTAGTGAAGCGTCAGAAAGGCATCAAGGACTATGGTTCGATTATGCCGGGACACGGCGGTCTGATGGACCGTTTTGACAGCGTATTATTCGTTGTCCCTGCATTATACGGGTTCTTAACATTTTTTTCCATCTTTGAATGATGAAGGCAATAAACCCGTCCTGCAATGTGGATGGGTTTATTGTATTGATACGAAAACTGCCGTAAAACGGGGAATTTCCCGAAACGGCACATTCCCGTATTCTGACGGGAACTGGCAGGAAAGGAAGATTGCATATGAAAACGGTAGCCATTCTCGGCTCGACAGGTTCTATCGGCACACAGGCATTGGAGGTTGTAAGTACGCACAATATGCGTGTGACCGCACTGGCAGCGCATAGTCAGGTGGAAAAGCTTGCACAGCAGGCAAAGGCATACAAGCCCCTGCGCGTCTGCATTTTCGATGAAACAAAGAAAGCGCAGCTTGCAGAACTTCTGGAAGGGGAGGATATGGAAATCCTCACCGGCATGGAGGGACTTTGTAAAATTGCAGGTTCACATGAAGCTGACATCGTGCTCAACAGTGTTGTCGGCATGGTTGGACTGCTCCCCACGCTGACTGCCATTGAAGCCGGTACGGACGTTGCCCTTGCCAACAAGGAAACACTGGTTGCCGGCGGTTCGCTTGTCATGAAAGCGGCAGCAGAAAAGGGCGTGAACATTTACCCTGTGGACAGCGAGCATTCCGCAATTTTCCAGTGCTTGCAGGGCAATTCTATGAACCGCATCCGTAAAATCATCCTCACAGCCTCCGGCGGCCCGTTTTTCGGAAAAACCACGGAGGAACTCCGTCATGTTCGTGCTGCGGATGCACTCAAGCACCCGAATTGGGATATGGGCAGTAAAATCACCATTGATTCGTCCACGCTGATGAACAAGGGACTGGAATTTATTGAGGCAAAATGGCTCTTTGACCTCGAACCTTCCCAGATTGAAATTGTTGTGCACCGCCAGAGCGTCCTGCATTCTGCGGTGGAATTTGAGGATTATGCCGTTATTGGGCAGATGGGCGTACCGGATATGAAAATTCCGATTCAGTATGCACTGCTCTACCCTGAACGCAAGCCCTGCCCGACACGTCCGCTGTCTCTGACCGAGTACGGCACACTCACCTTTGAACAGCCGGATTATGAAACATTCGGATGCCTGCGCGCGGCAATTGATGCCATTACAGAGGGCGGCTTGCTCCCGTGCATTGTCAATGCGGCAAACGAGGAGGCAGTCGGCTGGTTCCTGCGCGATGCCATCGGTTTTTTACAGATTGGCGAGCTTGTGCGCGATGCAATGACAGCCGTGCGCGGCGGTACCGTGACATGCTATGAGGATGTTCTGCGCGCAGACAGGGAAGCGCGTGCTTTTGTACGAAACCGGATTGCACAGGCATAGGGCTGCGCCGTACAAAGAAACCAAACAGAGAGAAAGGATTTATGAGCTATGGCAAAGATTCTCATTGCACTTATTGTATTCGGTGTCATTATTGCAATTCACGAATTTGGTCATTTCATCGTGGCAAAGCTCTGCGGTATCAGGGTGAATAAATTTGCCATCGGTATGGGACCTGTCATTCTGAAAAAACAGGGCGAGGAAACGGAATATTCCCTGCGTCTGTTCCCCGTCGGCGGTTTTTGTGCGATGGAGGGCGAGGATGACGCAAGCGATGACCCCCGTGCATTCAGCAAAAAAAGCGTCCCGAAGCGTATGGCAGTCGTGGTAGCTGGCGCAGTGATGAACATCATCCTCGGCTTTCTGCTCCTGCTTATCCAGACGCTGCTCTACCAGACAGTTGTCACCACGACCATTGCAGATTTCACCTATACCGAGAACGCTTCCGGCGAACGCGTTTCCACCTCCACCAGTGAATCCTGCGGTCTGCAAGTCGGTGATACCATCATTTCCATTGATGGTATGCGTATTTTCACTGATACCGACCTTTCCTACAAGCTTCAGAGCACGGAGAATGACCGTATGACCGTAGTTGTCAAGCGTGACGGCGAGCATGTGACGCTTGAAAACGTCACCTTTTTCAATACTGCAACCGAGGGCAGACTGGATTTCTATGTACAGGCGGAAAAATGCAATTTCTTCAATGTCATCCGCTACAGCGCATTGAATACCATTTCCACCGGCAGACTCATCTGGGCGTCCCTGATTGACCTTGTGACCGGAAAATACGGATTCCACGACCTTTCCGGCCCTGTTGGCATCATCAATACCATCGGTGTTGCCGTTTCCATGGGCGAAACCATCCGCGAAAGCCTGATTTCGCTGCTCTCCCTTGCATCCTTCATTACCATCAATGTGGGAATTTTCAACCTGCTGCCCCTTCCGGCACTCGATGGCGGCAGACTGCTGTTCCTGCTGATTGAAGCCATCCGCCGCAAGCCCCTCAATCCTGAACATGAGGGCATGGTGCATTTCATCGGTCTTGCGCTGCTGATGCTGCTCATGGTTGCCGTGACGTTTCAGGATATTATCAAGATGGCACAGGGCAACAATCCCCCCGACAACACTACTTCTGCCAGTGATACGGCAAATCCTGAAAACAGCAGCCCCGATTCCGGCAGCGAGCCGGTCAATTCCAAATAGGTTGAGGTGTCAATTATGAGAAATGTAAAACCCGTCAAGGTCGGAAACTGCACACTGGATGGCAGCCATATCTACATCCAGTCCATGCTCAATGTTCCGGCTGAACAAGTAGAAGCCACCGTTGCGCAGGCAGTTGCCCTTGAACAGGCAGGCTGTGAGATCATCCGCGCAGCGATCCCCACGCTCGATGCCGTGCGTCTGATTCCTGCCATTAAGGAGAAAATCAGCATTCCGCTGGTTGCCGATATTCATTTCGATTACCGCATTGCCCTTGCCGCTGCCGAAGCAGGTGTGGATAAAATCCGCATCAATCCCGGCAATATCGGCGAAATGGACAGAGTCCGTCAGGTGGCACAGGCTTGCAAGCAGAGAAATATTCCCATCCGTATCGGCGTAAATTCCGGCTCACTGGAAAAGGAAATCCTCGCAAAATACGGCTCTCCCACCCCTGAAGCACTCGTGGAAAGTGCCATGCACCATGCGGCAATGCTCGAACAGTTTGACTTTGAGGATATCGTCATTTCCATTAAATCTTCCGATGTCAACCGCATGATTGACAGCTACCGTCTTGCCGCAGAAACCTGCCGCTATCCGCTGCATCTGGGTGTGACGGAAGCCGGTACGGAGCGCATGGGACTCATCAAATCCGCCATCGGTATCGGCTCGCTCCTGCATGACGGCATCGGCGAAACCATCCGCGTATCCCTGACTGATGACCCCATCCGCGAAATCGTCGCAGCCAAGGACATTCTCAAAAGCATCGGCAAGCGCGGCGGCATCCAGATCGTATCCTGCCCGACCTGCGGCAGAACAAAAATTGACCTTGTGTCCCTTGCAAAGCAGGTGGAAGCTGCAGTGCAGGACATTGAAAAGGATGTCAAGATTGCTGTGATGGGCTGCATTGTCAACGGCCCCGGTGAAGCCCGTGAAGCCGACCTCGGTGTCGCAGGCGGTGACGGTATTGGTCTGCTGTTCCGCCATGGAGAAATTCTCCGGAAAGTACCGGAACAGGAGATTGTCCCTGCATTGCTGGAAGAACTTGCAAAGATGTAATATCTGAACGGAGGACGAGATGGAAAACGCAACTCTGCTGGAATTTTTAAGAGAATATACCACCGATATGCCGGCATCCGTCCATCATGGCATCATTGAGGACATCCGGTATGACGAGGGCGCACTCAACAATATTGTTTTTTCTGTGCGCCTGCCGAGCATTGTACCCTTTGCGGATATCCTCCACTTTGAACAGAGCGTGGAGGCTGCCTTGCAGGTAAAGACGGTACGGCTGGATTGCCGCTATGATCCGTCTTTGCTGACGCAGGCATGTTATCCCGTGCTTGTGGAAATGCTGAAACGGGAATTGCCCATTATCAATGGTTTCCTCAACCGCGCACAGGTGCAGTGGGAGGAAAACCACATCCATATTGAATTGCAGAATGGCGGTTTTCCGATTCTGGAAAAATTCAAATTCACGCAGTTTTTCGAGAAATTTGTACAGCAGCATTTCTCGCGCAGCATTTCTGTCACCATGAATGGACCGGACACCCTGTCCGAGGAAGTGCTCGACCGCGTAATTGCCGAAGCACCGCCGGAATACATCCCGCCTCCGCCGCCCCCCATGCAGCCCGACCTGCCGCCGCCTCCGCCGCCCATCCCCACTGAACCGCAGTCGGTTTCGCTGGAGCATCTCAATCTGGAGGCAGAGGAGGGGAGTGGTACACTCATTATGGGGCGCACCATCCGCGAATCTCCCATTTCCATCCCTGCTGCACTCGGCACAAGAGGACAGAGGGTGACGGTATTCGGGGATATTTTCGCCATCGAAACCAAGGACATCCGCGGCGACAGAAGAATTATCACCTATCAGATTACTGACTTTTCCGGTTCCGTGACCGTCAAGCTCTTTGATATGGTCAAAAAGCTGGAAATGATGCCCCTTGGCGAACTGAAAAAGGGTGTCACCATCCTTATCAGCGGCAGAATCGAGGATGATAATTTTGCACATGAACCCGTCCTGCGCCCCGACTCCATCGTGAAAATGAAGCGCAGACAGCGTAAGGATACCGCCGAACGAAAGCGTGTAGAACTGCACTGTCATACCAACATGTCCGCGATGGATGCCATCAGTGACGCAGGTTCTCTGATTAAACGTGCCCATTCATGGGGACATCCGGCGATTGCCATCACCGACCACGGCGTTGTGCAGGCATTTCCGGATGCAATGAATGCTGAAAAATCCCTGAAAGACAAGAATTTCAAGGTGATCTACGGCTGTGAAGCCTATGTAGTCAATGACCTCAACCGCCCGATGATTCTCAAGGGCAATGACGACCGCAGCATTCAGGATGAAATCATCGTCTTTGACGTGGAAACCACTGGTCTGAGCTATGAGCGCGACCGCCTGACGGAAATCGGCGCGGTGCGTCTGAAAAACATGCAGGTGGTGGAAAGCTTCAACACGATGGTCAATCCGGAACGTACGATTCCGCCGAAAATCGTGGAGCTGACCGGTATTACGCAGGACATGGTTGCTGATGCGCCAAAAGAGGATGAGGCAGTGCGGAAATTTATGGAATTCTGCGGAAAAACTCCTGTTCTTGCGGCGCATAACGCGTCATTCGATACCAGCTTCATCAACGAGGTCTGCAAGCGGCACAATATCGACTTCCCCTACAACTGGATCGACACTCTTGTGCTCTGCCAGTCCACGCTGCCGGAGCTGAACCGCCACAAGCTCAATCTTGTGGCAAAGCATCTCAAACTCGGCAAATTCGACCACCACAGAGCTTCGGACGATGCCCTGATGCTGGCGAAAATCTACATCACCCTCGTCAATCGCCTGATTAAGGAAAAGGGCATTGAAACGCTTAACGATCTCAACACCAAGACGGACGAAATTGATGTCAGAAAGCTGAAATCCTATCACCAGATTATTCTTGTCCGCAATCAGGTCGGTCTGAAAAATCTCTACCGCCTTGTTTCTTACGGGCATCTGAATTATTTCTACCGCCACCCCCTCCTCCCGAAATCCGTTCTTGAACAGCACCGTGACGGACTGATTTTCGGCAGTGCCTGCGAAGCCGGCGAGCTGTTCAGTGCGATGGTGGATGGCGCAAAGGACGAGGAACTGGAAAAACTGGCGAAATTCTACGATTATCTCGAAATTCAGCCCATTGCCAATAATGAATTCATGATTCGCAACGAGGTGGCACAGGATGAGGAAACCCTGCGCAATTACAACCGCCGCATTGTCGCATTAGGCGAAAAGCTCGGCATTCCTGTGGTGGCAACCTGTGACGTGCATTTCCTCGACAAGAAGGACAGCGTGTTCCGCAAGATTCTCACCGCCGGTCAGGGCTTCACAGACGCTGAATTCCAGCCGCCGCTTTTCCTGCGCACTACCGATGAAATGCTGGAGGAATTTTCCTACCTCGGCAGGGAAAAAGCGGAGGAAATCGTCATTGACAATCCCTGCCGCATCGCTGATGCCTGCGAGCATGTGCATCCCATCCCCAAGGGAACATTTACCCCGACCATTGACGGTGCAGAGGAGGACCTCAAACGTATTACCCACGAACGCGCACGTTCCATTTACGGTGATCCCTTGCCGGAAATCGTGGAAAAACGCCTTGACAGGGAATTGTCCTCCATCATCAAGCATGGCTTTTCCGTGCTGTATATGATTGCCCAGAAACTGGTGTACAACTCCGAGGAGCATGGCTATCTGGTCGGTTCAAGAGGCTCTGTCGGTTCGTCCTTTGTTGCTTCCATGGCAGGTATTTCCGAGGTAAACCCCCTCGTGCCCCATTATTATTGCCAGAAATGCCAGTACAGTGAATTCATCACGGACGGCAGCTATGGCTCAGGCTTTGACCTGCCGCCGAAAAAATGCCCGAACTGCGGCGAACAGCTTATACCGGACGGGCATGACATTCCCTTTGAAACCTTCCTCGGCTTTGACGGCGACAAAGCTCCCGATATTGACTTGAATTTCTCCGGCGAATACCAGTCGAGTGCCCATCGTTATACAGAAGAACTGTTCGGGCGCGACAATGTGTTCAAAGCCGGTACAATCGGTACGATTGCCGATAAAACAGCCTACGGTTTTGTGAAAAAACATCTGGAGGAAAACGGAATTTCCGTTCCGGCTGCGGAGGAAAACCGCCTGTCCATCGGATGTACAGGCATCAAGAGAACTACCGGTCAGCACCCCGGCGGCATGGTCGTTGTGCCCTCGGATTATGAGGTCTACGACTTCACTCCCGTCCAGCATCCGGCGGATTCTACTGATTCGGATGTAATTACTACGCATTTTGACTTCCATTCCATCCATGACACCATCCTCAAGCTTGATGAGCTGGGACATGTCGTGCCGACATTGTACAAGCATCTGGAGGATTTGACCGGACTGAAAATCAAGGATGTTCCCGGCTATGATCCCAAGGTTATCCAGATGTGCACCGACTGCTCCGTCCTCGGCGTGACCAAGGAGGAAATTTACTGCCCCACCGGCAGCCTTGGCATACCGGAAATGGGTACGGGCTTTACCATTGGTATGCTCATGGATGCCAAACCCACGAAATTCAGCGACTTTTTGCAGATTTCCGGACTTTCTCACGGTACGGATGTATGGCTTGGCAATGCCAAGGACCTCATCGAAGCAGGTACCTGCACCATTTCCGAGGTAATCGGTACGCGTGACAGTATCATGACAACGCTCCTGTACAAGGGTGTAGAGCCGAAAATGGCATTCAACATCATGGAATGGACGCGAAAGGGAAAAGCACCGGCAAATTTCACCCCCGAAATCATCCAGATGCTCAAGGACCACGGCGTAGAGGACTGGTATATCGAGAGCTGTCTGAAAATCAAGTACATGTTCCCGAAAGCCCATGCTGCCGCCTATGTTATCGCAGCAATGAAGCTCGGCTGGTTCAAGCTTTATAAACCGCTGGAATTTTACTCGACCTACCTTACCGTGCGCGGCGGCGACTTTGACGTGGAACTTGCCATTGCTGGTATTGATGCTGTGCGCGCGAAAATCAACGAGCTGAAAGAAAAGGGCAACGAGCGTTCCAAAAAGGAAACCGACCTGTACGATATTCTGCTCATCGTCAATGAAATGATGAGCCGCGGCTTTACATTCCTGCCCGTGGATTTGTACAAATCCCATGCCACGAAATTCCTGATTGAGGACGGCAAAATCCGTATTCCGTTCTCAGCTATGTCCGGCTGCGGTGAATCTGCGGCAAACGGCATCTATGAAGCTGCCCAGAAGCGCGATTTCCTCTCCGTGGAGGAATTCCAATCGCAGAGTGGTGCGTCAAAAACCATAATTGAAATGCTCGATGGTTTAGGAGCATTTGGCGATTTGCCGAAATCTACTCAGATGTCGTTCTTTTAACTTGACAAACACAGAATAATGTGTTACTATGATACTATAGTAACAGACTAAAGTGAATCATTGGGAGCATGTCTGCTGTGACATGCCGGAAACCAAGAAAAGAGGAAAACTATGCGTCGATATGATTTGATTACCCCTGAGGGAACGAGGGATTTTTTATTTGAAGAATGCTACACCAAGCGCGCCGCAGAAAAGGCGATTCATTCGATTTTCAAGAGTATGGGTTATGCGGAAATTATCACGCCCGGAATGGAATTCTATGATGTATTCAATCTCAATTCCCGCTATTTTCCGCAGGAAGAGCTGTACAAGCTGACGGACAGCAAGGGCAGACTGCTTGTTCTGCGGCCGGATTCCACGATGCCGATTGCAAGAGTGGTAGCAACCCGTCTGAAGGATGCCATGCTGCCGCTGCGTCTGTTCTACAACCAGTCGGTTTATCGCTTTGAGCCGTCCCTGAAGGGAAGAAGTGACGAAATCGTGCAGACCGGTATTGAGCTGATTGGTTCTTCCTCCAGAATGGCAGATGTGGAAATTATCTCCGCAGCCGAGTCGGTTCTGTCGAGCGTGGACATCAACTATTCACTGGAGCTGGGCGATGTGGGTATTTTCCATGAGCTGATGCGCAATCTGAATGCCACACCGGTACAAAAGGAAGAAATTCGCAGTCTGATTGAGGAGAAGAACTATCCTGCGCTCAATGACCTGCTGGATAATATGGGCAGCAACCGGATTACTGATGCACTCAAAAAGCTCCCGACGCTGTTCGGCGGTGTGGAGGTCTTTGAAAAGGCTGCGGCACTGTTCCAGGATGCCAAGATTGAACTGCTGCTTGACCAGCTCAAGGAACTCTATCTCGAAATCTGCGAGCTGAACCCCAGCGGCAAGGTGACAGTGGACCTCGGACTTGTCAACAAGACGGATTATTATACAGGTCTTGTCATCAAGGGCTATCTGGAGGGATGTGGTGAAGAAGTGCTCTCCGGCGGCAGATATGACAAGCTTCTGTCGGAATTTGGCTATGACATTCCGGCAGTCGGCATGGCAGTGAATGTGGATGCCATTGCCAGTGCAGTTTCCAAGCGTCACCGCCCGATTCTCCCGACACCGGATGTACTGGTATCCGCTGCGGAGGGCTATGAAGCACAGGCAGTTGCCGTTGCACAGAAGCTTCGTGCAGAGGGACGCGTGGTAGAACACGCGCTGTTCTCCGATCTGGAGCTGGTACACGAATATGCAAGAGACAAGAAAATCGGAAAGATCGTCATCGTTTCCGAGGAAATCACGGAGGTCGATGAAAATGAATAAACCGCTGCGCATTGCCCTGACCAAGGGAAGATTGGAAAAGGATACTGTAAAGCTCATGGAGAGCCTTGGCTATGACTGCACGGAGCTGCACGAAAAAGGCAGACGACTGATCCTGTATGTTCCCGATGCCAATCTGGAGGTCGTACTTGCCAAGGCAGCCGATGTTATCACCTATGTTGAGCATGGTGTATGTGACATGGGCGTTGTCGGCAAGGATACGCTGATGGAAATGAACGGCAAGCTCTTTGAGATGGTTGATTTGGGCTTCGGCAGATGCCGTTTTGCTCTTGCAACAAAGAAAGATTACCCGTTCTACGATGGTTTTGGTGTCAAGACAATTGCCTCGAAATATCCCAATGTAACGCGTAATTTCTTCGAGGGCAAGAACATGGACGTGGACATCGTGAAAATTGAAGGCTCTGTAGAGCTTGCACCCCTGCTGGAGCTTGCCGATGGTATCGTGGATATTGTCGAAACCGGCACAACACTGAAAGAAAACGGACTGGAAGTTGTGGAGGATATTGCTCAGATTTCCGCAAGACTGATTGTCAACACCGTCAGCCTGAAGATGCGCCAGCAGGAGATTGAGAGCTTTGTACAGAAAGTGGAGGAGAAAATCAATGGTTAAGAAGATTGTATGTGACGGCACACAGGAATACGCATTTCTCAAGGAACTCGAACGCCGCAGCGGCGAAACTGACCGCCGTGTAACGCAGGTTGTTTCCGAGATTATTGATACCGTCAGAGAGGGCGGCGATGAAGCAGTCAAGGCATATACCAAGAAATTTGACGGCAATCTGCCCCAGTTTTACGAAGTACCTCGTGAGGTCATCAACGATGCCCTCAATGAAGCGGACATGGAATTTGTCAACGCCCTGCTTAATGCGCAGGAAAATATTGCCGATTTCCACAACCGCCAGAAAGCCCAGAGCTTTATTGATGCCAAGGACAACGGTGTCATCCTCGGTCAGAGAGTCCGTGGTCTGGAGCGCGTTGGTCTGTATGTACCCGGCGGTACGGCAGCTTATCCGTCCAGTGTGCTGATGAATGCCATTCCGGCAAAAATCGCAGGTGTCAAGGAAATCATCATGGTAACACCGCCCTGCAAGGACGGCACACCGAACAAGGATATTCTGGTTGCTGCTGCCATCTGCGGCGTGGACAGAGTATTCCTCTCCGGCGGTGCACAGGCAATTGCCGCACTTGCCTATGGTACGGAAGAAATCCCGAAGGTGGACAAGATCGTCGGCCCCGGCAATATTTACGTTGCAACAGCCAAGAAGCTGCTCTACGGCGTTGTGGATATTGACATGATTGCAGGTCCGAGTGAAATTCTCGTCATGGCGGACAAGACCGCAGACCCGAAATTCATTGCCGCAGACCTCATGTCACAGGCGGAGCACGATGTACTTGCTTCCTCCATCCTCGTGACGACCGATGAAAGTCTTGTCGAAAAGGTGGAAGCTGAAATTGAACGTCAGATGGCATATCTCTCCAGAAAGGACATTATCGAAAAATCCCTGCGTGACTATGCAGCCATCCTGATTTGTGATACCCGTGAAGAAGCTGTCAAGCTTGCCAATGCCATTGCACCCGAACATCTCGAAGTTCTCATGGAAAATCCGCTGGAGCTGATCGGCGTGCTGGACAATGCAGGTTCCGTATTCCTCGGTGCGTATGCATCCGAGCCGTTGGGCGATTACTATGCAGGCCCGAACCACGTTCTTCCCACAAGCGGTACGGCAAGATTCTTCTCTCCGCTGGGTGTCAACAGTTTCATCAAGCGTTCGAGCTATATCTATTACACAGAAGAAGCCCTGCGCGAGGCAAAGGATGATATTGTCCTGATTGCAGAACGCGAGGGACTGACGGCACATGCCAATGCCATCAAGGTTCGTTTTGAGGAGGAATAAGCATGAGCTGGGAATCCAATATCCGGCGTGTTGTGCCCTATACCCCCGGTGAACAGCCGAAGCTTGCCGATGTCATCAAGCTCAACACCAACGAAAATCCCTATCCGCCTGCACCGGCGGTGCGCGAGATTCTGGATACCTACGAGGTATCCGGAATGCGCCTTTATCCCGACCCCGACTCCTCTGTTCTGGTGAATGCCCTTGCGGAATTTTACATGGTCAAGCCCTCACAGGTCTTTGTCGGTGTGGGTTCCGATGATGTCATTTCCATGGCATTCATGACATTTTTCAATTCCGATAAACCCATTCTGTTCCCCGACATTACCTATTCCTTCTACGATGTCTGGGCGGATGTGTACCGCATT
>SVNO01000056.1 GCA_015066845.1 Ruminococcus sp. | reverse complement strand
AGCGGGGATCGGGGGCGCAGCCCCCGATTTAATCCCCCCTCCCTCTGGGAGGGGGGCAGGGGGGTGGGCGATTTTTGCACAACTTTCCTAAAGTTGACGACATTGCTCATTTCAGTGCAGCTCCTTGAGCACACGCGCAAGGGATTTTCCGAACAGCTCTCCGGCATATGCCGCCTGTTCGAGGGTATTGCCATGGGAGCCTACCTCGATGAGCAGGCTGCCGGTTGTCAAATCCTGATTGTACTTGCGGTAATCAAAGAGAATCGGGCGCGTGAGCGTGGGGTAATCCGTTTCCATCTGCTGCTGTAAAAGGCAGGCGAAATGGAAATTCTGCATGTAATTCGGCATCCCCATTGTGCCGTCATCACAGCCGGAGATGATCATAATCTGTGCCGCTTTTTTTCCGTTAATTTCAGCGACCGGCTGCGTCACATACCCCTCGCCGCTGATGGCATCACGGTGCACATCGAGGACGACTTTGATCGAAGGGTATTCCTCCAGAATCGCGGTTACGGTTGCACGGCTTCTGTCGTATGAACCGGTGTAGGAGGGGTAATCGTGAATCGTGCTGTCGTGAATGACCGCAATACCGGAATTTTCCAACTGTTTTGCAATGGCATCCCCGACCATGACCATGTTTTTGGAGCTGTCCGTGGTGCGGTAGTTGAAATTCTGGTCGAAGCTCTCGCGCACATATGGCTCAAAGCTTTCCGTGGTGTGCGTGTGCATGATGAGCACCTGCGGCGCGGAATGCAGCGCAATGTCAAATGCCGGCCGCCTCTTGCTTTCGGCATAGAGTGTGTCATTGGGAATCGTGCTCAGATTCTGCACCTGTCCGGCATGTTCCAGTGAAAAGAACCGCGTTCCGGTGTAGGGGGTGTATGTCACCTCACGCACCTCACCTGACAGCTCCCATGTATCCGGATAGGGCTTCGGCCCTGTATCCACTGTTCCCTGCACCGGCAGGGTAACGGCTTCTGTCGGTTCGGTTTCCGCTGCAATGCCGTAACCATGGGAGAGATAGCGTTCAGGCTTTGCGGCAGATACGCCGTCCTCTGTCTGCGCCGGCGGCTCGTCCCAATCCAACAGCTTTGCCATTGCCGGAATACCTGTAATGCCAAGCAGTGCCGCACACAGGACGCTGACCAGCAGCAGCCGTCTGTGCAGTATTCGCATTCTGTACCGCATCCTTTCACCTCTCAGTATTGACATGTTACTGTAGTCTATGCGGCATGGATGAAAAATATTGCAAACCGGACACGCTATGTGCATATATTCCATCACGGAGGGATGCATATGTACCATTGTTACAATCCGAAGCGACTGGGCAGATTACTGCTGCTCGATGGCATTGCCATCATTCTGGTGCTGTTTCTTTCCCATCTGGGAAAGCTTGTTTTTTCAGCAGAAATCCCGAAAAACAGTGTATTTCTGCCTATTGTCATGTACCACAGCGTCACACCCGACACATACAGTGCCTATCAGGTAACACAGACACAGCTGCGCAATGACCTGCGCTATCTGTCCGAACACGGCTATGAAACGGTCAGCGCGGCGCAGCTGATTGCCTACGCAAACGGCAAGGGCAGCCTGCCGGAACATCCGGTTATGCTCACATTCGATGACGGATTCTACAACAATCTGTCCCTTGCCCTCCCCTTGCTGGAAGAATTTGATATGTGCGCAGTTGTGTCGGTGGTCGGGCAATTCACGCAGGAGCTTGCACCGGAGGATTCCCATGCGGACGCGTATTCCTACCTGACATGGGAGGACATCAACGCGCTGCTGCAATCGGGGCGCGTGGAAATCGGCAGCCACACCTATGACCTGCACAGCATGGACACACGCGCCGGCTGTTCCATCCGGTATGGGGAAGATGCGGCGGCATATACAAAGCTGCTCCGCGACGACCTTACGCAGCTGCAAGGTCTGATGCAGGAGGAAACGGGAATTATGCCCATTGCCTTTGCCTATCCGTTCGGGTACATCTGCAAGGAGAGCATTCCGGTACTGCGTGAGCTGGGATTTCAGTGCACATTCACCTGCTACGAACGACCGAATTATATCACGCGCGAGCCGGACTGTCTGTTCGGACTTGACCGCTATAACCGCAGCGGTGATGTGGAAACGGAGGCGTTTTTTGAGAGGGTGCTTGCACAGGAGGGATAAACGAACAGCCCCCAGTCCATCGACCGGGGGCTGCTTGCATTACGCGATCCCATCCTCCACCATCTGCGGCAGTTCGTCCAGATTATATGGCGTTTCCTGATAAACACAGTAATTGAGCCAATTGGAATACATGAGATTTGCATGGCTTCTCCATGAGAATTTCGGGGTGCAGTTGGGATTGTTGCCGGGGAAGTAATTGAACGGCACATCAATGGGCAGCCCCTTTTCCACATCGCGGAAGTATTCCTCCTTGAGCGTGTCGCGGACATATTCATTATGTCCGGTCAGGAAAAACTGCCGATGATTCTTGTTGCCCACAATATAAACGCCGGCAAGGGGGGAATAGGAAAGAATTTCCAGTTCCGGAATCTTCTCCACATCCGCGCGGCGCGTTTCCGTGTAACGGGAATGCGGTACGGGGAATTCATCATCAAACCCACGCAGCAGCGGCGTATTCGGTACTTCCGCCTTATGTGGGAATACACCGAACAGCTTCTTGTCAAGCTGGTATTTCGGTACGCCGAAATGATAGTACAACCCTGCCTGTGCAGCCCAGCAGATGTGCATGGTGGAATATACATGGGTTTTCGTCCATTCCATGATGTTGCAAAGTTCCTCCCAATAGTCCACATCCTCAAATTCCAGCTGCTCCACCGGTGCGCCGGTGATAATCATGCCATCATAGAAATCACCGCGAATCTGCGGAAATGTCTTGTAGAACGTGCTCAGATGCGCTTTGGACGTGTTCTTGGACACATGCTCCACTTGCAGCAAATCCACATCCACCTGCAAGGGGGAATTACTCAGAAGGCGCATCAGCTGGCATTCCGTTTCAATTTTTTTCGGCATCAGGTTCAAAATCAATACGCGAAGCGGACGGATGTCCTGATGCTCCGCACGGTTCTTCGGCATGACGAAGATATTCTCCTCCTCCAGCGTCTTGTACGCCGGTAAATTTTCGGGAATTCTGATTGGCATTCTGCGCTCTCCTTTCTGTATACTTCGCAGATGACTCTGCGTCCATAAAAGTCTGCCACTCCCAGAATGGAAATGGCAGACTGTCACTCAAATTAGGTCGTATTGACGCTTCCTACTTTGCACTGTAGGTGCTCGTGCTTAAACGGGATGTACCTGCTTTGCAGCATCACCGTGCTTGCCGTCAAGACCGAACTTTGCATTGCGGCGGTTCTCGAAGAACTTCACAGCAACCTGACCGAACTGTGCATAGCTCAGTACGTCTTCTTCCTGCTCCGTCCATTCTGCGCATTCCTTACGCAGCTTCTCCAGCTCCGGTTCGATCAGATCTGCCGGACGGCAGTCGATGGGAGCTTCATCGCCGATAATCTTCTTGCGGAAATCCGGATCGATCGGAACGGGGGTCTGACCGTATTCGCCGCGAACCAAACCCTTGAATTCCTTGGTAACCATCTTGTAACGTTCGCCCATGATGACGTTGAATACAGCCTGTGTACCAACGATCTGAGAGGACGGTGTTACCAGCGGCGGGAAACCTGCGTCCTTACGCACTCTCGGCACTTCCTTGAGTACTTCGGTCAGCTGGTCTTCCTTGCCTGCCTGCTTGAGCTGGGACAGGAGGTTGGACAGCATACCGCCGGGAACCTGATAAATCAGTGCGTTTGCGTCAACAGCCAGCATCTTCGGGTCAAGCAGACCTTCCTTGATGTACTTTTCACGCAGCGTCATGAAATAATCACGGATTTCTGTGAGCTGTACCAAATCCAGACCGGTATCATACTCCGTACCCTGCAGTGCAGCTACCATGGACTCTGTGGGTGCATGGGATGTACCCAGAGCCAGCGGAGACATTGCAGTGTCAATCACATCCACGCCTGCTTCGATACCCTTCATCAGGCACATGGATGCAAGACCGGAAGTATAGTGTGTATGGAGCTGAATCGGCACCTTGACAGCGGATTTCAGAGCCTTTACAAGCTTTTCAGTTTCATAGGGAGTCAGCAGGGCTGCCATGTCCTTGATACAGATGGAATCTGCACCAGCTGCCTCAATTTTCTTTGCATAGTCCACATAGTAGTCCGTTGTGAACACTTCACCGAGCGTATAGGAGAACGCAATCTGTGTGTGTGCGCCTTCCTTCTTCGCTGCCTTGATGGCAGATTCGAGGTTGCGCATGTCGTTGAGTGCGTCAAAAATACGGATGATGTCAATGCCGTTTGCAACGGATTTCTGTACAAAATACTCCAGAACATCGTCTGCATAATGACGATAGCCGAGCATGTTCTGACCGCGGAACAACATCTGCAGCTTTGTGTTGGGCATGTTCTTCTTGATGGTGCGCAGTCTTTCCCACGGGTCCTCATTCAGAAAACGCAGACAGGAGTCGAATGTTGCGCCGCCCCAGCACTCTACAGAATGGAAGCCAACCTTGTCCATCAGCGGCAGAATCGGGAGCATTTCATCCATGCGCATACGCGTTGCGAGCAAGGACTGGTGCGCGTCGCGCAGAACGGTTTCAGTAACTTTTACCTTTGCCATAATATTTCGTATTTTACGTTGCCGTAAAATCTTCCTTTCTCAAGATTTTGCATCAAGCCCGTACTACAGGCGCGTTTTTAGCCAACAGTTGCCAGAGTATCGCCAGCGTTTACAGTTGCACCCTTCTGTACAGTGATGCTTGTGATCGTACCATCACAGGGAGCTACGATTTCGTTCTCCATCTTCATTGCTTCCAGAATCATGATGCACTGACCCTTGGTAACGCTTGCGCCGTTTGCAACCTTGACATCAAGGATTGTACCGGGCATCGGTGCGGAAACCTTCTCGCCTGCGCCAGCTGCTGCCGGAGCTGCTGCCGGTGCCGGTGCTGCTGCCGGTGCTGCTGCGGGAGCTGCTGCCGGAGCCGGTGCTGCAGCCGGAGCTGCGCCTGCGCCGATTTCCTCAACTGCAACATCATATGCCTTGCCATTTACTGTTACACTAAATCTTTTCATAGTATGTACCACCATTCATTATATTTTATCCGTCCGTTACAATCAGAACGGGAGGTTATTGTGCTTTCTCGGGAGATTGGTTACACGCTTGTCAGCAACCATTGCCAGTGCGCCAGCTACTACGCTGCGCAGGTCTGCTGCTGCTACGATTTCATCCACGCAGCCCATCTGTGCAGCGGACAGTGCAGATGCGAGGGTATCGGTGTATTCCTTTGCAAGCTCTGTGCGCTTTGCAGTCAGATTGTCTGCGCCTGCAAGCTTGTCATGCCACAGGAATTCCACAGCTGCCTCCGGTGCAAGCGGTGCAATGTATGCGTCTTCCACTGCAAAAGTGAAGTCTGCATTGCTGTACTTGCCAGCCATTGCTACGAATACAGGGCCTACTGCCTTGCCTGTGATAACAGCAACCTTGGGTGTGGTTGCCTCTGCATACACACCTGCAAGTCTGGTCATTGCCTTGACTGCGCCGGTCAGCTCTGTATCGGAATTGCCCTCAAAGCCGAGTGTATCCACCAGTGTTACCACCGGAATGGAGAATGCGTCACAGGTGCGGACAAAACGTGCAAGCTTTGCACAGTCCGTCTCTGTCAGCTTGTCCTGTGTCTTGTTGGTTGCTGCAAATGCAACAGTAAAGCCCTCTACGGTTGCCAGTGCGGTATATGCTGCGCCTGCATAGTCTGCATACAGCTCTACAACGCTGCCTGCGTCTGCAATGCCATTGACAGCGGACTGCAGGTCCTTGCCTGCTGCGGCTGTCGGAGCGTCAAATTCCATGCAAGGAGTGGATGCCATATTGTTGACAGGGAGCAGGTTAATCAGCTCTCTTGCCTTGGTGATTGCAGCGGTATCATCCGCAGCAGTCAGTGCTGCCACACCATTTGCAGCGGCTGCCTTGGCACTGCCTGCACCCTTTTCAAAGGAAGGTGTCAGGAACAGCTCTGCATCCTCGGTCATAATCACAAAATCAGAAGCACATGCCATCATTGCAGCACTGCCTGCACAAGTGCCTGCTACCACTGCAATCTGCGGTACAACGCCGGATACGGAGGAGATTTTGTTCATCAGCAGGCTGTATGCATTGAGAGAAGCAGCCGTGCCATCCATGAACGCACCATTGGAGTCGAAAATGCCGACAACCGGATCACCGGTTTTGGATGCGAGGTCATACACTCTGGCAATCTTTTCTGCCTGTGCATTGCCCACTGCGCCGCATTCCACACTCTGGTCCTGTGCGAATGCATACACCGGATTGCCGTTGATGTAGCCATAAGCACATACAACACCGGCAGGTGCTGCCTTCTCCATAACGTAGGAGCCGATTTCCTTATAGCTGCCCTCATCAAACAGCGCGGTCAGGCGCACTCTTGCGGGACTGTTCAGGTTTTTTTCCATTTGCATAGTATCGTTCCTTCCTAACATAAACTATGGGGGATCGCTGAGCGCATTGGCATACAATGCCGCACCGTCCGGACACAGCAATGCCGTTCCGTTCGCGCAGAATCTCAGAGATTCCCTATATACCTTATTATCATACTATTTTTTTCAACTTTTTTCAAGTGTTTCCGCAAGACTCCCTGCAACTTTTACAGTTATCCATAATTTCAGCAATATTTTCAAGCGTGTTTTGTCCATTATTCACAAAGCGCAGAGTCTGCATTTTTTCCATCATCGCCGCATCCGTCAGACGGAACACACCTTTGTTCAGACCGCGCAGGAGTCCCTTGAACAGCACTGAGCGCACAAGTCCGTCACAGAGGTACAGATCGCCGCCGTCATCGAGGGCATGAATCACCACCGCGTCCGGTTCATAGGCATAAGCGATATAGCCAGTCACCTGCTCCCCGTCCATTGCTTCTGTCAGACAAAGCGGATAATCGCTCTGCACCGCGTCAAGGACAGCGCGGTAGGGGGTGAGATCGGTCTGTTCGAGAATTTTCAGCATACTTATTCCTTTCCGATGGCATTGCGGATGGCGCGAAGTTCCTCCGCAGTCAGGTCGCGGTAAGTGCCCGGCTTGAGCATACCCAGCTTAATCGGGCCAATGGAAGTTCTGCGCAGTCTTGCCACTTCCAGTCCCACAGCCTCGCACATACGGCGAATCTGACGGTTTCTGCCTTCTTTGATGGTCATTTGCAATACCACTCTGCCCGGTTCTTTATTCATTACCACGACATTTGCCGGCAGTGTCTTTCTGCCATCAAGCATCACGCCGTCAGAAAGTGCAACCAGCTGGTCGTCTGAAATATCCGGACGGACGGTAACACGGTAGGTCTTGGACACATGACGGCTCGGATGCATGATGCCATTGGCAAAATTGCCGTCATTGGTCAGGAGCAGCAAGCCCTCGGAATTGCGGTCAAGCCGTCCGATGGGGTAAACGCGCTCCTCGACATCCTCCAGTAAATCCATCACGCAGCGGCGTTCAAGCTCATCGGACACCGTTGTCACATAGCCGCGCGGCTTGTTGAGCATGATGTAGCGCAGTACCTTTTTGCGCGGAATATCCACACGTTCACCGTTGACTGTAATCAAATCCTTCGGGGATGCCTTATCGCCGAGCTTGACAGGTCTGCCGTTGCGCTGTACCTTTCCTGCGGCAATGAGTGCTTCCGCTTTGCGGCGGGAGCAAAAGCCGGCATCTGCCAGTATTTTCTGAATTCTGATATTTGCCACAAATATCCTCCTTTACATTCTGCCGCACAGCCAGTGCCAGAAACGAAGCAGGGGATGCTCCGGCTCAGGTTCGGGCAATGCAGCCACATCCTCCGCGGCGCACAGGGGCACGGCGGCGATGAGATTGGTTTCATAATAATATTCCAGCGTTCCAAGTTCCTCCCCTGCTGCAATGGGTGCATAGGCAAAGGGAGCTTTGAGAACACGGGTATGCACAGCAGTGGTATCCCCTTCCCACGCGCCGATGTTCACAGTTTGTGCCGGCTGCAATGCCACCTGCTGCGCAGTACCGCCGGCAATGGGGATGCACAGGGCATCCGGCACGGCAAGTTCCGCATTCTCTATGCCGGAAAATCCCATATCATAGAGCTTTATGTGGTCGTTCCAGTCGTCTGGCGCGTTGAGCGTCACGCACAGCAGCGTCACGCCGTCACGTTCACAGGCGGATACCAGACAGCGTCCGGCTTCATCCGTAAAGCCCGTTTTTACGCCGATAACCCCCTCGTACATGGTCAGCAGCTTGTTGGAATTGTACAGCGTCCGGTCATAGGGGGGATTGCCGAACTGCACTGCCGCCGAGGTCTGTGCACAGATGCTCCTGAACTCCGGATTGCGCATGGCTTCGCGCGTCAGCAGTGCCATGTCATACGCGGACGCACCATGCCCCTCGCCATCGAGTCCCGATGGGGTGACAAAGCAGGTGCGCGTCATGCCGATTTCCTCCGCGCGCTCGTTCATTCTCTCGATGAATGACGGAATATCGCCGGAAACCGATACTGCCGCCGCATTGGCAGCATCATTGCCGGAGGGCAGAAGCATTCCATAACAAAGGTCGCGGCGGGATACATAATCCCCCTCCTGCAAGCCCATGGACGAGCCTTCCACATGAATCGCGGCACTGTCCACGAGAAATTCCGCGTCAAGGTCGCCGCTTTCGATGGTCAGGAGCGTTGTCATAATCTTGGTCGTACTTGCCATCGGCAATTTCTGCTGTGCGTTTTTCTCATAGAGCACTCTGCCAGTGGCAGCCTCCATGAGCACACATGCCTTTGCAGAAACCTCCGCCGCATAGACAGTTTTTGCCTGTATTCCGGTGAAAAAGATGCACAATGCCAAAAATGCGCCCGTCACTCGCTTCATACTTTCCTCCATAGCTGCACAGATTTCGGGAAATCCCGATGCTGATGCATTCTATGCGGACAGCTTTCTGTTTATACGGATTCGGTCACATCCTGTACTGCGTCCTGCACGGTTTCCTGTGCCGTGGACTGCGCTGCATTCTTGTCCTTTTTGGAGATGATGCCGGAAATTTTGTCGATGATATCGGGTACCATGTTCAGTGCGACATTGCCCTTGTCCGCACTCATGGAGAGCTGGATCAGGCGCACATCGCCGTTCTGTATCACAAGAAAGCCAACGGGCTTGACGCTCATGCCTGCACCTGCACCGCCTGCGAAATATTCCTTGGCGGTTCTTGTGGGAAGGTCGGAGCCGCCGGATGCAAAGCCCAGCGAAACCTTGGAAACGGGAATAACGGTTGTACCGTCCCCGCAGTGGATGGGATCGCCAATCATGGTGTTGGCATCCACCACGCTGCGGATTTTCTCCATGCTGATTCCCATAAAGCCATTGATTGCATGTTCACTCATAGTTTACTCCTTCTGCGGCTTTGCCGCTTATGATTCAGATTCTCTCATTCACTACGGATTTTTGTGCTTTTCTGCCGCCCCACCAGTAATTCCAGAGCAACCAGAGGGCAGCGGCAAGAGCAGTGCCGATGCGCACTTTCACGCTCGCGCGGACGTTCCAGCGGCTTTCATCCGCCACGAAATCACACGCAATCCGTACTTTTTTTCGTTTGACATGAATTGCCCTCCCAAGATTGGCAAGTGCATTCTGCAAGGCAAGCTGCACTCTGCCATAGAGAATGGCAGTATCTGCGGCATCCTCGCCGCCGATGCAGAAATCTGTTTCCAACGTCAGTGTGATGGCAGAAAACAGCTTTTTCAGCGGTGCCGGTGCAGCAAAAAGGGCATCCCCTGCCATATCGCAGGTTTCCGCAATTTTCTGCATGGTACGCTGCATTTTCTCCGCAAGCAGTTGTTTTTTCTTCTCCTGCGAAGCAGCCTCCTGCTCCGCCTGTTTCTTTGCATCCGCTTTTGCTTTCTTTTTCGCCTGCTTTTCAGCTTTCTTTGCTTCCTTTTCAGCTTTTTTCGCCTCCTGCGCCGCATCCGGTGCAGCCTCCGGCTTTTTCCGGAAAGGGTAGACCTGTATGCCGAAATATCGCACAGCATAGCGGAATTTCCCATCCCAGTACTCCACGGCTGCCTCCACCTGTGAGCAGAGAATGAGAATCAGCAGAAACAGGAGCACCAGTAGAATAATCAGGAAAATACGCAAGCTGTCACCTCCGTTCCGTCCTCACGCCTGCGTTTCGTCAAGCTCCCCGATTTCGCCCGTGAATTCCTCCGTTTGCAGCGGCTTGGGTTCCGGCAGCTCATCGAGCGAGGAAAGCCCGAATACACGCAAAAACAGCGGTGTTGTCCGGTAGGCGATGGGATGTCCGGGAACATCAATTCTGCCTGCCTCCTCCAACAGTCCCTTGTCCACCAGAGAATTGACCACGGATGAACTGTCAATGCCGCGCACACGTTCGACAAAGCCCTTGCTGACGGGCTGATTATAGGCAACAATTGTCAATGCCTCCATTGCCGCATTGGACAGCGGCTGCATCCGGCGCGTTTCGAGTGCCGTGCGGATGAAGGGGGCAAATTCTGCGCGTGTGCCAAGCTGCCATGCATTGCCCAGCCGGAGCACCTGCAAGCCGCTGCCGGTTTCTGCATATCGTGCAGTCAGCGCGTCCATCAGCATGTACACATCGCGTTCCAATATGTTCAGAGTCTGGGCAATTTTCTCCGTTTCAATCGGCTCTCCTGCCGCAAAGAGAATTGCTTCGACCGCAGCCGCATGATTCTGTTCTTCCATCGCTTACTCCCCTTCCTTTTCTTTCATGCTGAGCATGGTATTATCATCATTGAGCACAATCCTGCCGAAACGCGTCAGTTCAAGCACCGCAAGAAAGGTTGCCACACGCGCGGAACGGTCAGTGATGCCGTCATAGAGCGACTGCACGGAAACCGTGTGCCCGTCATAAAGCCGGCGCAGGACGAACACGACCTTGGAAATAACGGAAACAACTCTGGTCTGTGTCACTGTGTCGGTAATTTTCTCGCTCAGGAGTCTGCCCTCCATTTTGCCCTTGCCAATCTGCAAAAGCACCTGCGAAAGCCTGTCCGCCGGATGCGTCAGCGCGTAGGTCTGGGGCAGCTGAAGCTTCATGGGCTTGCGCACGAACACATCGTCCGCCTGAAAGCATTCACGCAGCTGTCCTGCCGCCGTCTGACAGAGGGCATATTCAATCAACGCGCCCTGCAATTCCTGCTTGACGCGCTCTGCCTCCTCAGGTTTCGGGAGAAGCGAGGCACTTTTAATATAGACAAGTCTTGCCGCCATTTCGAGAAATTCTCCGGCAAGCTCCAAATCCTGCTGCCGCGCCTGTTCCATGTAGAGCAGGTATTGCTCCAGCAGGCTGGAAATTTCAATATCGTTGATGTTGAGCTTATGCTTGGAAATCAGGTGCAGGAGCAAATCCAGCGGCCCTTCGAACACATCAAGCTTGAATGTAATACTCCCCATCCCTTACCTCAGCAGCATGGGAATCCATGAGGTGAGGAATTCCAGCAGGGAGAACAGTGCATTTGCCAAAAAGCTCAGCGGTACGCCCAGAATGGGGGTGGACATGAGCATCACGAGGATGATGAAGAACATGGTGTAGTGCTCGTTGATCCATCTGTCCACCTTATAGGGGGTGAAATAGCTGAGGATGCGCGAGCCGTCCAGCGGCGGAATGGGAAGGAGGTTGAACACTGCCATGTTAATATTGATGAGGACAAAAATCTGCACCATGGAGAAAATGTACGACATTGTGCCGGCAATGACCGTTGTGGAAACCATCACCTGCAAAGCAGCCGTACCGAGGAGTGCAACAATGATATTGGACAGCGGCCCTGCGGCAGCTGTGATGAGCATTCCCAAACGCGGTTTTTTGAAGCGCATGGGATTGACTGGCACGGGTTTTGCCCAACCGAAGCCAAAGAAGAAAATGAGCAGTGCACCGTACAAATCCACATGGGCAAAGGGCGAGAGCGTGAGTCTGCCCTTGTATTTTGCGGTATCATCGCCCAACAGATGCGCCGACCATGCGTGAGCAAATTCGTGGATGGGAGAAATGAGGAAAATGACCATCAGCCGGACAAAGTATTCAAGCAGCTGTTGGGTGGTGAGGGAATTGGTGATTGCGTCAAGCATAACAGTACTCCTTTATAGGTGGCAGCCGCTTGTCCGGCGGACAAAATGCGGTGCACGTCGTTTTTCAGATACACCTCTTATTATACTACATCCTGCTGTTTTTTGCAAGTGATTTCATAAAGTTTTCATTTGCAGGCGGAAAATCCACAGAAAAGCGCAGCTGCAAAATCAACAAAATCAGAAGCGGAATTGCCAATAACTTCTGCATTTCCGACAGAATTTTCAAATCTGCGTATTTTTTTGAAAAGAAACGAAAAAAAGGCTTGCTTTTTTCGAGAATATCTGCTATAATAATGACATAAGTGTTTTTCTACATGTTGAAGGAGGTGTATCCCAGATGGCAAAGTGCGAAATTTGCGGTAAGGGTGTAACTTTTGGTAACAAGGTTTCCCATTCCCATAGACTGACTAACAGAACATGGAAGCCCAACGTACAGCGCGTAAAGGCGATCGTCAAGGGTTCTCCCTGTCACATCAACGTATGTTCCAGATGCCTGCGTTCCGGTAAGGTAGAGCGCGCATAAGTGACAGTCGGACAAGCAATGAAAAGGAATCAGGAGGACGCAGCGGTGCTGCACATCTCCTGATTTTTTCATTTTCTGCGTTATGTGCCTGCAATGCTTTTCGTGATATTCCCCAAAAAACAACTGTTGAAAGGTACTGTTTTACATACTTTCTAAAATTATGGTTGACTTTACGAAAATTTTATGCTATAATGTCTATAGCAGTGAATTGAACGGGCAAAGAGCCGCCCGTTACTGTAAAAGTTTTTAATGAGGTGAATATTTTGGCAGAACAGAATAACAACCAGCAGCCGATTACCAATCCTTTTCTGGTAAAGGCAATGGAAGAAATGAAGAAAGAACGCACACAGCAGTCTGAATTTGCATTTGTCAATGCACTCAAGGCTGGACGTTTTATCCTTCCGGCAATGGTCAGCACAGTACAGCAGGCAGCAGCAAATGAGGATGGCACTGTTGAACTGAGAGACCAGCAGCAGATTCGTTTCCTGCTGTTCAATAATCAGGATGGCGACAAGTACTTCCCGCTGTTCACAGATGAGGAAGAATATGCAAAGTGGAATCAGAATGGCGGCGATTACAAGAAGGCAGCAATCACATTCTTTGACCTGTGCCACATTCTGCAGAGAAGCTCCGATATTGAGGCAAAGGGTGCAGTTGTCAACCCGTTCACTCAGAACGTTGTAGTACCGACTGAAACACTGCTGCGCATCAACAATACAGAGCAGATGGCACCGGGCACAAAGATTCAGATCGGCACACTCAATGAAGAGCCGACACCGCTGCTGGACGTACTGAAGGAGCATCTGGCTAAGCAGGATGTAATCCAGAAGGCATACCTGCGTGTGATGAAGCGTGAGGACAAGGAAAACCCGAATTTCCTGCTGGTACTTGACCACGCTGCTTCCCTGACACAGGAAGAAGCAAGGCAGCAT
>SVNO01000055.1 GCA_015066845.1 Ruminococcus sp. | reverse complement strand
GGGGGGGGGGGGGGGGGGGGGGGGGGCAGGCTTTGGGGTGCTAACCCCAGAAAAAAGACTTTTTTTACAAGCTGAACCTCGCCAATTGCGGCGAGGCTTTTCTTGTTGCAATAAATAGAATTGACATTACTACGACAAAGAGATCGCGTCAAAAAATTCCCCCTCCTTCACATATCCTCCCATTTTTCGGGAATCATAAAACCAATGAAAAGGAGGACACATCATGGAACATCAGAAATTATGCCGCATTGCTTCACCCCTCAGCGGCAGGGGGATTGCTCTGGAGTCGGTACAGGACCCCGTCTTTTCTCAAAAAGTGCTCGGCGATGGGTGCGCGGTCATTCCCTCGGATGGTAAAATTTACAGCCCTGTGGATGGCGTGATTTCTTCCATTGCCGATACGCGTCATGCATATGGCTTTACCACTGCGGATGGATTGGAAATCCTTGTGCATTTTGGATTGGAAACCGTTGCGCTCAAGGGCGAAGGTTTTACATCCTATGTCAAGGTCGGCGATCATGTCAGGACTGGAGAGCTTGTCGCAGAGGCAGACCTTGCACTCCTGCGCGAAAAAGGCATTGACCTGACCACGCCCGTACTCGTCACGGATGGCGCGGAGGGGATGGAACTGCTCCCACACGATGGCGAACTGCAAGCCGGCAGCTCCACTTTGCTCACCTTGCAATCGCCAAAGCCGCAGGAATTGCCGGAGAAAAAGAAATCTTCCCTGAATTTCGACACATTTCAGAAGCTTGGCAAGGTGCTCATGGTCGTGATTGCCGTCATGCCGGCAGCCGGACTGATGATTAGCCTTGGCAAGCTCGTGGCAATGGCAGGCGGCGATATTGCCCTCGTTTCGGCAATTGCCAGCGTTATGGAAAGCATCGGCTGGGCAATCATCGGCAATCTGCACATCCTCTTTGCCGTTGCCATCGGCGGCTCATGGGCAAAGGAACGCGCCGGCGGTGCATTTGCAGCATTGCTCGCATTCATCCTCATCAACCGCATCACAGGCGCAGTATTCTCCGTGAGCAATGACATGCTCAGCGATTCCGGCGCGGTCGTGCAGTCGCTGTTCGGGCAGGAAATGGAAGTATCTGCCTACTTTACCTCGGTGCTCGGCAGTCCTGCGCTGAATATGGGCGTTTTTGTCGGCATCATCTCCGGCTTTGTCGGCGGTATCGTTTACAACCGGTACTACAATTTCCGTAAGCTCCCCGACGCGCTGTCCTTTTTCAACGGCAAACGCTTTGTGCCCCTTGTCGTCATTCTCTGGTCGGCTCTCGTGTCACTTCTCCTCGCTGCCATCTGGCCGGTGATTCAGTCGGGCATCAATGCATTCGGTATCTGGATTGCAAATTCCGCCGATACCTCGCCAATTCTTGCACCGTTCATCTATGGCACACTGGAACGTCTGCTGCTCCCGTTCGGTCTGCATCATATGCTGACCATCCCCATGAACTACACCTCATTCGGCGGCAGTTATGAGATTCTCACAGGTGCCAATGCCGGAACGGTCGTATTCGGGCAGGACCCCCTGTGGCTTGCATGGGTGACGGACCTCATCCACCTGCGGCAGGCAGGCGATGTACAGGGCTATGAAGCACTCCTTGCAAGCGTCACACCGGCGCGTTTCAAGGTCGGGCAGATGATTGGTGCGACCGGACTGCTGCTGGGCTTCGCGCTTGCCATGTACCGCCGTGTGGACACGGAAAAACGGCGCAGCTACCGTTCCATGTTCCTGTCAAGTGCACTTGCCGTGTTCCTGACAGGAGTGACAGAACCGATTGAATTCATGTTCCTGTTCTGTGCACTGCCCCTGTATCTGGTCTATGCCGTATTGCAGGGCTTTGCTTTCGCGCTGTCGGGCGTGATCGACCTGCGGCTGCATTCGTTCGGCAATCTGGAATTTCTCACAAGAATTCCGATGTCCGTCAATGCAGGACTGTCAGGGGATATTCTCAATTTCCTCCTTGCCTCGCTGGCATTTTTCGGAATTGGCTATGTGGTCGCCTATTTCATGATTGGAAAATTCCGTTTTGCCACCCCCGGCAGACTTGGCAATGACGCGGCAGGCAGTGAACCGGTGGTGCAGCAGCGCACGGGGACGGGGGATTCCCAGCCGGAACGCATCATCGCACTGCTTGGCGGCAGGGAAAACATCGTGCTTGTAGATGCCTGCATGACACGGCTGCGCGTGACGGTAAAGGATGCCGGACTTGTGGCAGACGAGGGCGCGTGGAAAGCAGAGGGCGCACTGAGTCTGTTCAAAAAGGGAACGGGCATTCAGGCGGTATATGGCACAAAAGCGGACGTGCTCAAATCGGACATCAGTGATTTGCTGTAAAAACATTCCCCCTTCGTTTGTACGAAGGGGGAATCATTGTATCAATAGTTTTCAGCGTGAACTTCAAAATAGCTCTGCGGATGTGCACAGGTCGGGCAAACCATCGGTGCTTTTGTGCCGACAATGATGTGTCCGCAGTTGCGGCATTCCCAGACCTTGACCTCGCTCTTTTCAAATACCTGCGCAGTTTCCACGTTTTTCAGCAATGCGCGGTAACGCTCCTCGTGCTGTTTTTCAATGGCAGCCACCAGACGGAATTTTGCAGCAAGCTCCGGAAAACCTTCTTCCTCAGCGGTTTTTGCAAAACCCTCGTACATATCCGTCCACTCGTAGTTCTCACCATCGGCTGCGGCAGCCAGATTTTCAGCTGTTGTACCGATGCCGTTGAGCTCCTTGAACCAAAGCTTTGCGTGTTCCTTTTCATTCTCGGCGGTTTTGAGGAAGAGTGCAGCAATCTGCTCAAACCCCTCTTTCTTTGCCTTGGACGCAAAGTAGGTGTATTTATTTCTTGCCTGTGATTCTCCTGCAAATGCAGCTTCCAGATTCTTTTCTGTTTGTGTTCCTGCGTACTTGTTCATGGTATTCCATTCCTTTCTGATTTGGTATGCGGTGTGCCGCTGTTTTCATTATACCCGAAATTCTCAAGAAAGTAAAGAGGTTTTTGGGGGAATTCACAGAAAGTTTCCAACTCTCCCCGCCCTGTTTTGTCGGAATGCGGCGAAGCAGGAATGAATTGCAGAAATGGGAGAAATCCCCTTGACAAGCACAGCAAAATCTGGTATAATGAGTGTACCCGATGAGGGAGTAGCGGGCGTATACCCTACGCAGCAAGTCAACATACTGGTCTGACGACCTGGCTTGCTTTCATTCGCGAGACTCATGCGTAACGAAATTGCTATGCATGGTGTCTTTTTTTCTGTCCACCCTGACATGGCATTGCGCTGGTGTCGGGGTTTTTCAATACAGGAGGAAAGACGATGGAGTGGAACAGTATTTTTTTCATTAACAGCATCCTGCTCGGCGCAGGTCTTGCCATGGACGCATTTTCCGTGTCCCTCGCCAACGGGCTGAATGAACCTGCAATGCGGCGGCGGAGAATGTGCCTGATTGCCGGTGTTTTTGCCGGATTTCAGGCTGCCATGCCACTGCTTGGCTGGCTGTGCGTTCACACGATTGTGCAGTATTTTTCCGCTGTACAGGGCTTTATCCCATGGATCGCCCTGATTCTGCTGCTGTTCATCGGTGGAAAAATGCTCATTGAGGGCATCCGCGACAATGAGGAAGAAACAGAACAAAGCGGCACACTTGCTATCGGCGCATTGATGATACAGGGCATTGCCACATCTATTGACGCGCTTTCAGTCGGCTTTACCATTTCCGATTACGGCTTTATCATGGCATTTGTCTGTGCACTGCTGATCGCAGCAGTCACCTTTGTCATCTGTATGGGCGGTCTTGCCATCGGCAAAAAATTTGGTACAAAGCTTTCTGGAAAGGCATCCATACTCGGCGGTGCAATTCTGATTTTCATCGGCATTGAAATTTTTGTGACGGGGGTTATTCTGTAACGCCCGTAACATCGGTACATATCCAAAATTGCAGAAAACGGAGGAATTTTTATGAATTATGCAGACAAGGCAAGGGGATTATTCAAGGAGGGGTACAATTGCTCGCAGGCGGTATTGCTGGCATTTTCCGATGTAACGGGACTTGACGACAACACCGCGCTGATGCTTGCGTCCTCATTCGGCGGCGGCATGGGCAGGCTGCGCGAGGTATGCGGCGCGGTCAGCGGCATGTTCATGGTCATCGGCATTCTCTGCGGCTATTCCAGTCCTGCCGACCATGCTGAAAAAACGGCGCATTATGAGAGGATTCAGGAGCTTGCGGCGCAGTTTCGCGAGAAAAACGGTTCTATCATCTGCCGTGAGCTGCTCGGACTTGGCAGCGGTGCGGATTCCCCCGTACCGGAGCACCGGACGCAGGCGTATTACAGGAAGCGTCCCTGTGCAGAGATCGTTGCGGATGCGGCAGAGATTACGGAGTTGTATTTGCGAAGTATTGGGAAGATCCAGTGATAGAAAGGGCTTCTGCGTTTCGTGCAGAAGCCCTCTTTTTTATGATTCCTGTAAATCGTGCTCCAGAAATTCCCGTGCCGTGCGCTCCATGATTTCGCGCGCCGTCTGTGCATCCACCGCAAGCTCGCAGGCAGATGCGTGGAAATGTCCGCCGCCGCCATGCACTGCACACAGCTCGTTGGCAGAAATCCTGCCGCTTGTGCGTGTAGAACAGCGCATTCTGCCGTCTGCCATCTCGCGGATGGTCACAGCAATGCGCACACCGGCAATGCTCTCGGCAAAGGAATTGATGCCCTCAAGTGCCGCGTCCTCAATGCCTGCTGTTTTGAGGTCGGAAAGTGTGAGAATGCCCGTTACGATCTGATTGTCGCAGGTAAAATGCAGGCTGTCGCTCAGAATCTGCTCCACTTTCAGCCGCTGCGGCGTTTTGTAGAACATATTGCGCCTGCCGATGCCCAGAATATCCGCACCGCATCCGGCAAGCTCCGCGGCAATTTCAAAGGTCTGGCGGTTGGTGTCGGATGTGCGGAAACACAGCGTATCCGTCACCACAGCGGTATAGAGCAGGTCTGCCATGAGCTTTGTGATTTCCACGCCCATCGCCTTGATGATTTTGTACACAAGCTCCGCACACGCGCCGCAGTCCACTTCAACAGTTTTCCACTCCGCGTCAATGTCGTTCCAATGGTGGTGGTCAATGCAGAATGTATAATGCTCGCCGGCATATGTTCCCGTGCGGCTGAGCTTGCTGCAATCCATGGAAAGATAGTTTGGGTTTTGCAGCGTATCCATTGGCACCTGCTCCGTCATTGGGCGATGCTGGGGCGGAACGGGGTCCGTGCCGCATACGTCGCAGCGCACTCCAGCTACCTGCAATGCAAGGGCAAGCGCAAACGAAGAACCGATGCAGTCGCCGTCCGGACGGACATGATAGATGATGCGGATCTCGTCACATGCTTTCAGCTGTGCTGCGATTTGTTCAACAGGTGTGTTCATGTTGCTGTTCCTTCCTGTGGTGTGCGTAATTTCTCGCAAAATTCCGCGATTTTCTTCATATTCCCATCATCCGGCTTCTTCTTCGGGTCAACCAGATGGAGCGTGGGAGGATTCTGGGGGAGCTTTGCAAGTGCAGCTAAATCTGCAAATGCCTTATCAGCACCGCCGCCGGCACTGCACATGACAAAGGCAAACGCCTTGTCCGTCAGCGGATGTGCCTTGACGAATGTGCGCAAAGGCGGCGCAAAAGTCCCTGCCCAGACCGGACCTGCCAGAATGATGCGGTCATATGCCGCAGGTTCAATGCCGTACGCTTCGAGTGCGGGGGTTTCTTTCATTTTGGCACTTTTACCGCCCCAGAAGAATTTTGCAAAGCCCTTGTCGGGGTATGCTTTTTGCGGCACGAGGGAAAGGGTGTCTGCATCGAGCTGCGCTGCAAGCTGCTGCGCCACCCATGCAGTGTTTCCTTCAAGGGAATAGTAAACAATCAGGGTTTTCATGAGAATGCTCCTTTCAGCTTTTAGGTCGTGTCAACACTCCCTGATTTGTCACATCAACAATTCAGCAAGTATCTCCCTTGCATTTTCCACCCCCAGTACCTCATCCATCACAGCCTCTTGCTCCTCCTTTGGCAGTTTGCCGACAACATCAAAAATCCATTTCAGTGAATCCATTGCATACGGATGCTTTCTCGGCGCACGGACGGCAAATGCTTTTTTCAGGCAGGCAAGCGCTTTCGGGTAATCTTCCAATTGCACATAAAGCGTGCCGATGTTGTGGTAGCTGATGGCAGTAGAAGGATGCTCTGTGCCGAGGACTTTTTCACGGATTGCAAGAGCCTTCTGATACGGCACCAGTGCATTGTCATAATCGCCCTTTGCGTAATGCACACCTGCAATATTGTTGTAGGTTGCCGCAGTATAGGGATGCTCCGTGCCGAGGACTTTTTCACGGATTGCAAGAGCCTTCTGATACTGTACCAGTGCATTGTCATAATCGCCCTTTGCGTAATACACACCTGCAATATTGTTGTAGGTGGTCGCAGTAGAGGGATGCTCTATGCCGAGGACTTTTTCATGGATTGCAAGAGCTTTCTGATAATACATCAGTGCATTGTCATAATTGCCCATATTGTTATACAGCAAGCCAATATTGTTGTAGGTGGTCGCAGTAGAGGGATGCTCTGTGCCGAGGACTTTTTCAAGAATTTCACAAGCCTTCTGATACTGCACCAGTGCATTGTCATAATCGTCCTTTGCGTAATACACACCTGCAATATTGTTGTAGGTTGCCGCAGTAGAGGGATGCTCCGTGCCGAGGACTTTTTCAACAATTGCAAGGGCTTTCAGATAATACACCAGTGCCTGTTCATATTTGCCCATATTGTCATACACCGAGCCAATATTGTGGTAGGTGGTCGCAGTATTGGGATGCTCCGTGTCGAGGACTTTTTCTTGGATTGCAAGAGCTTTCTGATACTGTACCAGTGCATTGTCATAATCGCCCCTATCATCATACATACTGCCAATATTGCCATAAACCACCGCAGTATCCTCAGTCTCCCGCCCCTCCAGCGATTTCGCCAGTGCAAGCCCATCTTCCAGCAGTTTGGAATCATGCGTAATCTGATGCAGATGAATCATACCACGGGAATAGGGTGCTGCGGTTTCCGGAGAGGGATGTGCTTCATACACGGCTTTCATGTGGGCAAGGAGCTTGTAGCTCGTTTCAGTGCGGTACTGCTCCACAAGTGCGGCACGAATGATTTTCTGTATTTTCACAGCGTCCGTTCCTGCCAGTGCAAGCAGGGCTTCATGCATCTGTTCTTCGCCCGTCCAGTCATGCAGACAGCGGTGCAGGCAGGTTGCGGCGTGGTCGCTTTCGAGGATGAGGGGGTTCCATTCTTCTGCTTCTTCCCACAGATCATTGTACTGGGAAAGGAACAGATACTCCCCCACAATATCAGGGTAAAGCGGCTGGATGATGATGTCTTGCTGTTGTGTGTCACTCAGCTCACAGAGGAAGTTCCGAAGATCCTTTTTTGCAGAAAAATGCTGTCTGATTGCGGAAATATCGTTTTGGATCGCTTCAGAGTATTTCTGTTTCATATCCAATCCCCCCAGCACCGTTGCCAGAGCCAGCAGACGCATACCGGAAGCAACGATCTCTTTGGGGTAGAGCTTTTCAAGCTGTGCGATTGAACGGTCTATGTAACGATTTACCAGTTCCTCCGCCTTCCACTGCTGCATAGTACCGTGTTCCAGAAAAGCATCCGCCGTCAGCAGGAGGTACAGACAACGCATTTTCCGGTGGTTCTCGCTGGATTCCAGAGAACGTGCATGTGCAATGATGTGGTCCACTTCGTCCGCAGTGGGAATTTTCACCTCGTCCGCTGTGGGAGTTTTCACCTCATCCGATTTTCGCGTTTTCTCCTTGTTTTTGCAGTATTCCTGCACGATTTTCTGACAGGCTTCGTCCGAAAGCAGGCATTGCGAAAGGTCGAGAGCTTTTACAAATCCACTGGAATCACGCCAGAAGCAATCCGCGATTCCCTGCTCGTTCTCTCGGAAGTTCTCATACCACTGCGGCAGTCGTGCAAGGAGCAAGAAACGGCAGGTATAGCGGGGATTCTGCGTATGCTGATCACGGAAACGTTGTATATGGTGAATGAGCTGACACAGCTTTTCCTGCTTGGTGTTGGCATAGTCGCAGATGAACAGCACCGTCTTGTGATAGGGCGGATCGGTCAGTGCAGGAGTGATGGCAAGAAGATTTGTGAATGCCGTGTCATCCAGCCATACCGGCGTGCAGACATCCCTGCATTCATTCGCCGCATACCACGCAAGCTTGCTCTTGCCCACGCCGCCGTCACCGGCAATGCACCAGATTCGCACAGGCTCGTCACCGCCGATAAAGGTTCGGATGCGTTCTTTTTCCGCTTCTCTGCCATGCAGTCCGATGTTCTTATTCAGATAGTACAGACCGCTGCATTTGTCCTGCAGCTCCGGCAGGGAAGCGGTGTCGAAGTAGGCGGGGAGAGTGCCCCTATACCGCAGTAAAGTATTACTTTGCTCCTGTACGTTGTGATATAAAGCGAGCATGTTTTCAAGCTGAAAAAGCGTATCAAGAACAACGGGATCCGTATTTTCATACACTCCAAACAGATTCATCTGTTCATAAATTGCATCAATAATGCCTTTGAGTGCTGTACGGAAATGGGCACAGACATCATTATTGTGCTGTTCTTTTTCCGTGAAATGTTTTGCTGTCAGTTTACTGCACCATTCTTCACGCCGTCTGTAATACTTCTTGATATCCTCAACTTGAAAATGCTTTTGAAATGTTGTTGACAGCAGCACATATACTTCCTCTGCTGTTTTGGAATTTTCCGCATATAGTGACTTTCGCACACTTTCTTCGAGTGTTTTGATAAACATCTGCTTTTCGTCCGGCTCATTGTTACCCACTATGGACTTGATAGAATCAACGATGCCGGTTATTGCGGAAAATACACCTGTCTTTAAACCAAGACATTCAAGAATGATCTGTGTCAGCTTGACTGCATGATCGTAGTTATTCGCCATATTCCATCCCCCTTTATGAAAAATCGAGATATTCACCTTTAGTATAACATATTTTTTGTACATTGTCAAATAAATACTTGTGAAAATATGGAGAAGTATTGAAATATCTGTCAAAAAGTGATGGAATAAGAGGGGTGTCTTTGTCAAAAATAGAATCGCTGTGTTTTTACAGCGGCTCTGTTTGTTTATGTAACGGCGCAGTCAGCTCCCCAAAAAACTCAAATTCTCTACTGGGGTTTTGAGGGTTCGTATCAGAAGTTGACTGCACGTTTTGATTATGCCCATCCTCTTTTTTGACCTGTTTCCGGTATTCTGTCGGGGACATTGACAGCTTTGCGCCGAACTGCCGGATGAAATGGCTTGTGTTGAGATAACCGCATTGTTCAGCCACATCGGCAACAGAAATGCTTGTATTCTTCAAAAGCCACTTGGCACGTTCGAGTCTTGCCGTGATGATATCCTCTTTGCAGCTTTTCCCGAACATTTCTTTATAAAGCCGCTGAAAATGGCTTCGGCTGATGCCCATGGAACGGGTGATGCCGTCGAGTGTCCATTCCCTCTGCGGTTCTGCATAAATCGCTTCCCGTACTGCGTGAAAGCTTTCCTTATAGAGAAACGTTCCTGACTGCATGGAGATCATTTTTCCACGAATCTCTGCGCACATATTGCTGATGATATTGTCGATATGGAAAATATCCGCCGGATACAGCGAACGCTGTATCACAATGATATGCTCCGTCCGGATGTCAACTGCTCCTCGATAGGTTTCACTGACCAGCTGTGCAAGATGCTGTGCAAATGCGTGCTCCGTCATGTCCTCGCTCTTCTGATCGGGTATCATGGCAATGGTGTTTTCGTCAATGCTTGCAAGGATCGGACTGCCTCCTCTCAGACGAACGGCATTGACAATGGCATTGACGGGCGGTATGCTTTGGTGGCTTTTCTCATTGTCCGCACAGGAAAGCATCATGAGTATCCATGAATGCTCTCCGTTTTCCGTCATCATCCCCGTGAGCCTGCTGATGAATCCACGCTTGTTGTAAATACCCAGCACCGGCGCAAATTCGGAAAGCGATTCAATCCGTTTGTTGATATGTGCCTTGTACAGCTTCTTTTGCACTGTATGCAGTCCTGTACATACAGAGTCGCACCAGTTCAGATAGAAATCATCCAGCACAATGTCCGCCGCCTGCCGGTAGGTGAAGCACAGATACCCGAAGATCTGCCCCTTGTAGTGCAGGGACGTTGCGGCAATCAGTCTGGGTTCATGCGGAATCTGCAGGGAGGGGAGGATCTCAGCGACGGCAAATGGTTTCATCTTTTCCGGTTCATCGTCCTGCCCGACACCAATGCCAAGAATCATCCGATCCGAAAAACCGCCCTTTCTGTAAATGGACGGATTGTCCAGACACCTGCACCAGTCCTCACAAAGACACAGCTCCGTGCGGATTCCCCGTGGAATCATATAACAGCAGCCCATGACATTCCCGATGACATCGTACAGATCATTGCTCTCTGCCATGCGCCGGATCATCTGGCTCTGCGTACTGGTACGGCGAAGCTCATGGGTTTCCACCAGATTGGCGGCATACGAACGGATCTCCGAACGAGTCGGATCACGATGCAGCATTCCAAGCTCCGCACAGCCGCAGCTTTCTCCAAGGACGAGCCGCATCGGAATTGCCGGATCCTGCTGTGGATCCGTACCCATCTGTCGGAGCAGGGCATGAATTGCAAGCTGACCGTTCTGTTCCTCCTGACTGGAAACGGTGGTGATGGACACGTTCTCTGTCTGTGATGCAATACTGCCGTCACAGCCCGTAACCTTGATATCCTCCGGCACTGCGATCCCTTCCTCACACAGAGAACGGCACAGCGCAATTGCCATAATATCGCTGCCGCAGACGATGCCGTCCGGTTTTGCAAGGCTTCCGTTTGCAATGGATTTCCCAATTTGCCTTGGAATATCACGCCAGTAATCCCCGTAAAAAATGCAGCTTTCATCATAGGCAAGCCCTGCCGCATCCATTGCCTGCCGGAAACCGCTGATACGTTCCTCGGATTTCTCATGTCCCCGATAGCCGCCGATGCAGTACAGCCTCCGGCATCCATGCTGCTGAATCAGGTGTTCCGCTGTCAGGCGGAGCATATCGGATTCTGCGGCGGACACGACCGGAAAATAGGGCTGGTCATAGTTGATGATGACACAGGGCTTGCCGGCTTTGTGCAGACGTTCGATCATGCTTTTGCGAAGTACCTCACTGCAAAACAGATTTGCCTCCATAATGAACCCATCGAAATCGCCCGACAGGATCAGATCATAAATATTGTTCTGCCCCCTGCAATGCAGATCCTTCAGCTGGGAATCCGTATAATTGACTGCACCGGAAATCAGGATCGTATCATAGCCATGTGCCGCCGCTGTTCTGTGGATGCTGCTGACCAGAGCCACATCCAGATTGTCCATGATATGCGGTATAATCAGACCAATTCTTCCTTTTGCACGCATTGCATTCACCTCCAATTTTATGATATATCATCCTGCTTTGTTTGTCAAGTCCGGCGACAAGAAAAGCTCCGCACAGCTGCGAAGCTTTTCCAAAAGGAGTTTCATCGTTATGTCAGGAATGATTCTGCACGATGCGTTTTTTCATCATTGCCAGATCAAAGGCATTGAGCGTACCATCCGTACACAGATCACCTGCTGCTGCGTCGGAAAGTACGGCATCGGGCTTTGCAAGCAGCCATTTCTGCATCAGAACAATATCTGCCACATTGAATGCACCGTCCGCATTCACATCGCCCATGAGCGAACCTTCTTCAATCGTCAGGCTGTCGAGCAGTGTCCAGCCCCATGCTCCCTCGATGGTGATGGTATTGCTTCCGGCATTCAGCTCCGCAGAAATAACAGCTTCGGCAAACTGGCTTTCTCCCGTCTGCTCACAGCAGATCTGACCGGCATTTTTGCCGTTTACAATGACATTCTGATACTTTCCGTTTTCATCATAGGGCTGGCTGTAGCGGATGCAGATTCTGTGATTGCCGGCATTTTCTGCCTGCACTGTGATGCTGACAGCATCGCCCTCATCCCTCAGATCCACAGCCTTGCCGCCGCTTGCACCGGACAGACTCACGACCTCCGTACGGTTCTCGCCAACATCCGTGATTTTTCCCTTTTCCAGCTCATAGACTCCATCCTCCGGAATCACATCGCTGTCATTATCATTGCCGGTATCATCATCGCCGTCATCCCCTGCATTGCCCTGATAATGGTAAATATCGGGCAGTTCATCAAGTGTAAGGATGTGTTCACTGTTGTATACATGGTCGATGTAGCTTGCTGTGTTGATGGCATGGCTGTCAATGAAAGTGGTGTGCCATGTCATGAACCACAGCCAATCCGCATTGTCCGCTGCCATCTTGTCCGGATCCGGAATCGGACCGTTTTCATGCAGGCAGACGGGTTTCTGTGCAATCTGGGCAGTTTTCTGGTACATGTTCACGAGGGAATCCGTGTGGTCCACATAGGTGTCCGCACCGATGATGTCCACATAGGCATCCCCCGGATACCAGCCGCTGTTGACATCACCGCAGTAGCCGAGATTCCAGATGAGATTATCCAGTCCCCAGTAATTCGTATAACGGTCATACATGATCTGCCAGAGCTTTTTGAAGTTTTCGCCTCCGCCCTTGCCCCACCAGAACCATTTGCCGTCAAATTCGTGGAACGGCCGCCAGACAACGGGGACACCGGCTTCCTTCAGTTCCTGCAATGCCTTTGCACCCTTGTCCATACCGGCGATGAGGTTGTTGTATTCGCTGGTGCCGGGGGTAAGTGCTTTACTCCAGTCCAGACTGGAGTCGAGGGACTCGGTGTAGCTTCCTCCGAAATCACTGCCGCAGTGCCAGCAGATGGTGACGATGCCGCCCTGCTTGTACCAAGAGATCGCACGGCGGTTGCATCCTGCAAAATCATCTCCCATATAGTCCAGCCCCCTGATCACAGGCAGTCTGCCGCTTGCGTTCCGGATGATCTCAAATTCATAATCCTCACTGCCCATCCATGTGGATTCCTGCTGACCGGAAAGGGTGAAATTTCCGTAGGTATCGCAGAGAAAACTGTACAGGGACTGTGCCTGTGCGGATGCATTTGGATTGGAAAGCTTCGCAGAAACAGAAGTGCTCACAAGTGCCTCCTCCACGGTCAGGCTGTCAAGGATGGACCATCCCCACGAGCCCTCGACCGTAACGGTATTGCTGCCTTTTTTGAGATTGGCAGAAATGCTGACCGTGCTGAACTTGCCATCGCCGGTATAGCCGCAGAGGATCTGTCCGGCATTTGCACCATTGACAATGACATTCTGATACTTGCCGGCTTCATCATAGGGCTGGCTGTAGCGGATGGTCAGGCGGTGGTTTCCGGTGTTTTCCGCATCAACGGTCAAAGTGACCGCATCGCCGCCGTCACGCAGATCGACCGCTTTGCCGCCGGATGCATCGGAGAGCGAAACGACCTTTGTTTCGTTTTCGCCCGTGTCGGAAATCGTGCCGTTTTCAAATTCATATGCATTTGCAGCAGAAACGGATGCCATCGGCATACAGAGCATAGTATTGACTGCCAGTGCAGCAGCCAGCAGATTTGCAGATAATTTTCGCATAGTCATAACCTCCTGAAAGTTGACATTTTCGGTTCATCTGCTTTTATTATACTACATCTGCACACCGGATGGAATGATTTTTCGCACTTTTGAATTTACATTTTGCATCATTTTGGTTATGGGGTGGGTGCCTGAGTCAGGATGCTGTCCGAGGGCGCCGGTATGACGCAATAGGATTTCACTGCGGCTGTGGGGGCAGTTACCG
>SVNO01000054.1 GCA_015066845.1 Ruminococcus sp. | reverse complement strand
TTTTTTCAGGGGTGAATCAAAAAAATAGTCCTGTGGACTGTTTTTTTGAGAGGGGCACTTTTTTGCAAAAAAGTGCCCCTACCTATTCTCTTAGTATGCCGCGCCTTTGTGCCCTTGGGCACAAAAAAACTTTTTTGACAAGCTGCGGTGAATAACGTAGTCAGCCGCCCTCCAAACTCCAATTCTCTACTGGAGTTTGATGAAGCACTATTACAAGGAGGCAATCTATGAAACGATCAATCAAGCTGACAGCAGCCGCTGTTTCCGCAATCATGTTCTGGAATCTCTGCCCCATACTCTCATGGGCTGACGGCGGCAGGGAAATTTTGGTAACAAATTCTGACGAACTGCTTGCTGCGCTTGCTGATGTAAAGGCAGGCGATGAAATCATCCTGCGCGAGGGCTTGTACCAGAATGATGTATACCTCGGCGATGGCATCTGGTCGGCATTCTATGCCAAGGCGGATGGCACACCCGAACAGCATATCATCCTGCGCAGTGAAGACCCCGAACATCCGGCAACCGTTGCGGGCGTTACGCAGACGAACAAGGTGGCACTGAAAATTGTGGGTGACTACTGGGAAATCCGTGACCTGAAAATCTGTGAGGCTTCAAAGGGCATTTTCCTGCTGCAATCCGAACACAGTGTCATTTCCGGCTGTGAGGTCTACAATACGGGTACAGAGGCGATCCATATCACCGACAACAGCAGCTACAACCTCGTGGAAAACTGCTATGTCCATGACAGCGGCACGGACAAGCCGCAGTATGGCGAGGGTGTGTACATCGGCAGTGCCAAGAACAATACCGACTACGGCTTTGAGAGTCATTACAACACCGTGCGCAATTGCCGCTTCGGGCCGAATATTGCTGCCGACCATGTGGATATTAAGGAATTCACCTACGGCAATGTGGTGGAAAACTGCACCTTTGACGGTACGGGCATACAGGGACAGAACGGTGGTGACAGCTTTGTCGAGGTCAAGGGCAACAACTGCATTATCCGCAACAATACCGGCTGGCGCAATGGCTGTGAGGCAATGAAATATGCGTTTGACGCGAGTGTCCAGCTTGACGGCTGGGGACAGAACAATCTCGTCTACGGCAATACTGTGTATCTGGATACCACAGACTGTTATCTGTTCAAGGCATGGAACTGTGAAGCCTATGTGTTCCGCAATACTGTTGAGCCTGCGGATGTGACCTGCTATGGCAATCTGGTAGTGCAGCCGTTGGATATTTCCTTTGCAGGCGATGTCAATGAGGATATACAGCTCAATGACGCAGATGTGCGCCGTATGCAGGATTACCTCTTCGGAAAGGATACCGGATATTTTTCCGCAGGAAATGCCGAGCTGACGGGCGATGAAACACTTGACGCATTCGATTTGTGCGCACTCAAGCGCAAGCTCCTGACGGACGATGGCGGAAAGCCGGAAATGTCGGTGAAATTCGTCAAGGAGGAAGAGGGCAGCTGGCGCATGAGCGATGGACTGGGCGGCAAATCATTGACCTTCCATGTAAGCGCGGAAGCCGGAACACGCCTGAATATGGCGTGGGGCTACTGGGATCCGAACAGCGTCAATCCCAAAACCGGACAGCTTGGCGTATGGACGCAGCTGCATCTGGGAATGCAGGACACGGATGAAAATGGCAATGTAGTCGTTACTGTGGAACTGCCGGAGGCTGTAACAAGAGTGGCACTGGAAATCTGGGATTACCTTGCCGCAGATGGCACCGAACTGGACATGGCGGATGTTGTACTGGAAAAGGCAGTAGTGTAAATGTGCAGAATTTTGCACATTTCAAAGAAAATACCGGAAAATGCTTGCCAAATCGGTAATCATATGCTATAATAATAGGGTATCTCTGTTAAACGCAGATATACCCCATTATTATGTATGATTCAGTCAGAACAGGAGAATAAACTATGGAAAACGAAACTATCAAGACGGAGCTGCTTCCGGAGCCGGATGCAGTGCCGGAGCAGCAGGACTCAGATACCATGCCCGTGGATACATCCGCAGAGGAACTTGATATTGCAGCTGCGGAACATCCGGAACCGGAGGAAATTGCAGCAGATGAACCGGAAGAAGCCGCGGATGAACCAGTGCGTAAGAAATATCCGCTTCTGATGGTAGCGGCAATGTATGTGCTGGCATTCTGCATTCCGACAGCCATTGGTCTGCTCATGTACAAGGTCAAGGAAATCACCCCGTTCGGTGATAATTCCGTGCTCTGCATGGACTTGTGGGGACAGTATGCCCCGATGTATGCACAGCTTTCCAAGTCCGAATCACTTGCCGAGCTGTTCTATTCATGGAACGGCGCGTTCGGTTATAACAACTGGGCGCAGAGCGCGTACTACTGCAATAGCATCTTCTTACTGCCGCTGCGGCTTGTACCATTGGCATCCCTTGCGAGATATATCGACTGGATGTGCCTGCTCAAACTCGGCTTTGCTGGTGTTACCTGCCTTGCATTCCTGCGCTATAAAACGAAAAGCGAGTCGCTTTTCCTCCTTGCAGGTTCTTCCGCATATGCACTTTGCGCCTATATGCTAGCATTTCTCTCCCAGCCCATGTGGACGGACAGCCTGATTTATGTGCCGCTGCTCCTCATTGGCATGGAACAGATGCTCCGTGAAAAGAAGCCGCTGATGTACATTCTCATGCTTGCGCTGACCATCTGCTCAAGCTTCTACATCGGCTTTGCTGTCTGCATTTTCTGCTGCCTGTACTTTGCATCCCTGACCATCCCCACGCTCTCCCTCAAGCGCAATGCCGAGGGCAAGCTGCGGTTGCAGGGAATGAAGAACTTCGGCGCAATGACCGGACGTTTTTCTGCGTCCTCCATTCTTGGCGGTCTGATTGCAGCCCCCGTCATCCTGCCGATCCTTCATGCTATCAGCCTGACCATCGCTTCCGAGGCAGAAGCCCCCAAAAAACTTGAATGGTACGGCAGCTTCTCCTATATCATCCGCAACATGCTCTCTGAACAGCCGCTTTGCGTGGAATACACCGGTGCAAACCTCTCTGTGGGCATGATCGCTTTTCTCCTGCTGCCCCTGTACTTCCTCAACAAGCGCGTTCCCGTGCTGCAAAGAGTGATGAACGGCATTATTCTGGCATTCCTCGGCATGTCCATCAACTGCAATCTGCTTAACTTCTTCTGGCATGGATTCCATTTCCCCAACCAGCTCCCCGGCAGATGGACATTCCTGTTCTCTCTGTTTGCCGTACAGCTTATCTGCACAGCCTTTGTACAAATCAAGGGACTGAATCTTTCCCGTACACTCGGCGGTTTTGCCATCGGCTTTTTTGCCATATACCTCGCCAAGCAGGGCATCGGCGAACAGCCGGAATCCCAGCTGCGCAGTGTTTACCTCTGGCTGCTCATCATCAGTGCAGTGCTCATTCTTGCAGTGCTGGCTGCTGAGATGCTTGCCAATAAAAAGGATTTCCCTGAAGGATCCAGACTTGCAAAGATCCCGTTCAACACTGTGTCCATACTCTGCGCTACGGCACTGACCATGGTGTGCATCGTGGACAGCAGCATGAGCTATGTCAAGACTTCCCAGCTGGAAAACGGCGGTACAAACGTCAGCGGCGGCGTAACCTACGGTGAAAACGCAGCCAAGCAGCGCAAGTATGGTGAACTGTGGCGATGCGGTGATGATGATTTCTACCGCGTAGAGGCAAACGGCGGCTATACCTTCAATCCCTCCATGATTGGCGGCTACCATGGTATGGGCTATTATTCCTCCACCATGCACGGCGAAACCTTCAAGCTCCTGCGTTATATGGGCAACCGCGTCTATGCTGATAATGTCAGCAGCGTGTACAATATCACATCCCCTGTACAGAACACCCTGTTCGGCGTAAAATACTACATCGACTATGCGCGCAATCTCGGAGAGGTTCCGGGTGTACAGCTTGTCGAATCCAATGAAGAATGTGATATTCGTGAGAATACAACGGCACTTTCCCTCGGCTATCCTGTGTCGGATGCCATCCTTTCACTCGACCTTGGCGAGCAGGTTCGTGCAGTGCAAAACCAGAATACGCTCCTCAACACCATCCTCGGTGAGGAGGTCAATGTATTTGAAAAAATGACAGCATCCTCGTTCACCTATGATAATGCTACGCTCAGCGAGAGTGCGGACTGGAACACGAACTATTTCCATACCATTGACGGCAATTTGCCGGCTGTATTCCGCTACACCTACACTGCGGAAACTGATGGCAACTATTATATGGAGCACAATTTCAGAGCCGGAACGATCATGGCAAGATGGGATGGCAAGGAACAAAAGGTGGATACAGGTTCCCAGAAATTCTTTGCATTCGGCAAGCTTGCTGCCGGAACGGTGATTTCCATTGACGTGGAGGTAAGCAATGTGCATCTTGGCTGTGTGGGCTTGAATGTCTACAAGTTTAACGATGAAAAGTGGAATGCTGCTTATCAGAAGCTTTCCGCATCTCAGATGCAGGTGGAGCAGTTCAAAGCCACGAAGATACGCGGTACAATTAACCTGCCGGAGAGACAGCTTGTTATGACGACCATTCCGCAGGACGGCGGATGGAAGGCATACTGTGACGGCAAACAGGCTGCAATTGAATGTGCAGTCGGCGACCTGATTTGCATCAATGTACCGACGGGTACGCACACACTGGAATTCCGCTACCATGTTCCGAAGCTCGGCATGGGCATTACCATCTCCATTTTTGCCCTCCTTGCAAGTCTGTGGATGAGCCTGCCGATGCTGCGCAAAGTAGTACTGGACAAGGTTTCAGTTCTGAAAAAACCTGCTGAAAAGACAGCTGCTGAATAATTGCAAAATCCCCGTTCACTGCGAACGGGGATTGCTTTTCGGCAAAACTGTGCTTGAACGAACAGAAAAAGCCCCTCCCGACAAGGAGGGGCTTGGCAATTATCGCATGGCAGCTCTGAAGCTTCCGGTTCTATACTGCATTCGGAATCTTGTCATGCAGCTCTGCAAGCTTGGAATCATTGAGCTTTGCTTCATCATTGACAAGATAATCCGTTGCACGATAAGTGCGAAACATGATGGGCGGATTGTAGGAAATATTGACGAACTCCCCGTCCACCTCCAGAATCATCTCCAGCTCCTCCGGCAGAACAATGCCGTATTTCTTTTTGGTGTAGAAGATGTATGCCTCGATTTCTGCGCGGGATAATGTGCCGCCTTTTACTGTTACTTTAATCATTGTACTGCTCCTTTCTGCTTGTTCGTCTGTTTTGTTTCTCTGTTTGTACCATTATACCATATTTCTCATGAAAAATCAAGCTTTTTTCTACAATTCCATAAATTGTTTTTTGTATGCATTTTATGGTATACTATATATGGCAACACTGACTCTCTGTCAAGACAGAGAGTCCGTTTTCATGTACTGAAAGGAGTTTCATTTATGATTACAGTTTCCAATGTGAGCCTGTCCTTTGGCAGTGACACGTTATTCAAAAATGTTGACCTGAAATTTACCGGCGGCAACTGCTATGGTGTGATCGGTGCAAATGGTGCCGGAAAATCCACATTCCTCAAAATTCTCTGCGGCGACTTAGAACCCACCACGGGCGAAGTCACCATTGACAAGGGAATGCGCATGAGTATCCTCAAGCAGGACCATTTCGCCTACGACCAGTACACGGTTCTCGATACCATTCTCATGGGCAATGCCAGACTCTACGAAATCATGCAGCAGAAAGATGCACTCTATGCAAAAGAGGATTTCTCCGAGGAGGATGGTGTACTTGCCTCCGAGCTTGAGGGAGAATTTGCAGAGCTGAACGGCTGGGAAGCAGAATCGGACGCTTCCAAGCTCATGCAGGGACTCGGTCTGCCGGAAGACTTGCTCTACATGCAGATGGACAGCCTTTCCGGTAACGAAAAGGTGAAAATCCTCCTTGCACAGGCATTGTTCGGCAATCCCGACATCATCCTGCTTGACGAGCCGACCAACCATCTGGACATTGATGCCATCCGCTGGCTTGAAAATTTCCTTGCCGAATACTTCGGTACAGTGATCGTGGTATCCCATGACCGCCACTTCCTCAACAATGTCTGCACCCATATCGTGGACATTGACTATACCAAAATCAAGATGTATGTCGGCAACTACGCGTTCTGGTACGAATCCAGCCAGCTCATGCAGCGTTTGATCAAGCAGCAGAACAAGAAAGCGGAAGAAAAGATCAAGGAGCTGAAGTCCTTTATTGAGCGATTCTCCGCGAACAAATCCAAATCCGGTCAGGCAACCGCGCGCCGCAAGCTCATCGAAAAGCTGACTGTGGAGGAGATGCCGGCATCCAGCCGCCGCTATCCGTTCATCGGCTTCGAGGCTGACCGTGAAATCGGCAAGGATGTATTGCAGGTCAGCGGCATTTCCAAGACCGTGGACGGCGTAAAGCTTCTCAATGATGTGTCCTTTACAATTGGCAGAACGGACAAGGTGGCATTTGTGGGCGAAAGCGAGCAGGCAATTACCATGCTCATGAAAATCCTCATGGAAGAAGAACAGCCGGACGAGGGTGCATTCAAATGGGGCGTTTCGACCTCCGTGTCCTATTTCCCTGTGGACCATTCCCGTTTCTTCGATGACTGTCCGCTGAATCTGATTGAATGGATGCGCCAGTATTCTGTCAAGGACGAAACGGAAACCTATCTGCGCGGCTTCCTCGGCAGAATGCTGTTCTCCGGTGATGATGTGTACAAATCTGTGCAGGTACTCTCCGGCGGTGAAAAGGTGCGCTGCATGTTCTCCCGTATGATGCTGTTCGGCTCAAACGTCCTGCTTCTGGACAGACCGACCAATCACCTCGATTTGGAAAGCATTACCGCAGTCAACAACGGTCTGACCGCATTCAAGGGTGTTGTGCTGTTCTCGTCCCATGACCATGAAATGCTGGAAACCGTGGCAAACCGCATCATTGAAATCACCCCTGACGGCTGCATTGACCGCGCAGGTTCATATGAAGAATATCTGGAGTGGAAAGCAGCGCAGAAGAAGTAAAGGCAATGACGCACAGTGAAATTTTGCCGAATAGCCCCTCCCCCGTTGGAGGAGGAATCCATCATTTTCATCCATCAGCATCAACGATATATTTTTCTATAAAGTCTTGACAAAACATACAAATCATGGTATAATGTAATTGTACTAAAATAGTACTAAGGCAATACTGCACAAAGAACGATACTTGCAGACGGTCTTTTACTTTATTGCCCTAACTCAAAATTTACTAACAACCAAGAAAAGGAGTGCTGTAACATGGCTAAAGACTATTCTCCCGCAATCAAGGCTGCAATCGAGGACTTTTTCGCACAGGATGACTGGAAGTATGAACCGATGGATGAAAACGGTATTTTCCGTACAGGTCTGTCCCTGAAGTCCAAAATCAAGAACATCAAGATTTTCATCAATGTAAAGGATGAGAGTTTTTCTATCGTATCCGTACTTCCCTTTGGTGCAGATAATGATACTAAGGCAGCAACTGCTGAATTTATTACCAGAGCAAACTACGGCGCAATGCACGGTGCATTTGAGATGGACTATTCCGATGGCGAGCTGCGCTACAGAACCTCCTTGTTTGTTGGCAAGGGCGGCGTTCCGACATTTGAACAGGTGAAGTTCATGATGTATGTGAATGTTGTCACCGTTGAAAAGTACGGCGACGGTTTGATGAAGGTACTGTTCAATCTGGCAACACCGGAAGAGGCAGTCAAGGAGATTGAGGGTTAATCGCTTTCAGTTTGTCGATAACGTTTTTGGGGAGCACCTCTGTAACTCCCCTACAGCCGCAGTCAAATCCTGATGCGGCATACCATTGGCTGCATTGACCGTGCAGGTTCTTATGAAGAATATCTCGAATGGAAATCTTCTCAGAATATGTAAAAATCATGCCCTCCCTGTTGTTCGCAGGGAGGGCGGTTTATTTATCCGAAGAGATTGGCAAGATCAGAAGCAAGTGCATCCGTGCATCCGTGCTGATAGATGGTGATCATATCCTCCTCCGGCGGGAGCAGTCCCTCGTAGGTATGATAGAGTTTCGTTTTCATGATGGCAGTACCCTGTACATCCTCTGCAACCAGAACCGTTTCATAATACAGCATCTGCTTTTCCTCATCAAACCGCAGGGTCAGGATGCAGTCTTCCACCAGATAATCTTTCTGATAGAATACGGTCATGCTCTTTTTTACCTGTTCATCGTAGTCATCCTGAAACCGTTCCAGAATGCTGGGCATCCGACCATGGATGTCATTGAGCGTGAGATATTCACCATCCGTTTTCAGCAGATATTCAAAGAAGCCGTATGGTACAAGTGCATGGCATTCCGTGAAATTCACTGTCCGTTCAAAGGCGGTTTCCGCTGCATCATTTCCGGCGGTTCTGCCCATTACAGTGGCAGAATACAGCCCGTCAAAATCCTTGTTGAACTGCATATCTACCACACGTCCGTCCGCAAGTTCCGCCGTTGCGAAAGTCAGTACGGCACTCGATGTGTGCAGAGAACCGACATGCATTGACTCCACATCGATCCGCCTGATCTTTGCATCTCCGTAGGCGGCTTCATAAGCATTACGGAGGTTTTCCGTATCCTGCCGGCGAAGCTCTTCAAATTCGGAAATGTCAATCTCCATACCGGTAAGATCCATGGATTCCGCCCATGTGATATGCTTCATATAGCCGTCAATATCGCCGGAAAACAGCTTTTTCATCATCATGCGGACTTCAATTGACTGCATGACTGTGGTAAAGCTCGGCACGAACGGCACTTTGATGATTTCTCCGACCGTCAGCACGCCCACCGGAATCACCACCGCCGCCAATGCCACGGAAAGGATCACATTCCGCAGGCGGATTTTCTTCATCTTCTTATGAACTTTCCGGAAAGGCTTGCTTTCGTCCGGCATGGGGGTATCCGGTACAGCATCCACCGGAATCTGTGTAAGAAGCTGCCGGCAGTTTTCGCAGGATGCTGTGTGTTCTTTCACGATCTTTCTGCTCACATCGCTGCAAAGTCCCTCGCTGTACAGCGGGATGAGATCCTGTACCATTTCGCAATTGTTTGTGTTCTGTTTCATAGTTGTTCCTCCTTCTGCATCAGTTCGATGATCTTCGCTTTTGCCCTGAAAAATGTTACCCTTGCCCAATTTTCGGATTTACCGAACAGCGCGCCGATCTCGCTGAACTTCAGTTCCGCAAAGACACGCAGCGTGAAAATTTCCTTGTACGGCTCATCCAGTTGGTGGAGAATCCGGTGAATTTCCATCGCCTGCATCCTGTCGAGAATGGATTGTTCCGGTGATTCCTCCCGTGCTGCATGGACAGCCTCGTCCAGCGGCAGATTGCGGTTGTCCGAACGTTTCCGGTGATTGAGAAACTCATTCCGTGCGATGGTGCAAAGATAGGTTTTCATCGAGCAGTTACCCTTGAATTTGTCGATGGATGTGATGGCTTTGAGCATGGTGTCCTGCAGAACATCCATGGCAATGGATTCATTGCGGCAGAGCTTCAGCAAAAACCGGTACACATCCTCCGCATAAAGCCGGTAAATTTCTTCAAATTCCTGGTTCATCGGGTCACCTCCTGTTTTTTGAAACTTCGGTTGCTCTTCCTCCCGCCACAGGCAGGAGGAAGAGCATATGGGAAATCCGTCATTTCATTGATGTTCCCATTTACCTCTGTTTTCCTGTCTTGCTCATTAGACAACTGTGCAGAATGTTTTGTTACACGAAAATCAAACTTTTTCAAAAAAATACTCCGCCGGAATCGGCGGAGTTCTTGTTATTCTTTAGGATGCTTTTTATTGTAATACAACCCGAACACAACACCGCACACGCCGCCGATAATATGCGTCAGCTGGGAGATGTTGTCCGTGGTCGTCATGCCGGAAAACAATTCCTTGCCAATGTAAATCAGTACCACCAGTACCATACTCAGCGGCAGCTTGCCAGCTTCCACCTTCGTGCAGGAGCACAGGATGATGAACAGGAATGCAATACCGCTTGCACCGCGCAGCCCGTGTGTTCCAATTATGACGTTGACAATACCACCAGCCAATGCGGTAACAAACATCATGAAAAACAACGATTTACTGCCATATTTTTCTTCCAGCATTGGCCCGAGCAGGATAATCAGGAAGAAATTGCCGGTGTAGTGCTGCATACTTGAATGCCCGAACACATAGGACACCATCCGCAGATACATCATCGGGTCGGAAGTCGATGTCGCGAAGCAGGTGAAATATGAATTAGTCACATCAAATCCCGTGGCAAAGCTGATCATCAGAATCAGAAATGAAATCAGGGTGTACCAGATGACAACGGGGGAGTTGAATTCAATTTTGGGGAATTTCAGCTTCATGGGCGGACTTAGATCTTAGAGTAGCCAAAGCTGTTGACGATCGCGTCCACCTTCTTGCCAGTCTTGCAGAGTGCGCATTCTGTCGGTGCAGCGGAAATATATTCGGGCAGGTCGCCAGCTGTGAATGCTGCGTTGACCGGAATATCACCATAGGAATCAATCGCACTGAAAATTGCGGAAATGCCCACCAGATTGCCGCTGTAGTACTGTAAGCAGTCGATGGAACGGTTGATGGTCTTACCGGTGGATACGGATGCCATCAGCAGGAGGATTTCCTTGTTATAGACTTTTTTCTGGATATTATCGCGGAAAATCATCTGGTTGTTCATGTTGGTTTCGGGTGTGATGACAGCAATATCACCGCCGCCGTTCATACCGCTGCCATGCTCGCAGAGATCTCTTGCGAGGAATGCACCGATCATTTCCGTACCCTCAAGACAGATGATTGCGTCGATCTGCTTGCTGTGTGCGTAAGCCTTTGCCAGCTCTCTTGCTGTTTCTCTTGCCGCACGGTACTGTGTCTTGATGGTGGTCATGTCAACGAAATAATTGACATGGGAGTGGTTGGTTGCAAAATGTCCGGGAATCAGACCAAGCTTGACATTTTTATTGGATTTTGCTGTAATTTCAATCTTTCTGTTTTCCATAAAGTGTTCCTGTGAATGGCTTCACAGGCAACCTCCTTTCGTGTCCGTCTTGCGGATAGTTCCTTATTATTATACCAAATTCAAGTGGAAATGTCAATGCTTTTATGAGAAGTCGGCAAAAATTCTGAGCTTGCCGGAAAGTTTTCAGAAGAATCCCTATACACTGCCTGACGGGTTTGTGGATGGATAGCCTTGATTTTTCTCTTGAAATATGCTATACTATGGAGTGATGATACCAGTAAGCTAAAACTTGATGATGCTTCTTAAGGCAATACCTGATAGGAGATGTGAAAATGGGAATGACGAATACGGAGAATCTGACGACCGGTTCTCTCTGGAAAAAAATTTTGCTCTTTTCGCTGCCGCTTGCGGCAACAAGCGTGCTGCAGCAGCTGTTCAATGCCGCAGACCTTGCAGTCATTGGCAGCTATACCGGCGAAATGGGCGAGATCTGCATGGCGGCGGTCGGTTCTACTGCGCCAATTATCGGATTGATTGTCAATGCCTTTGTCGGACTATCCATCGGCACGAATGTCCTGATTGCCGCGGCAATCGGTACGGGAGACAAGCATACCGTGCACAGGATTGTGCATACTTCGGTGCTTTTTTCGCTGCTGGTGGGCATATTTGTACTTGTATTCGGCAATGTCTTTGCAAAATCCCTGCTTGCTGTGACGGATGTGCCGGAGGATGTACTTCCGCTTGCGGCAAAGTACCTGCAAATCTACTTCCTCGGTGCACCTGCCATTCTGCTGTACAATTTTGAAGCGGCGATTTTCCGTGCAAAAGGCGACACGCGGACACCGCTTTTCATACTCGCAGTTTCGGGCGTTATCAATGTACTGCTCAACCTGTTCTTTGTCATTGTCCTGCATATGACGGTCGAGGGCGTTGCCATTGCCACCATTGCTTCCAATATCATTGGTGCGGTCGTGCTGTTCGTGCTCCTCATGCGTGCGAATGACGAAACACAGCTGTCAATCCGGCGTATCAGCATGAGCAGAAATGAGCTGATCGGCATTCTGAAAATCGGTGTTCCATCCGGATTGCAGTCCTCGGTTTTCTCCATTGCCAATATCGTCATGCAGGCAGCCATCAACAGCCTTGACACCACCACGATGGCAGCTTCAAGCGCGGCAGTGAATGTGGAAACCTTTGCGTATTTCCTGTTCACGGGCTTTTCGCAGGCATGTGTTACCTTTGTCGGACAGAACAGAGGGGCGCAGAAATTCGACCGCTGCAAAAAGGCATTGTGGGTGTCCATGATCGAAGCATGGATCGGACTTGCCTTTGCCATTGTCCTGCTGCTTGTCGCTGGCAAGCCGATCCTCTCCCTGTTCAATGACAATCCGGCTGTCATTGACATTGCCTTCCATCGTGTGACGTTCATTATTACTTATGCGTACCTCTTTGCAGTCATCTACGAGGTTCTCGGCAGTTATCTGCGAGGCATGGGCATTTCTCTGCTCCCTGCCATCCTCACAATGATTGGCGTATGCGGTTCAAGAATCACATGGATTATGACTGCATTCAAGAGCGATCCGACCTTTGACACGGTTTTGTGGGCATTCCCTATCAGCATGAGTTTTACCGCACTGCTCATGGCCGCAGCGGTTCTGGTGCTCAAGCCGGATAGGAAAATCATGAAGCAGTCGTTCATGGCGGACAGTGAACAGGAGCAGCACACCACGGGGCATATCATCACCATCGGGCGCGAGTTCGGCAGCGGAGGCAGGGAGCTTGGCAAGCGGCTTGCGGATGCGCTGGGCTATGTGTATTATGACAAGGAGATCGTTTCGGAAATCGCGGAAAAAATCAACCTTGACGAGAGCTATGTCGAGGACAATGCCGAGCAGATTCCCACCACAAGTTCGCATTATGTGGTCGGTTCGACATTCTCCCACATCTCGCCGATGAACGAGCGCACGATTCAGGTAATCACCGAGCAGCGCGCCATTTTGCAGCGGATTGCGCAAAAGGGAGAAAACTGCGTCATTGTCGGCAGAGCCGCCGACATCACGCTTGCAGGTTATGCACCGCTGAAAATTTTCGTTTATGCGGATACAGCATCCAAACTCAGACGATGCAAAAGCCGTGCGGACACGCAGGAGCAGATGACAGATAAGGAAATGCTGCGCAAAATGAAGCGCATCGACAAGGCGCGCGCACAGTATTATGATATGATTTCCACGACGGAATGGGGGAAGAAAAACGCTTACCAGCTTTGTATCAACACCACGGATGTATCCATCAAAGCCATCGTGCCGATGGTGGCAGATTATGCAAGGGACTGGTTTGACGGGGTGAAAGAGTCATAAGGGGCATAACAATCAATTGACATCGTGCAGCGATGGCTGTGCGGTGCTGCAATGAAGAAACAGGAGGAAATGAACATGCGTAAGAATTTCGGAGCAAAGACAGCGGTATATCCAATGCCGGTATTTATCATTGCAAGCTATGATGAGAACGGTGTTCCGGATGCTATGAACGCTGCATGGGGCGGTATCAGTGAGGAAAATGAAATCTCCATCTGCGTGAGCGCGGAGCACAAAACAACAAAAAACATTCTCGCGCGCCATGCATTTACAGTCAGCATGGCAACAGCGGATACGGTGATTCCGTGCGACTATGTGGGCATTGTTTCAGGTAATGACACGCCCGACAAACTGGAAAAGGCAGGCTTTCACACGACAAAGAGCGAATTTGTGGATGCACCGCTGATTGATGAACTGCCCATGGCGATTGAATGCAAGATGATCAGCTATGACGCGGACACCTGCCGGTTGGTGGGAAAAATCGTCAATGTCAGCGCGGATGAAAGTGTTCTGACAGATGGCAAGGTGGATGCAGCGAAGCTGCGCCCGATTACTTATGACAGCATGGGACACGGGTATTATGTACTGGGCGAAAAGGTCGGAACTGCGTTCAAGGATGGACTTGCGCTGAAGTAACAAGGGTTGGACATGTCGGCATATACCTACAATGAAAAGAGAAAAATTACCCTGAAGGAAAAGCCCGCCCTCCCTGCACCCACGGATGCAATTGTCAGGGTGACGGACAGGCGGCAATGCCGCAGAACGGCAGCGATGAGGACACACCATGAAACGCGATATTGACGCTGGCGGCTGCGCAGGATACTGCCTTTGAAGCACGAGCCGCGTGGATAAATCAAAACCACCCGTAGAACGGGTGGTTTGAAAAAGCCCTATAAGGGCTTGATACTGACACTGCCCCTTAAGGGGCTGAGAAAGGTCTGCCAACTGCATTTCATTCTCAGCTACCCCTTAAGGGGT
>SVNO01000053.1 GCA_015066845.1 Ruminococcus sp. | reverse complement strand
TTCAGTCTGTCAAAAAATCTAAAAACAAACGCGGAGCGATAGCTCCGCACAAGGGGTTCGGGGACGAAGTCCCCGAAAAATAGCCCCTCCCCCGTTGGGGGAGGGGTTGGGGTGGGGGCAGTTACAGGGGTGCCAACCACAGAAAAAGACTTTTTCGACAAGCTGAAACCGCCGTACATTTGCTGCACGGCGGTTTCTTTTCATTTCGTTAATGCGCGCCGGACGTGATTTGCTCCGGCTCACTGTCCAGACGGAACAGGAGCGTACTGCACCATACGGCACAAATCGCAATCACGATATAAACGGCTCTGCTCAACAGAGAATCTGAACCGCCGAACAGCCATGCAACAAGGTCAAACTCGAAAATACCCACGAGTCCCCAGTTGATGCCGCCGACGATGAGCAGTGTCAACGCGATTTTATCCCACATTCGGAACACCTCAATTCAATAAGCTCGAACTGCAATTGCAGCTCATGCGGATAGTATGTCCCGTGCGGTGCGGATTATTCGGAAATGCTGTATTTTGCGTTGAAGTGTTCGTAATGGTCAATGAAATTCTGATTGCTGAAGCGTACCTTACTGAGGTATTTGTGCGTGTCAAAGGCATTGTGCGCCGTTTCAATCATGATAACCGCGATATTGGAGCAATGGTCGGAAACACGCTCATAATTCGTCAGCAGGTCAACCAGTACAAAGCCGGTTTCAATGGTGCAGACACCCTTTTGCAGACGCTTGACATGGTTCGCCTTGATTGCCATGGTCAGGTTGTCGATAACCTGTTCCAGCGGCTCAATATTGGCAGCAGCAGCTTCATCAGGGGTTTCATAAACGGCAATGGTATTGGTCAGGATTTCGCGCAATGCCTCGGTCAGCGTGTTGATTTCGCGCTGCGCTTCGGGTGTGAAACGGATGCCCTTGTCGTAAATTTCCTTTGCAACCTCCACCAGATTCAGCGCGTGGTCGCCCAGACGTTCAAAATCATTGATGGCGCGCAGGACGCGGGAGCAAAGCTGGCTGTCATGCTCGGAGAGAGCCTGCGAGGAAATCTGCACCAGACCAGTACCGATCCTATCCTCGTAATTATCGAGCAAATCCTCGTTCTTGCGGATTTCTTCCGCGGTTGCTTCATCATAGGCAGTGAGCAGTCCCATTGCAGAAAACAGCGTATCTCTGGCAAGAACTGCCATTCTTGCAGAAGCTTCCTCACATTCGCGCAGTGCAACGGAGGGTGTTGCCAGCAGGAGCTTGTCCACGATGATGTCATCCTGTGCCGGCTCTTTCTCGGTGCTGTCGTCACCGGGCAGGAAGAGGTTGGCAATTTTTTCGAGCATTTTTGTAAACGGCAAAAGGAGAACGGTTGTAGCGATATTGAAGATACTATGCACGAGCGCGATACCGGCAGAATCAATGGGCATATCGGAGAATGTGAAGCTGATCATGGAATCTGCGAGCATGTAAAGGCTCAGGCATACGATAGTACCGATGAGGTTGAAGGAAATGTGGATAATGGCAACTTTTTTTGCATTACGGCTAACACCGATACTGGAGAGCAGAGCAGTCACGCAAGTACCGATATTTTGTCCCATAATAATCGGAATAGCCATGCTGTAGCTGATTTGTCCTGTCTGGCTTGCGAGCGTCTGGAGGATTCCAACGGACGCAGCGGAGCTTTGGATAATACCGGTAACGACTGCACCGATGAGAACGCCGAACAGGGGGTTATTGAATGCAACAAGAAGCTGCTGGAATTCGGGTATATCTGCGAGGGGAGAAACTGCATCACCCATCATCTTCATACCGTACATCAGGACAGCAAAGCCGACCATGATATTACCGATGTCCTTTTTGCGGACAGTTTTACCGGAGAGGATGAGGAATGCGCCAATGAGGGCAAGGACGAGGGAGAAGTGCTTGGGGTTGAGCATGGCGACGAAGATGTTATCCGTGCCGACATCCATCAGGCTCAGCAGCCATGCAGTAAAGGTAGTACCAATGTTAGAACCCATGATAATGCCGACTGTCTGACCGATCTGCATAACACCGCAGTTTACAAGACCGACAAGCATTACCGTCAATGCGGAGGAAGATTGCAGTGCGATGGTGATACCTGCACCGAGTGCAAGGGATTTGAAGCGGTTGGAGGTGAGCTTTTTGAGAGCCTGTTCGAGCTTGCCGCCTGCCATTTTTTCAAGTCCTGAGGACATAACATTCATGCCATAGAGGAAGAATGCGAGTCCGCCTGCCACTGTAACCAGCGCAAGAATAATTTGAGTGAGGTCCATACGCGTTTTCCTTTCCATTCTGTCGTTTTTACAGGTTTTCCCTGTTTTCATATATGTTAATTGTAATGAAAGATTATTAAATTTATCTTTTGATTTGTGTTAAATCCATGTTAAATCTCTGCAAAAAAACCGCACAAAGCCGTCAGATGGTCTTTGTGCGGTATTTTCTTTATTTGCCCCTGATGAAATCCACGATGGAGCCGGTATAGCCGCTGCCTGCTGCGCTTGCGTACTGCAAAAGCACGGCGGCATCCTTGGAATTGACATGACCGTCCGCATTCAGATCCATCCGGTCAGTCACATCCTGCACGTCATGTGCAATCCCTGCGCTGAGCTGTGCGGCATAGGTCAGAACTGCGGATGCATCTGTGGCATTCACTGTGCCATCCTTGCCGTAATCACCGGCATTCTCCCAGCAATCGGCTGCGCGGTAGGATGCGGTATCGCGTTCCGGAAGAAAGGTATGTTTGGGCAGCATGAGCATACAGCCGTCCTCAAATTTCGGGAAAAGCGTCTGTGCAATCGTTTCGGCATACTGCAGCGCGTCATAATCGCCCACTGCGTCCGTCTGCCATAATGTGTAATAATCCATTGCCGCCTGATAGGTTTCATCCGCAGCAAGGCGTTCGAGGGTTTCCGGCAAAATCTCACCGCCTGCAAGCAGGGGCATGAATTCGCCTGCCCACTGCACATAACCATCCACAAGGCATTCCAGCTCGCCTGCATAGGTGATGCAGGGATTCTCCAGCATGAGCTGCTTGCCGCACTGTGTAAAAACGGGTTGCGGAAGGCTTGCATATTCTGCATACCCCGCTTTTTTTCTGGGGTACACCTGATAACAGCGTACACCGTCACTGCCGATCAGGGACGGGGCAAAATCCAGATCCGTCAGCGTCCAGTCATACCATTCACCGGATTCCAGACAATCCAGAACTTCCGCAGTCAGCTCCGTGCCGTCGGTGATGACCAGAAAGCCCTGCATCCGGAATTCCAGATCCTCGCGGAATGCTCTGCCGTCCGCAGTTTCTGTATAGCCGTAATTCGGGAATACATTCCATGCGGCTTCCTCCATGGACACGGCAGACACGGAAATTGCCGGAATCTGGGCAAGACAGAGGAGCGCGGTACATACACTGAGTAATCTTTTTTTCATAAAAATCCCTCCTTTTCATTTTGCATTCTAAAATCTGTTGAATGCATTTTATATTTTCATTATACACATATCAAAAGAAAATGTCAAGTGTTTTTATTGTGTTTTCTGCAATCATAACACATTCTTTCGAAAAATATATGCAAAATGACGAAATACTCCCTCAAGCCTTTTCGCCTGAGGGAGTATTTCTATGTCGATGAGTGAAATTACATCGCAATGACACCCTGCATTACAGGAAGCTGTACACAGGGCCAGTGTATTTTGCCGGACCAAATGCCAGATATAAGGTCGCAACGTTGGGGAAAAACAGCATGATGAATCCCCAGATAATGTTCTGCCCGTAAACCTGCGCATAGCGGAAAGCGAATGCAACGCCTAACACAATGTTCAGCAGCGGTACAAGCAGCAGAAGTGCCTTCCAGCCGTTTCCATAAACGATCTCAAACATCTTGTAGATGCTGAAAAACGGAATCACGCTGTACCAGCCCGGTTCGCCTGCCTTTTCAAACAAGAACCAGTTTGCCAACAGCAACGCTGCCCACATGATCAGTGAGAAAATGGATGAACCTGTGCTGTTGTTGGACTCGATAATAGTCGCCATTGATGTGTAATCCATATTTACCTCCAGAATCAAGAATGTAATCCTATTATACTCTATATTTACGCTCTTGTCAAGAGGAAAATGAAAAAATATTGCAATTTTGTGAAAAAACTTTTATACTTCTTGTAGATTTTGTTTCCTTTATGCCAAATTCAAGGGAATTTCAGTTGTGCGAATATTGTATGACGGATTTTGATTGGGAAATTTTGCCGTAATTGTACATAGTGCACAAAGAAAATGGGGGATTTTCTAAGTATATCGGGAAGAAAAAGGTCTTGCCAATCCTCGAAAAGTATGGTATAATGAAAGTGGTATTCTGTTCGATGTGGACGGGCAGGAACGAAACGAAACAATATACATATAAAAAAGGAGTAAAGTTATGAAGTTCGGATACTTTGACGATACCAATAAGGAATACGTCATCAATTCCCCCAGAACTCCCTATCCGTGGATCAACTATCTCGGTACACAGGCGTTCTTCTCTCTGATTTCCAATACGGCAGGCGGTTACAGTTTCTACAAGGACGCACGTCTGCGCCGCATCACACGTTATCGTTACAATAATGTTCCGATTGATATGGGCGGCCGTTATTTCTATATCAACGACAATGGTACAGTATGGAACCCCGGCTGGTCCCCTGTCAAGACAGAGCTGGACAGCTACGAATGCCGTCACGGTATGGGCTATACCATTATTACCGGTAAGAAAAATGACCTCAAGGCACAGGTAACATTCTTCGTTCCGCAGAACTATGACGGCGAAGTACAGCAGGTCGTACTGACAAACGAGGGCACAGAGGCAAAGAGCTTCTCCCTGTTCTCTTTTGCAGAATGGTGTCTGTGGGATGCGCAGGATGACTGCACCAATTTCCAGAGAAACTTCTCCACAGGCCGTGTAGAGGTTGTAGATTCCACAATCTACCACAAGACAGAATACAGAGATCGCCGCGACCATTTCGCATTCTATACAGTGAATGACACCATTGATGGCTATGATACTGACAGAGATTCTTTCATCGGTCTGTACAACGGCTTCAATGACCCGCAGGCAGTAATGGCTGACCAGCCGGCAAATTCCTTTGCAGACGGTTGGGCACCGATCGCTTCTCATTATAAGAAGATCACACTCGCTCCGGGCGAATCCAAGACACTGGTATTCATCCTCGGTTATGTGGAAATGCCGGTTGACAAGAAGTTCGAGGCAGACGGTGTAACCATCAACAAGGAAAAGGCTCTGGCAATGATCGACAAGTACAACACCCCTGAAAAGGTAGCTGCTGGTCTTGCTGAGCTGAAGGACGCTTGGGATAAGCTGCTGGGCATCCTCAATGTTAACACACCTGACGACAAGGTTGACCGCATGGTAAACATCTGGAACCAGTACCAGTGCATGGTAACATTCAACCTGTCCCGTTCCGCATCCTACTTTGAAAGCGGTATCGGCAGAGGCATGGGCTTCCGTGACTCCAATCAGGATATTCTGGGCTTTGTACACCAGATTCCGGACAGAGCAAGAGAGCGTATCATTGATATTGCATCCACACAGCTCCCCGATGGCGGCTGCTATCATCAGTACCAGCCTCTGACCAAGAAGGGCAATTCCGACATCGGCGGCGACTTCTCCGACGATCCGCTGTGGATGATCCTCTCCGTTTCCGCATACATCAAGGAAACCGGCGACTGGGGCATTCTGGATGAGATGGTTCCCTATGACAACGACATGGACAAGGCACAGCCGATGCTCGACCATCTGAAGGTATCCTTCTACAAGATTGTCAACAACCTCGGCCCGCACAACCTGCCGCTGGCAATGAGAGCTGACTGGAACGACTGCATCAACCTGTCCTGCTACTCCGACACACCCGGCGAGAGCTTCCAGACCTATACAAACCCGAAGTTTGCAGCAGAGGGCGGCTACTCCAAGGTTGCTGAATCCGTGATGGTTGCAACACTGTTCACCTATGCAGGCCCGAACTATGTGGCGATCCTGAAGCATCTGGGCATGGATGAGGAAGCTGCAGCTGCACAGGCAGAAATCGACAAGATGAAGAAGAACGTGATGGAACACGCATTTGACGGCGATTGGTTCCTCCGTGCATATGATTCCACGGGCGCAAAGATGGGCTCCAAGGAATGCGAAGAAGGCAAGATTTTCATTGAGCCGCAGGGCTTTGCTGTTATGTCCGAAATCGGTAAGGAAGAGGGCGCAGACATCAGAACGCTCGATTCCATTGACAAGTACCTCAACACCAAGTATGGTCTGGTACTGAACAATCCGGCATACAGCAAGTACTACATCCAGTACGGTGAAATTTCCACCTATCCGGGCGGTTACAAGGAGAATGCAGGTATCTTCACACACAACAATGCATGGATCATCTGTGCAGAGGCATATGCCGGCAGAGGTGACAAGGCATTCGAGTACTACAGCAAGATCGCTCCGGCATTCAACGAAGAGATTTCCGAGCTGCACAAGACTGAGCCGTATGTATACGGTCAGATGATTGCAGGTAAGGATGCAAGCCGTTTTGGTGAGGGCAAGAACTCCTGGCTGACAGGTACAGCAGCATGGAACATGGTTGCAATTTCCCAGTACATTCTGGGTATTGCCGCTGATTTCGACGGTCTGAGAATTGACCCGTCCATTCCGGCTGCATGGGATGGCTTCACCGCTACCCGTCAGTTCCGTGGTGCAACCTACAATATCAAGGTTGAGAACCCGAACCATGTTTGCAAGGGTGTTGTATCCATGGTTGTGGATGGCGAAGCTGTTGCAGGCAATATCATTCCTGTAAAGGATGGCGGCGTACACGAAGTAGTGGTAACGCTCGGCTAATCATTGCATAGTTACAAAGGACGGTACAGTTGTACCGTCCTTCTTTTTGTTGAATTTTCGATAGCTTTTATGGAATGTGTACATAGAATATACATGAAGTTTATGATAAATGTGCATTGTTTTTTCGCCGGATTTATGGTATAATACAGGTAAGGAAAAAAATAGCATTTTTTCCGGAATGTGTGGGGGTGATACCAATGGAGAACAAATACTGACACTGACACTGACAGCAAAGGTGATGACGGAAGGATTGTGACGATTTGTAAAAGGAGGAATTTATTATGTCTAAGATGAAGAAAATGACAGCACTGCTCACCGCATTTCTGTGCCTGAATGGTTCGGTTTTTGCCATTCCTGCAAATGCGGCAGAGGTTGAAGATGTTTTTGGAAAAATCTACAGCTACAGCACGGATACTTTCAGCTATACCTCCAATGGAGATAATGGCTTCATTCTTGAAACAGAGCTTGTCGATCCGGATTTCATGGTGGTAGGTATTGTTACTAAACAAAACGAACCGGAAAAAATCACAAGTTATATTGTAACTACAGTCAATCACAATATGGGGCTTGGACGTATGTTCGAGGATGTTGTAGATAATGAGCTTGGAATGGAGCTTCAGGTTGGTGACCTTATCAAAATTGAAGGTAATTTTGAATGGCTTAAAATTTATCCCCCGGTTTACCTCCCCTGCAACTATGACCCTGAGGATGAGAAAACGTCGATGATTCATCTCGGCAACGGTAAGGATGTTTTTGGTGAGGAATTTGAAAAGGTCATCCGCACACAGCTTGTGCTTGAACAGATGATTCTGGATAATGAAACAATTCGCCATCCGAAGCTTGACCTTGTCAAGGGCGATGTCAACATTGACGATGAAATTACCATTGTTGACTGCCTCTCCCTCAACCGCAATCTGCTGCTCGGTGAGCCGATGTGCGACTATGCCAAGGCAGCCTCCGACATCAACGGCAACGGCGCACCCGATTCGGATGATGTGCTCTCCATTCTCAAGGAATGCATTGAAGTGACGGAAAATTTTGAATAATTGCTGTTTCTGGTAATTTCACCGATATAGAACAAACCGCCGTACATTTGCTGTACGGCGGTTGCAGCTTTTTCTGGGGTCAGCACCCCTGTAACTGCCCCACCCCCTTTCAGGTTTTTCGGCAAGCTGGGACGGTACAGTTGTACCGTCCTTTTTTGCACCCTCCCTGACAAATCCGTATGCATACTCCCATCCCCTCACGCATACACTTCCACAGAATACCAATGGATGGAGGTACTGCAATGCAGGAACAATTTTCAGACCTTTCACGCCGCTATCGGGAGGAGATGCTCCGGATGTACGGCAAACGGGAGGAAGTTTCCACACCCCAGCCGGAGATTGTGGAAAGTCAGCCCCCAGAACCCCTTGAACCGGAGAATAACCCCGATTTTACGGGAAATGACGGGGATTATCAAGACAGAATCGAAACACCCTTTCCAGAGGAATATGAAGAACCCACGCTCCCCGATTATATCCGCAACGGCACAGAACCCGTCCTTGAACTGCCGGCAGCAGAACAGCTGCACGACCTCACAGGGGAGGGATTTCTGCGTGTTGCCGTGCAGACGGGGGAGGGCGCATTCCCCGTGGATGGGGCAAGCGTGACCGTACTTGTGCGGCGTGATGGCAAACAGGAGCTTGCCTATCTTCTGCGTACGGACGAAAGCGGCGAAACACCGCGCGTTTCCATCCCTGCACCGCCGGCAGCGGAATCCCAGCAGCCGCAGGACGCGCAGCCGTTCACAACAGCGGATGTGCGCGTCTTTGCAAATGGCTATTTTCGGGCAGAAATGCGCAATGTTCCGGTCTTTGCAGGTATCACCTCGCTCCAGACCTTTCAGCTCATTCCGCTGCCCGTTCTCATGCATGAGGACATGGAAGTCCTGCGCAATGCCACAGAATCCCCCGACCTGTAAAGGAGGTGTGCCATGCTGACCGGAGAACCCTTTATTCCACAGACCATTACCGTGCATCTGGGTGCACCGGATGCCAATGCTGCCAATGTGACCGTGAGCTTTCCGGATTATGTGAAAAATGTCGCGTCCAGTGAAATCTACCCCACATGGCAGGATTCCGCCCTGCGCGCGAATATTTACGCCATTACCACCTTTGCCCTCAACCGCATCTATACCGAGTGGTACCGTTCACGCGGCTATGACTTTGACATCACCGCATCCACCCAGTATGACCAGAAATTCATTGAGGGGCGCGAGGTGTTCGAGAATATCGGGCAGCTTGTTGATGAGCTGTTCGATGATTATATCCGCCGTGAGGGCGCGATCGAACCCCTGTTTGCCGCATTCTGCAACGGTACAACAGTGACGTGCAGCGGCTTGTCGCAGTGGGGAACGGTGTCCCTTGCAAAACAGGGCTATCTTCCCTACCAAATCTTGCAGTATTATTATGGAGATGATATAAACATCGTGAAAAATGCCGAAGTACGGACAAATTCGCCATCCTACCCAGGCTCGCCCCTTGCTCCCGGCAGTGCCGGAAACGCGGTACAGCGCAAGCAGATTCAGCTCAACCGGATTTCGCGGAATTATCCGGCAATTCCCAAAATTCCCAATCCAAACGGGGAATATGACGTAGCAACGGAAGCAGCCGTGCGGAAATTTCAGGAGGTATTCAATCTTGCCGTCAACGGTACGATTGACAAGGCGACATGGTACCGCATTGCCTACATTTACGCAAGCGTCAAACGCTTGGCAGAACTGGATTCCGAGGGCATCGCGCCGGGAGAATTCCCCCTCCAGTATACCGAAGATCTGCGACCGGGAATGCAGAACAATCAGGTGCGCGGCTTGCAGTATTTCCTTGCCGTTGTGGGTGCGTACTATGCTTCCGTGCAGCCCATCCAGATCACGGGATTTTATGACGCGCAGACGGAACAGTCCGTGCGTTCTTTTCAGCGCGTGTTCGGACTTCCGCAGACGGGTATTGTGGATGAAACAACGTGGAATGACCTGTACCGCGCGTACCTTGGCATTGTCGAATCCGTACCGGTGGATGTGGACCTTGCGCCCGTGCTCTATCCGGGGACGATTCTGCGCGAGGGGATGAGCAGCGAATATGTGCGCATTATGCAGGAATACCTCAGCTACATTCACCAGACAATTCCGGAAATTCCGGCGGTGAGCAATACCGGCTATTTCGGCCCTGTGACAAAATCTGCCGTGCTGGCATTCCAGCGGTATGCCGGATTGCCGGAAAACGGTGTCATCGGTGCTGCCACATGGGATGGCATTGCAGGACTCTATTCCGATTTGCGCTTCGGCTTTGAAAAACGTCCGTACCAGTCGCCGGGCTATACAATCCAGTAGGAGGTGGAGCATGGGCTTTTCAGACATGCAGAGAATTGAGCATATCCGCGAATTACAGCGGTATCTCCACGATATTTCGTACTACGACCGTAATATTCCGCGCATCATCCCCGATGGGATTTACGGTGCAGAAACGGCGGATGCCGTGCGGCAGTTCCAGTTGCAGTACGGCTTGCAGGACAACGGCGAGGCAAACCCTGCCACATGGCTTGCCATTGTGGAGGTGTACCAGAAACTGCTGGATGTTCCCGTGCAGCTCCTCTCCGTTTTTCCGCGTGAAATCGGGGAAACTATCGGGGAGGGACGGGACGGCTTCACCGTACTCGTCATCAGTGCCATTCTCTCCACCCTTTCGCGGAAATACGGAAATCTTCCGGCTGTCGAGGTCGGTGCGCTCTATACCGCGCAGCTTGCACAGGCTGTCAGAGCATTTCAGGACATTTCCGGACTGCCGCAGACGGGGGCAGTGGACAGAAGGACTTGGAATCTTCTGGCAGCGGCGGTGGATGTTGAAATTTAGCCATAATTCCACCTTTTTCCGTTGTATTATTATGTGATTTTGCGAATTGACGTAATCTGACTTTCGGAGTATAATAGAAAGCGGTGCGCAGTCACCGCGGGCAATACCCTGCTGATGCAGTATCGCCCAAGAAATCAAAAAGAAAAGAAGGCGAAATTATGCTCATCAAAGCGTATCTTCAATCCCTCAGACGTGAATTCAAGGGCTACAATGCCGGAAAATTTGCCAAGGATCTCCTCGCCGGCATTACCGTAGCCGCAGTTGCACTGCCCCTTGCACTGGCATTCGGTGTCAGCTCCGGTGCAACGGCATCCGCAGGACTTGTCACTGCCATTCTTGCCGGTATCCTCATCGGCGGTCTGTCCGGCGCATCCTACCAGATCAGCGGCCCGACCGGCGCAATGACGGCAATTCTCGTGTCCCTCGTTGCCCAGTACGGAATGCAGGGAATGCTCATGGCAAGCTTTCTTGCCGGTGTGCTCCTGCTCATCTGCGGCATTTTCAAGCTCGGAGGACTCGTGTCCTACCTCCCCATGCCCGTCATTACCGGCTTTACCAGTGGTATTGCCATCATCATCGCATTCGGACAGATCAACAATCTTACCGGTCTGACCTGCGAGGGACTGACCACCATTGAAAAGGTGCGCAGCTACTTCCAGCTCGAACAGCATTTCGACATGACCGCGTTTCTCATCGGTCTTGCCGTGATTGTGTTCATGGCAGTGTACCCGAAGAAGCTCAACCAGTATTGCCCCGGCTCTCTCATTGCCATTATCCTTGCCACTGCGGCAACTGCCATTTTCAAGTTCGATGTACCGCAGGTCGGCGCGATCCCGAAAAGCCTGTTCCTTGAGGATCGCCTGACATTTTCCGGAATTTCCATGTCCGGCATGACCGGACTTGTTGCCCCTGCCATCTCCATTGCCGCCCTTGGTCTGATCGAATCCCTCCTGTGCGGCGCGTCCGCAGGACGGATGAAGAACGAAAAGCTCAACGCGGATGTGGAGCTTGTTGCACAGGGCATCGGTAATATGATCATCCCCCTGTTCGGCGGCGTTCCGGCAACAGCTGCGATTGCAAGAACCAGTGTTGCCATCAAATCCGGCGGTCAGACAAGACTCGTTTCCGTCATCCATGCGGCAGTGCTCCTGCTGTCCATGTTTGTGCTCGGCGGTGTCATGTCCCTGATTCCCCTGTCCGCCCTTGCCGGCGTTCTCATCATGACCGCATGGCGCATGAACGAATGGCACGCCATCAAGAATATTTTCCATATGAAAATCAAAACTGCCATGCTCCAGTTCCTCATTACCATGGCGGCAACCGTTATTTTCGACCTGACAGTTGCAATTCTCATCGGCGTTATTTTCTCCGTGTTTGCGTTTGTTATCAAGGTTTCCGATATGCAGGTGACTGTTGCGCAGGTAGATCCCAAGCGTGTGGATGAGCACAATGCAGATCCTGCAAAGCTCGATCACACCTGTGTGGTGTACATTTCCGGCCCGCTGTACTTTGGCACATGCGCAAAGCTAGAGGAAAAAATCACGGCACTTGGGGAAAACTACAATATCATCTTCTCCATGCGCGGTGTGACCATCGCGGATATGTCCGGTATCGAGGCACTGCGCGACTACTGCGAGGGACTTGTCAGCGAAGGCAGAATGTGCTATTTCTCCTGTGTGCAGGAAAATGTAATGCAGATGATGGAACGCTGTGGTTTCAAGGAGCGTTTCAAGTATGATATGTACTTCTGGAGCACGGACAAGGTTTTCGAGCATATTTCGAGTTTGTGATACATTTAAAATAGGTTGATTTGCAATACAGCTTTTTCTGGGGTTAGCACCCCAAAGCTGCCCCCAGCCCCTCCCCCAACGGGGGAGGGGCTTTTTTTCGGGGACTTCGCTGTACAGCCCGTCCCCTCTGCTTCACTTCGTTCAGCATCTCCCCACCCCGTCAATGTCATCAACTAAAGCGGGGGCAAGGGGGCGATAGCCCCCAAGCAGGGTTCCAAGGGGCGCAGCCCCTTGGGCGGTGGAGGCGGCGCAGCCGCCTCCCATAATCCCCCCTCCCTTTGGGAGGGGGCAGGGGGTGGGACAATCTTTGCACAACTTTCCTAAAGCTGATGACATTGCCCATCCCGTGGGGAGTCACCCGAACCCCTTGTGCGGAGCTATCACTCCGCGTTTGATGTTAGGTTTTTCGATAGACTGCTGCAATATTACCTTATCATAGAGTGAATCTGAGCGCGTTGCTGTATGGTGACGCGCTTGTGTATTTTTTCTCTTTACAAATCCTTCATTTTGTGGTACAATAAAAGAGTACTACCTAAAAGGAGAATTCCCCATGCACGAAGATGAAATTTTCACCGCGGAGGACTACAAGGCGCAGGCTGCCGAGCTTCGGGCAGCAGTTGCAGAGCTGCGCAGACGCGATGAACAGACCATAGACCCGCAGAATCCCTTTGAAAACGAAACTGAATTTCACGACTACAGTCAACCCTACACCGACATTGTACCTCAGATCGTCATCCCCGGCTGTTATATCCCCATGCGCCCGAATGCCCGTGAAACCAGACGCATCCGGCGGTATTGCAGCATTGTCGGCTGTGTGCTGCTTGCCCATATGTTTCTCTCCACCGCCCTTGCCATGCTCTTTCAGCTGCTCTATTCATCTCTGCAAACTGTTATGGACAAATCCGGCGGCAATATCCTCCCCGATAACTATGACATACTGCTCGATGATTACTTCTGGGCATCGTCCTCCAGTGTTGCCATGAACATCCTTGTTTTCATGCTATGCAATGCAGGACTTGCCATATTTGGCTGTAAATGGTCGAAAATCCCCATTCCCACCCTGTTCCGCACCAAGGGACTCACCCCCGGCAGGATTCTCATTTACATCTGCGCTGCCATCGCGCTCCAATCCCTGTGCGGTTATCTTGCGGAATTCGTGATGAATTTCCTCGAAATGGCAGGCATCACTGCCTATGACCCACAGCTTATCACGGAAGCCGACACCAAAACCATGGTGCTCACCTGCATTTACAGCTGCATTGTCGCGCCCATCACTGAAGAATTGCTGTTCCGCGGCTTTGTCCTGAAAAATCTCTCACGCGTCAGCCAGCGGTTCGGTATTATCATGAGTGCTGTGCTGTTCGGGCTTTGGCATGAGAATATTGCACAGTTCGTGCTTGCGTTCTTTGTTGGCATTTTCATGGGCTATCTCACCGTCAAGCACGATTCCCTCGTACCTGCCATCCTCTGTCATGCTGCCGTGAACACTGCTGCTGAGTTTTTTGAGGTGGCGGATGTCTATGGACTTGACATACTCACGTCAATTCTGAGTTATGGCTATTTTGCGTTAACTTGTGTGGGTGTTGTCCTGCTCATCCGAATGTTCATCCGCGAGCGTCTGCCCTACACAACACCCCACCAGTCCGAACGCGGTCTGCGCATTGCCATCACGTCCTGTCCTCTCGTCCTTGTCATGCTTGGGCATCTGTTTATGACGATTGCGTATATTATGATGGAAACGAATAATGCGATCTGATGCTAAGAAATGTCGAATAACTATCCTCTTATGCCGGAGGCAATGGAAAAGTTTTTGGTCGAGCTTTTTTCAAAAAGCTCGTGGGTGTCCAGAGGGCAACGCCCTCTGGTCGCGCACCGCAG
>SVNO01000052.1 GCA_015066845.1 Ruminococcus sp. | reverse complement strand
ACCCCCGCATATCCCTCCCCCGCTTTGCGGGGGAGGTGCCGCCGAACGGCGGCGGAGGGGGCAGCTCTTGCTATCTGTTCAAGTTAAGAAGCATCATCAAGTTTTAGCTTTTACAAACTACTGGTTTTCATTTGAGAATCGCCAAATCAAAGCCATCACGCACATCCACCATACCATCAAGCGTGACATCCCCCTTCAGTGCCGCGGCAACAGCCGCCTCCTATTCCCAGTCCTTCCACACATCCGGCTGAAAACCGAGCGTGGCAGACTTGCCGTTGCGGACAATGGGCGTTTTGATGATGTGCTGGTTTTCAAAGACCTTTTCGAGCTTGTCAGCGTCGGTCAGGTATTGCAGCAGCAACAGCAGCTCCTTGTCCTTGGCATTCTCATCAATGAGCGCGTCCAGTCCGCCCACCGCTTTCAGAATGCTCTGGAATTCGCCGCGGCTCATGCCCTTTTCCTGCATGTCAATGCGCTGGTATTTCACGCGCCGTTCCTTGAAATACCGTTCTGCCTTTTTGGTATCAAAGCACTTTTTTGTGCCGAAAATCTGAATATTCATATGTCCTCCTGTCGATATGCTTTGCCGCTGTCGTACAAAATACAGCGTTCTTTCCTATTATACCACGATTTTGTTGAAAAAGCAAGCGCGTTTCCACAAATACTGCCACATTGTCGGTTTCTGTCAGAATATACTGCCTTCTGATTGTCAAATGATGAAAAGTATGGTATAATGGAATTATTCTATGCAATGCCGCACGGGAAATTCATGCGTCCTTGGGCGGTGTTATCCTGCATGAAAAAAGGAGGAACAATACATGTTAGAAGAACTCATTGCAAATCTGAATGATGTGTTGTACAGCTACATACTCATCATTCTGCTCGTAGCTGGCGGTATTTATTTCACCATCCGCACGAGATTTGCACCATTCCGGCTGTTCAGGGAACAGCTTCGCGCAGTCATGGAAAAGCCTGCTGACGGCAAGGGCGTTTCCTCGTTTCAGGCATTGATGGTGTCCACGGCATCGCGTGTCGGAACGGGTAATATTGTCGGCGTTTCCACAGCACTCTGTCTTGGCGGCTTCGGCTCGGTGTTCTGGATGTGGGTAATTGCCATCATCGGCAGCGCGTCCGCATTCGTGGAAAGTACCCTTGCCCAGATTTACAAAAAGCGTGGTCCGGAGGGCAGCTATGGCGGCCCTGCCTACTACATCGAAACTGCACTGCATTGCCGTCCGCTTGCAGTCATTTTCTCCATTCTGCTGATTCTGACCTATGGCTTCGGTTTCAACATGCTCGCCTCCTACAATCTCCAGTCCACCTTTGCTGTCTATTCGTTCTATGATGCAGCAGTCAGCCCGTGGGTGATCGGACTGATCCTTGCAGCACTTGTCTGCTACTGTCTGATGGGCGGCGGTTCACGCGTCATCCGCGTTACCACGCTCCTTGTACCGGTGATGGGCTGTGCCTATGTCCTCATTTCGCTGCTGGTCGTACTGCTCAATCTCAAAGCACTGCCGTCCGTCCTTGCTGCAATTTTCAGCGGTGCATTCGATTTTGAGGCGATTTTCGGCGGTTTCAGCGGTTCCTGCATCATGTATGGCATCAAGCGCGGACTGTTCAGCAACGAAGCAGGTGTTGGTTCTGCACCGAATGCCTCTGCCTCTGCCGAAGTCAGCCATCCGGCAAAGCAGGGACTTGTCCAGGTGCTTTCCGTCTTTATCGACACGATTCTCATTTGCAGTGCAACCGCTTTCATGTGCATGTGTTCCGGTGTTGCCCCCACAGAGGAGCTGTCCGGCGCACCCTATGTACAGGCTGCTCTGCGTGAAACGTTCGGCGCATTCGGGCCTGTGTTCATTACCACAGCCATGATTCTCTTTGCCTTTACAACACTGCTGGGCAATCTGTTCTATGTGGACAAATGCCTGTGCCATCTGCTCGGTCATGTGCCAGGAAAGGTGTTCATGCGCGTGTACCATATCATTGCATCGCTCGTAGTGCTGCTCGGTGCAGTGCTCAGTGCAGATTTGCTCTGGAATATTTCGGATGTATTCATGGGCGGCATGACACTCATCAATATGCCCGTGATTTTCTATCTCGGAAAATATGCGGTCCGCGCACTGAAGGATTACGAAAAGCAGCGAAAGGACGGCGTAGAGCCGGTATTCCATACCAAGGACATTGGTCTGCCGCATACGGTGGATTATTGGGAATAAATGTGGAAAGTATACAGCCATCAAAAATGCCTCTCCCCCAACAGCGCAATGTCATCAACTTAAGCGGAGGCAAGGGGCGATAGCACCCAAGCGGGGTTCCAAGGGGCGCAGCCCCTTGGGCGGTGGAGGCGGCGCAGCCGCCTCCCATAATCTCCCTCCCTTTGGGAGGGGGCAGGGGGTGGGACAATCTTTGCACAACTTTCCTAAAGTTGATGACATTGCCCAACAGCGGAGGGGCATCATTCTGTAAATAATACAGCAAAATCCGGAAATCTCTAAAACTTCTTGACTCAATTTCTGAAATATGCTATAATAATTATGTATCTGAAAAAATATCGTGCCATCGTTTGACGGTATTACCTTGAAAAAGGAGGAATTCTCATGCATGTGACGCTCATCACCTGCACACCGCTGCCGGAAAAGACGGTTGCGGCTGCCGCAAAGCTCTGCTATTCCGACACCGATGCCATGCACCTGATGGAGGGCATGGATGATGAAGCGGCTGGAAATTTCGTCAAAATGCTCGCATCCCTCGGCCATGAAAGCCCTATCGAGCATGTCAGCTTTACGTTCGGCATTGAGGGCGTTTCGCGTACCCTGCTTGCCCAGATTACAAGACACCGTATTGCCAGCTTCTCCGTCCAGAGTCAGCGGTATGTCAAGCAGGAACAGTTTGAATATATCACACCGCCTGAAATTGCGGCAAATCCCGAAACTGCGGAGATTTATACCGCAGCCATGAACGATTCCCTTGCAGCTTATAACCGCCTTGCGGATTTGCTGGAAGAACGTCATTTTCAGGACTTTCTCGCACAGGGACTTCCCGAAAAAACCGCACGTTCCAAGGCAGAAAAGAAAGCCATTGAGGACGCACGTTTCGTGCTTCCCAATGCCTGTGAAACCAAAATGGTACTGACAATGAACGCGCGCAGCCTGCTCAATTTCTTCCGGATGCGCTGCTGCGAACGTGCCCAGTGGGAAATCCGTGCACTTGCAAAAGAAATGCTGCGCCTTTGTTATGCGCAAGCTCCCACGATTTTCGCCAAGGCAGGCCCGTCCTGCTGCTGCGGTGCATGTCCGGAGGGAAAAATGACCTGCGGACGCTGTGACGCAGTGCGCAGTGAATATGCCGCGCTGAAAGAGGAAATACTGAAGAAAACAGAGCTTCAGTAAACGGAGGTAGAAACGCTGGATATGCTGGAATTTCGGGAAATTACCCTTGCTGACCGCCCGTGGATCATGGATTGCCTGCGGCGTTCGGATTATCGCGGCTGTGAATACAGCTTTGCCAACAATATGGCATGGCGGCGGCTCAATGGTACGAAAATCGCAAGATACGGCGATTTTTACCTTTGCTGTTCCTTTGATACGGACAGCGGCAGTCCATCCTTTACCTATCCGGCAGGGGATGGCGCACATGAGCAGGTACTTGCGCAGATGCAGCAATATGCCCAGCATCTCGGTCATCCGCTGCACCTGTGGAATGTTTCTCCCGCACGTCTGGAATGGCTGCAAGCCCGTTACCGCGTGACCAGTACGCCCAATCGTGACAGCTGGGATTATCTCTACAACAGCTCCGACCTGTCCGCCCTTGCCGGACGGAAATACCATCAGAAACGCAATTTCCTGCATCGCTTTGCACAGTATGGTGCACAGCTTTCGCCCATGACGGAACGCGATTTTGACGACTGCATCACCTTTGCCGCGATGTGCTATAATGAACGGCTGGAGGGGGATTCCTCCGGTATTTCCGAGCAGTTTGCGATTGATACCTATTTCCGGCATTTTCATGAACTGGAGCTTGAGGGCGTTGTGCTGCGTGTGGATGGGCAGCTGACTGCCTTTGCAGTCGGCGAGCCGCTGGCTTCGGATACGTTCTGCATTCATATCGAGAAGGCGGATATTCGCTATCAGGGCGCATATGCTGCCATCAACCAAGCCTTTTCCGCACAGGTACAGCCACGCTTTGCCTACATCAACCGCGAGGAGGATCTGGGACTGGAGGGACTGCGGAAAGCAAAACAATCCTATCACCCTGCATTTATGCAGGAGAAATACAGTGTGACTTTTATATAAGGAGAGAACAGAATGATTTATGTTTTTTTAGCGAATGGCTTTGAAGAAATGGAAGCACTTGCACCCATCGACCTGCTGCGCCGTGCAGAACGCAATGTCATCACCGTGGGCGTTGGCGGTAAGGTCATCACCGGTTCGCATGGTATCCCCGTAACAGCGGATATTACCACAGCGGAAATGATACTCGGCGGCGAGCTGGAAATGATCGTACTCCCCGGCGGTATGCCCGGTACGCTGAATCTGGAGAAATCCGAGGCGGTGCAGGCAGCTGTGGACTTCTGTATGGACAGGGATATTTACATCGGTGCAATCTGTGCAGCACCTTCCATTCTCGGACATAAGGGCTTGCTTGAGGGCAGGGAAGCCATTGCCTACCCCGGCTTTGAAACACAGATGCCCGGTGCTGTTCTCAGCGACAAGTCCGTATGCCGCAGCGGCAATATCATCACCGCAAAGGGCGCAGGTGTTGCCACGGAATTTGCATTGCAGCTCGTTGCCCTTGCAGCCGGTGAACCGGAAGCAAAACGGCAGCGCAATGCCATCTGCTATCCGTGATGGCATTGGTACAGGAAAAACAGCAGCTTCGCACGATGCTGCGCAAAAAGCGCAGGGAAATACCGGACGAGGAAAGAAAACGTCTGGATGAAGCGATTTTCCGCAACGTCACACAGAGCCGCTGGTTTTGTGAAGCCGATACGCTGCTGCTCTATGTGTCCTGCAAGGGGGAAGCGGATACCGTGCGCATTCTCGAATATGCAAGGGAGCTTGGAAAAGCCGTTGCTGTGCCGAAATGCGGGCAGGACGGCTGCATGGAATTCTACCTGATTGACGGAATGCATTCCCTTGCAAGCGGTGCTTACGGCATTTTAGAGCCGACGGGCACGGAACTACCCGAAATTACGCCGAAAACTGTCTGCATTGTTCCGGCGGTCGCATTTACTGCGGCAGGGGAGCGACTCGGACAGGGCGGCGGTTATTATGACAGATTTCTCAGCCGGTATCCGCAGCTGCGGACGGTCGGAATCTGCTACCGCTGTATGCTGCTTCCGGAGCTGCCGAGCGAGGCACATGACCGGCGCGTGGACGCGGTAATCACTGAAGAAACAATGGAGGTATGTCATGGCATCCAATGAAAATGAAAAGCTGCTTGACGAGATTCTCAAAAGTACGTCGAAGAATGCGGAAAAACGTCCGGCAGAACCGGCACAGAAACGCGAAAGCTCCCGTTCTGCTGCATCGCAGCCGGTAAGAAAAGCAGCCGCACCGCAGCCGGAGCATTCCGCACCGGAGCGCGAGGTGCACAATTCCCAGAACGAGGGACGGCGTATGACAAAGGCGGAGCGTGAACGTGAAGCCAAACGCAGAAAGAAGCGCAGAAGAAACAAGAGCGTGGGCAGAGTGTACGGCGTTCTCATCATGCTCACCATCATCATCGTTACCTCCATTGCCCTGTCCGTCAGCATTATCGCAGTCGGCAAGGACATGCTGGGCATTGAGGGCACGGAAACGCTGCATCCGTTCACCATTCCGGAGGGTGCGACCACGGCAGAAATCGCAGAGGACCTCTACGAAGCCGGTATCATCAAATACCCCAAGGCTTTCGTGTATTTCTCACGGCTGAGTGACGCGGATGCCGGCTATAAGGCAGGCGAACACGAGGTCAGCAGCGCGATGGCATATGAGGCGTTGATTTCCGAGCTGTCCGGTCTTGCCACGGAGGAACTTGTCACGGTCGATGTCATGTTCCCTGAGGGTACATCCCTCTATGACGCGGCAAGAAAACTGGAGGACGCAGGTGTCTGCGAATCCCAGAAATTCATCTACAATTTCAACCGTGCAAACTACGGCTATGAATTTGAGGAGTACCTCCCCAAGACGCAGAGCAAGCTGAAATTTGCGAAAATGGAGGGCTATCTGTTCCCCGATACCTACACATTCTACGAGGGAATGGAGCCTGCGGATGTCTGCCGTAAGATTTATATGAACTTCAACAAGAAGATTACCGACGAGCATTACAAGCGCATGGAGGAACTTGGCATTTCGCTTGACGAGATGATTACTCTTGCTTCCATCGTACAGGCAGAGGCAGCAAACAAGAGTGTCATGAAGGATGTTGCCTCCGTATTCTGGAACCGTCTGAACGATCCGGCAAACTTCACCAGACTCCAGTCCGACCCGACTTCCAAGTATGTGGAAAAGGTCATCAAGCCCAATATTGATCTGGAGGATGAGCTGATTTACGAGGCATACGATACATACATCTGCACCGGACTTCCGGCAGGTGCAATCGGCAACCCCGGTATGGATGCCATCGAAGCGGTGCTCTATCCCAATGAAACGAATTACTATTACTTCTACGCGAATGTGGACACTGGCGTGACCTATTTCGCAACCACACTGGAAGAACATTACGCAAACGAAGAAATGATCAAGCAGCAGCAGGCAGAAGCGGCTGCACAGGGTGGCGAATAATGCGGCCGGAAGTTCTTGCACCTGCAGGCGACGCAGAGCGTTTGCAGGCTGCACTTGACTTTGGCGCGGACGCAGTATATCTGGGCGGTCAGATGTTCGGAATGCGCGCAAATCCGGCGAATTTTGACGCACAGGGCTTACGCGATGCCGTAGAGAAGGCACATGCAAGGGGCGTGAAGGTGTATTTGACCTGCAATACGCTCCCGCGCAGCGGCGAATTGCAGTTTTTCCCGAAATTTGTGGAAGAAGCCGTTGCTGCAAAAGTGGATGCCATGATTGTGGCAGACATTGGTCTGATGACGATGCTGCGCGAGCTTGCACCGGATATGCCGATTCACATGTCCACACAGACGGGCATTGTCAACTATGCCTCTGCAAACGCGCTCTACAAAATGGGCGCAAGACGCGTGGTGCTCGCGCGTGAGCTGTCCTTGGAGGAAATCCGTGAAATCCGCCGGAATACGCCGGAGGATTTGGAAATTGAAGTGTTTGTGCATGGTGCAATGTGCGTGAGCTTTTCAGGCAGATGCCTGCTTTCGGCATATTTCACCGACCGTGACGCAAACCGCGGTGCATGTGCACAGCCCTGCCGCTGGAAATACGCGCTTGTGGAGGAAAAACGTCCCCACCTGCCCATGCCGATCGGCGAGGACGAGGACGGCACTTACATTCTCAATGCGCGTGATATGTGCATGATCGACCATCTCGACAAGCTTGCACAGGCAGGCGTGACCTCGTTCAAAATTGAGGGACGCGCGAAATCTGCGTATTATGTATCCGTGATTACCAATGCTTACCGCATGGCAACGGACTATTATATGGAGCATCCGGACGACTACCAGCTGCCGGAGAACATCCGCAGCGAGGTATTCAAGGTGAGTCACCGCAAGTACTGCACGGGCTTTTTCTTCGGGCATCCCAATGCCTGCCAGTACTACGAATCCGGCGGCTATATCCGCACCTGCGATGTGGTCGGCATTATCACGCGCTGTGAAAACGGCACAGTGTATGCAACACAGCGCAACCGCTTTTTTGCCGGAGATACCGTGGAAATTCTTGCGCCGAACTGTCCGCCTGTTACAATGACGCTTGACGAGATTTACAATGGCGAGGGTGAGCGCATCACAACAGTGAATCATGCCATGATGGATTTTTCATTCCCCTGTGCGATGCAGTTCCCCGAAAATACAATTATCCGCCTTCCCACAGAAGAAACAGCGGATTTGTGCATTCCCTGAACACGAACCGCCCTACGATCACGCAGGGCGGTTTTGCTCTATTCTCCGAGATAAGCAGCAGGATCTACATACATGTCCCCCTGTCGGATCTCAAAATGCAGATGGCTTTCCATCGCGCTTTCCATGTCCGCAGTATTGCCGACCGCGCCAATGACCATGCCGCAGGTGACTGTATCGCCGATGTTCACCGAAAGCCCCGTATTGAGGTTGCAGTAGCGGCTTTTCACGCCGTTCTGGTGGTCGATGGTGACGCTGACACCCCAGAGGGGATCTTCCTCGACTGCCTCCACAACGCCGTCCGCCATTGCGTGTACCTCATCGCCCACGGCAGCGGCAATGTCCATGCCGTTGTGCGTCTGCCATACACCGGTTGTTGCAGATTTTACAAGCTCCCCGTTGCTGAACGCATTGAGCACTTCACCGGTCAGCGGATAGGCAGTCTGCAATGCTGCCGGAACGGTTTCTGTTGTAGTTTCCGTGGCAGTTGCCGCAGTAGTTTCCGGCTGAAACAATGCCGCCGGCGCAAGGCTTGCGGTCTGTGCAGGTTCTTCCTCCGGCTGGAGAACAACTTCCTGCGGCGCGTACACTGCTTCCTGCGCGGTGGTTTCGGTTTCTTTCCGTGGAATCGGGGAAATGCCGGTTTCCGGCAGTCTTGCGGATGCGTTGTTTGCGGAATCGAGTACGGAATTGAGCTGAATGGTCAGGTTGTCCGCGGTCTGTGTATAGGCAAACCAGCACGACACGCCAATCATTGCCACACAAAGGACAAGCACCAGATAAAAGCTGAGGATTCCATGTTTTTTATTGTTTTCATTTCGGTTCATATCTTTCACTCTGAACACCTCCGCTGTTAGTTTTGTCCGGTTTCGGGAGAATATACAAGCATACAGGAAATTTTGCAAAGGAGTACCAATTATGAAGCAAACCACCATCATGTGCATTACCAATATCATCTGCGCCGTTATCGCCGTAGCTTTTTTGCTCATATCCCTTGCCTGTCTGGGGATTTTATTCGATATTCCGTTGATATTTGGCGATATCGCCCCCTCCGAACCTGACGATGTTACCGGCGGTCTGGAGATAATTACTGCATTGATTTCCGATGGATTGTATGTGATAGGCTATCTGGTCGCTATTTTCCTGCTCATTGCAACGATTCCCGTCTGGGTGCTGCTCGGCGGTGCAGCGGTGACGGGCATCATCCTGCGCCACACCTGCAAAAAGCTCGCAGAACCGGAACGAATCAGAAAACGCATTCTTGCCGACAGCATTGTGAAAACCGCCTGTTCCGGAGTTCTGCTCATTGTCTGGTTCATCGTGTTCCATGAGGAAGCGGAATATTTCCTCGGAGGAATTTTCGTCCTTGGCGGCGGCATTCTCTTTCCGAGTATCTGGAATCTCACCACATCCATCCCCCAGAAAAACACATAAAGGCCGCCTCTAAAATAACAGAAGCCTGTTCTTGTCCATGGAACGGGCTTTTCTGTTTTTTTCAGAAACAACAAGAAAACCCTTGCATTCTGCGGTAAATTATGTTATAATAAGAGGTGAGTATTTTGAAACGCATGTGCCGCAGTGCATGTGCGGACAAAAAGGAGATTGTTTTTATGATAAACACATTGTATCCGATTGAATTGAAAATGCACATTATTCTTGTGCTGCTGGCAGTGCTGGTATTCGGACTCCAGTTCATCCGCCTGCGCAAGAAGTACTATCTGGTGCTTGCTGTTGCAATGCCCCTGTCCCTGCTGCCGTATCTGGTGGAAAGTGACGCATTCTTCTATGGCATTGGCATTGTCGAAGCACTGGCTCTGATTGGTGCACTCGTCCTTGCAAAAACAGTTGATCGCGATCCGAAAGAGCCTGAGCAGCCGGCAGAAGCCTTGGAGGCTGCGGAATGATGCGTATCGTCATTCCTGACTGGGACACCGTTTCTGCCGATGATGTGGGCTTTTCCGTATTCTCACGCTATGGCGAGGTCACCTGCTGCGGCCCGACACTTCCGGAAGAAGCCGCTGCCAAAATCGGTGACGCGGAAATTGTTCTCTGCAACAAGACCCCCATCACCGCACAGGTGATTGCACAGTGCCCGAATCTTCGCTATATCGGGCTTTTTGCAACGGGCTACAATAATATTGACCTGGATGCTGCCACCGCGCGCGGCATTGTGGTGAGCAATGCTGGCGAGTATTCCACACAGGCAGTCGCGCAGCATACCTTCTCCCTTCTGCTCGCACTTGCAGGCAATCTGATTGCCTACGATAAGTCCGTGCGTGAGGGTGCATGGATGCAAAGCCCCACATTTTCGTGGTTTCCCCATCCCGTTCATGAACTCTGGGGCAAGACCATTGCCATCATCGGCTACGGCAGCATCGGAAAAACCGTTGCACGGATTGCCGATGCCTTTGGAATGCGCGTGATGATCTCCACACGCACGATGCCGGAAAATTGCCCATATCCCGTGGTTTCCATGGAGGATGCATTCCGACAGGCAGATGTACTGACCATTCACTGTCCGCTGAATGAACAAACAGCGCACCTCATCCGGCAGGAAACGCTTGCCCTAATGAAGCCCACGGCATTTCTCATCAACACCGCAAGGGGCGGTATTGTCCATGAAGAGGCTCTGGCGGACGCGCTCAATTCCGGCAGGCTTGCCGGTGCAGGACTGGACGTTCTTGCAACTGAGCCAATGTCCCCCGACACACCCCTGCGCAATGCGAAAAACTGCCTGATTACGCCGCATATTGCATGGTCGCCGCTGGAAACCAGAGAACGGCTCATTGGTATTGTGGCAGACAATCTGGAGGCATTCCTTGCCGGAACGCCGAAAAATCAGGTGAACAAATAAGGGGAAAAGCCCTGCAAATAAGAGGAATAGGATTATGATTGATTTTTCAGAAAAAAAACGTATTGTCATCAAGCTTGGTACATCCACCCTTGCCCATAAAACCGGCAAGCTCAACATCCGCCGGATGAACAATCTGACGCGTGTACTGGCGGATTTGCAGAATTCCGGACATGAGCTGATTCTCGTGTCGTCCGGCGCAGTCGGACTGGGCGTGGGCAAGCTCAACCTGCGTGAGCGTCCGAAAACCACCCCCGGCAAGCAGGCTGCCGCCGCAGTCGGGCAGTGCGAGCTGATGCACATTTATGACGAAATGTTCTCGAAATACAGCGTTACCGTGGCACAGATTCTGCTGACCAAGAGCATTATCAGCATACCCGACCGCGTGGATAATGTACGCAATGCCATTGATGAGCTTGCGTCCATGGGCGTTATCCCGATTGTCAACGAAAACGACACGGTAGCGATTGATGAGTTGGAACTGGAAATCGGCGAGAATGATTCCCTGTCCGCAGTTGTGGCATCCATTGCCGGTGCGGATCTGCTCATTATTATGTCCGATATTGACGGCTTGTACTCCGAAGACCCGCATAAGAATGCGGACGCGGAAATTATCCCTGTGGTCGAGTGCATTGACAGCCACATTGAAGCCATCGCCGGCGGCGCAGGCAGCAGCTTGGGTTCTGGCGGTATGGCAACCAAAATCAATGCGGCAAAAATCGCAACGACCGCCGGTGTGGATATGATTATCATGAACGGCAGAAATCCCGACGACCTGTACCGCCTGTTCGATGGCGAACAGCTCGGTACGCTGTTCCCTGCCGCCCGTAAATAAAAGGAGGAATGCTCTATGACATATATGGAAACCCTCGGACAGCGCGCAAAAGCTGCTGCCCCCGCCGCTGCAAAAGCCGGAACACTGCTCAAAAATCAGGCACTTTCGGCAATTTCCGAAGCACTGCTGAAGAACAGCGCGTATATTATTGCAGAAAACGCAAAGGATTTGGAACAGGCTGTGCAGAATCAGATGTCCGCTGCTATGCAGGACAGACTGCGCCTTGACGAAAGCAGAATTCAGGCGATCGCCAATGCTGTATGCAAGCTGATCGCACTCGAAGACCCGATCGGAACGGAGGACAAAGGATGGGTACGCCCCAATGGTCTGCGCATCCGTCAGGTGCGTGTGCCGCTGGGTGTCATCGGCATTATTTTTGAATCCCGTCCGAATGTGACGGTCGATGCCGCAGCACTCTGCCTGAAAGCCGGCAATGCGGTGATTCTCCGCGGCGGTAAGGAAGCCATCCATTCCAATACCTGCCTTGTTTCCGTAATGCGTGAAGCCCTCGAAAGCGTAGGACTTCCGGCGGATCTGGTGCAGCTTGTGGAGAAAACCGACCGTGAAACCGCCGCTGAAATGATGAAGCTCAATGGCTATCTCGATGTCCTCATCCCCAGAGGCGGCGCAGGTCTGATTCAGGCAGTTGTCAAGCAGGCGACTGTACCGGTCATTGAAACCGGTGCCGGAAACTGCCATGTTTATGTGGATGCCTCCGCAGACTTGGCAAAGGCAGTGGCAATTGCAAATAATGCAAAAACCCAGCGTCCCTCCGTTTGCAATGCCATTGAAACGCTGCTGGTGCACCGCGATATTGCCCCTGCATTCCTGCCCCATATCAACACCGCATTTTCCGCACATCATGTGGAAATTCACGGATGCCCCGAAACACAGCGCATTCTCGGCGATGGTGTCATTGCGGCAACCGAGGAAGATTATGCAAAAGAATACCTTGATTATAAAATTGCTGTCCGTGTGGTGGATTCCGTGGAGGAAGCCGTTGCACATATTCTCAAGTACAGCACAAGACACTCGGAGTGCATTGTAACACAGTCCATGGAAAATGCGGAATATTTTCAGAACAGCGTGGATTCTGCCGCAGTCTATGTCAATGCCTCCACACGCTTTACCGATGGTGAGGAGTTCGGATTTGGCGCAGAAATCGGCATTTCCACCCAGAAACTCCATGCAAGAGGCCCGATGGGTCTGTCCGCATTGACCACCATCCAGTACCGAATTATCGGCAGCGGTCAGATTCGCTGACGAACCGGAGAACAATATGAAGAAAAATGACATTAACCTTCTCCTCAACAGCTTGCTTGGGGAGGAGGAAGCACCCAAACAGCCCGAAGCTCCTGAGCAGCCGGAAGTGAAGTCCATGGCAAGCGAAAAATCCCGTCAGCGCGTGGAGGAAATCACGCGAAACGTGGAAATTGCTAAGAGCCAGAATCGTCCTGCACCGCAAAAGCGCGTAGAACAGACGATTCCCAAGCGCGAACCAGTAACCGTACCGCCCCCCGTCAGTCATTTCTCGGACGAGCCGTCCCAGAATCCTGCTGTGAGAATGCGTGACCGTCTGGATGAAACCGCGCTGCCCATGCTCGATGCAGAGCGCAAGCCCAACCAGATCATCCCTCCAAAGCCCAGACCGGAGCAGAAGAAAAAGAAGAAAAAACGTCCGCAAACTGCGAAAAACACCCCATCCACGGATATTCCTGCACCGCATTCGGCAAATCCCCCGAAACGCAGAATTCCGCATATTGTCGTGCCCGATGAGCTGCCGCCGGATATTCCGCGCGATACTTCCCTTGCCGATGAGATGCGCCGACAGAGGGAAATGCAGCCCGAAGAACCGCCGATGTCCGCACCGCGTCCGGTCGCTGCCGCGCGTGAGCAGGAGGTCAACCGGAAAGCGGAGATGATCAAGCAGCGCATCCGTTTTTCCATGGAGCAGAATGAAATGCCCGAACCTGCGCCGGTTCCCGAACCTGCACCAATGCCCGAACCCGAACCTGCGCCGATTCCCGAACCTGCACCGAAGCCAGTGGAGGATGATACCGCGGCAGAAATCAGCCGGAAAGCCGAGCTGATTCGCCAGCGCATCCGTCAGCAGGCTGTCCAGAGAGAGCTTGCAGCTGAAGTGCAGGAGGCTGCACCCACTGCGGATGTACCAGAAGAACCGGAAGTGGCAGAGGAAGTGCCGAAAATCAAGGAAAATCCCAAAAAATCAGGGCTTTTCAAGAAGAATCAAAAAGCAAAGAAGGCTGCCGCACAGAAAGCGGAGGATGCAGAATCTGTAGAATCTGCACAGGCAGAGAAAGCACCTGCACCGCTTCCCGAACCTGTGGAGGAAATACAGGAGGTGGAGGAAAAAGCACCGGAAATCGAGGAAATCCCAGAACCTGTGGAAGAACCTGCACCGCGCGCAACTCGTCTGCGCCATCTGAGTGCCGTGGACGAACCAAAGGAAAAAGCCGGTCTGTTCGGCAGACGCGGCAATAAAAAAAAAGAACCGCTGAATAATCCTGCACCGAGTCGGAAAAAGCCGGAAAAAACGGTGACAAAGGAACAGGAAAAGTCTGAAATATCGGTATTTTTTGAAGAACCCAAGGAAAAGCCAGCTCCACAGACTGCGCCCCCGAAATGGGAACGCTCCGCCGTGCAGGAAATGCCGGAGGAGTCCAGAAAATGGGCAAAATCTGAGGTAAGACCGGAAATCTCCGCACCTGTGCCGAAACCAGAAACGCCCGCACCTGCGCCGAAACCGGAAAAGCCCGCACCTGCGCCGAAACCGGAAAAGCCCGTGCCTGCGCCGAAGCCGGAAAATCCCGTGCCTGCGCCGAAGCCGGAAAAGCCCGCACCTGCACCGAAGCCGGAAAAGCCGGCACCTGCGCCGAAGCCGGAAACGCCCGCACCTGCGCCGAAGCCGGAAAAGCCCGCACCTGCGCCGAAGCCGGAAAAGCCCGTACCTGCGCCGAAGCCGGAAAAGCCCGTGCCTGCGCAGAAACTGGAAAAG
>SVNO01000051.1 GCA_015066845.1 Ruminococcus sp. | reverse complement strand
CCCACAGCCGCAGTTAAATCCTATTGCGGCATACCGTCGCCCTCAAGCAGCATCCTGCCTCAGGCTCAGGCACCCAACCCCTCCCCCAACGGGGGAGGGGCTATATTTCGGGGACTTCGCTGTACAGCCCGTCCCCTCTGCTTCACTTCGTTCAGCATCTCCCCACCCCGTGGGGAGTCACCCGAACCCCTTGTGCGGAGCTATCGCTCCGCGTTTGATTTTAGGTTTTTTGACAGACTGAAACCCCCTTAGCATTGACTAAGGGGGTTCACCGCTTATTCCGTCAAACGGCGGAATTCTTCCGGTACATTGTCTTCTACAATCTTATGAATGACATCCCAGCTCCAGTTTTTCGCTGTTCCCCACGGCGATGCAGGTACACCATGGTCTGCAACAAGCTCGTCCGTGTACATATAATACGGATATACACGCAGATTACTCAGATTGCCGTCATCATAATGCGTAATCAGCGGTGTCAGCTGTACCTGCTCCACGGTGATTTCGCCATCCTTCCGCTGGAGCGCAAATTCTGCCATGCCGCCTATCATGTTGAAATTATCTGTCTGCGCGGATATGAAATTGCCGAGAGAATAGAATACAAAGCCCTTTGTTCCATCACTTCTGGTGATGTACTCCATCGTCTGGAGTGTGTGGGGATGTGTGCCGATAATGACATCCGCGCCCCATTCGATCATCTCCTGCGCCAGATTCTTCACGTTCTCATTGACAACGTGCGTGTCCTCCGTGCCCCAGTGCGCGGAAACAATGACCGCATCCGTCATGGTTTTCAGCTCCTTGATCTGCGCTTCGATCAGCTGCTTTTCGTCCGTCTGCGGCAGACGCATGGAAGAATCCGCCGGCAGCTGGTAGCCGTTGAGATGCTCTGTATAGGCAAGCCAGCCGATTTTCATGCCGTTGACTTCGGAAATGCGGTAATTGGACATATCCTCCTCATCACGGTATGCGCCAATCACCTGCAAGGGCGTTGCGGCTTCCTTTTTCTTACGGTCCCAGTAATCGAGCGCTGCACTCAGACCGCCCGTGCCCTTGTCGAGGGCATGGTTATTGGCCATACAGATAACGTCAAAGCCAAGGTCTACCACCTCATCGCCGAGCGCGGTGGGAGAGTTGAAATTGAGGTTTGCGCCGGAAATTTCGTACTCATCATTGGCAATGATGGTTTCCTGATTGATATAGGCAAGGTCTGCTGCGGCGATTCTGTCCTGTACATTCTTATAACAATAGTTGAAATTGTACTCCTCGCCGTCCTCTGCATATTTCTGCGCAGCTTCATAAACACGCTTCTGAACGAGATTGTCTCCGACTGCAAGGAATGTGACAGTGGCATCCTCTGCAATGACGGGCTGTGTGGCGGTTTCGGTGGACAGGATACTGTCCGCCGGTACTGTGCCGACAGGGATTGCACTTGTCTGCACGGGCTGTGTCGGTGTATGATTGATTTTCTGCGCATCACAGCCACTGATGGACAAACACAGCAGAAGCGAAGCAATGACAGCTGCAAATCGTTTTTTCATAGAAACTTCCTTTCTGAATCACTTTCAGGCATACCACGGAGGGAGTTCCGCGGCGTTTCTCTGGGGCGTGTTGCCACTAAAATCTGCGTATTATTTCAGTATCAACACTCCCTAAACAGTATACCATATTCCGGAGAAAAAAGCAATAAAAAACTGTCACAAATTCGCTTCCGCGCATAATTTTCTGAAATTCTGCCAGACTATAGGTGATAACGCACAAATTCTGCATGGCGTTACCGTAACCGCAATGTCATCAACTTAAGCGGGGTTCCAAGGGGCGCAGCCCCTTGGGCGGTGGAGGCGGCGCAGCCGCCTCCCATAATCCCCCTCCCCTTTGGGGAGGGGGTAGGGGGTGGGGCAATCTTTGCACAACTTTTCTAAAGTTGATGACATTGATCGTAACCGGAGGTGATACAATGCCGGAACAGAAAAAACCGGACTACTATGAAAAAGCCCTTTCCGCACAGCTGGAAGAAACATTGGCAGAAATCCGACATATTGCACAGGGAAGTTCCGACCTGCTCATCAACCGCGTCACCATCGGCGGCATCCCCTGCGCACTGCTTGCCTGTGAGGGCATGGTGGGCATGGCATTCATTGCACAGCTCATCCTTGAACCGCTGACAAACCTGCCGCCGATGCCGGACAGTGACGCGCTCTTTGACCATGTACGCAACCGCCTGCTCCTTTCCGTGGACCGTCCGGTTGCCTACAATTATGGGGAGCTGTTCCGGACGCTCAATTCGGGCTTTGCGGTACTTCTTGCACAGGGGCAGACCAGAGCCTTTGCCTTTGGTGCACAGGGCTATGACCGGCGCGGTGTCGGCGAGCCATCGGGGGAGGCAAATGTCCTCGGTGCGCGTGACGGCTTTGTGGAGGTCATCCGCCCGAACATGTCCCTGCTGCGCCGCCGGATGAAATCCCCCTTTCTCAAGCTGGAGCTGTTCAACACGGGCACGGTCAGTCAGACGGACATCTGCCTGTGCTATCTGCACGACCGCGTTCCCGAACAGCTCCTGCGGCAAATCAGAACGCGCCTGCAATCAACGGAACTGGAAACCGTACTTTCTACGGGATATTTGCAGCCCTTTCTGGAAAACCGCCGCGGCGGTCTGTTCGATACGGTCAGCCTGACAGAACGACCGGATGTACTGTGCGCCAAGCTTCTGGAGGGGCGCGTGGGAATTCTTGTGGACGGTACACCCTTTGCCATGGTCGTACCCAAGCTCTTTGTGGAGAGCTTTCAGGCATTGGACGACTACAATTACAAGCCGTACTATGCCACACTCATCCGCTGGCTGAAATATGCGGCATTTCTGCTCGCGCTGCTCCTGCCTGCATTATATATCGCCGTGTGCACCCATCATCCGGAGCTGCTCAACAGTACGCTCCTGCTGATTCTGCGTGAATCGGAAGCCCGTGCGCCGCTGTCATTGACGGCTGAGGCAGTCGGGGTGCTGCTGATTTATGAAATCGTCCGTGAAGCCGGTCTGCGCCTGCCAAAGGCGGTGGGCGGTGCGGTGAGCATTGTTGCCGGACTGATTATCGGGGACGCGGCAGTTTCTTCGGGCTTGATCAGCACCCCGATATTGACCATGGTCGCCATTTCCGTACTTGCCGGCTATGTCCTGCCCGACCTCAATCAGGCAATCACCATTCTGCGCATTGCTTTCATTCTCTGCGGCGGTCTGTGGGGGCTGTACGGAATCGGACTGCTGGGTATGGCAGTGCTGTTCAACCTCTGCGCCTGCGAATCCTTCGGCTATCCGCTGACTGCGCCCGTATCGCCCCTGTACTGGCGCGGTATGCGCGATGTGGCAGCGCGTGTGAACTTCCGGCGGCTGCAAAAGGGACATTTTACAGTGGAGGAATACCATGAATAAAATACACAGCAGCCAGCTCTTTGCCATCCTCATGCTCTCCGGCGCATGGAGTATTCTCTGTATTCCGCAGGTACAGGGCAGTGCCATGCTCGCCGGTATCCTTGCCGCGCTCGGCATACAGCTCCTCATGAGCATTCCCATGCTGCTGCTTGTACGGGATGGCTTTTCCCTTTCCCGTACTGCCGCGCAAAAAAAATGGCTCGGCATCATCTATCTGCTGTTCTTTCTCCTCTGGGGTGCGGTAGGATTTTCGCAGCTCTGGGAGATTTCTGCGGAAATCGAACTGCCCGTATCGGGGAGCATGGCAGCGGCAGTGCTCATGGTGATCACCTGTTTGTACACCTGCTCGCTCGGACTTCATGCCATGGCGCGCAGTGCACCGCTTGTACTGGGCATTCTCCTGCTCTCCGTGCTTGTCCTCCTCCTCGGTGCATACAGCCGCGTGGACATCACAAGGCTCACGCCCCCCACGGACATCCTCCCCCATACCCTTTCCTGCTTCTGCCTCGGCGGTGAACTGACTGCCGCCTTTGTGCTCCTTGACCGCACGGCAGGAAAACGGAAACGCGCTGTTCTGGGGTATCTTCTCTGCAAGGCGGCATTTGCAGGTCTGGTGTGCTTCCTGTGCATCTGCGCTGCCGGACGGCTTGCCGGACGTTCCCCCTATCCATTCTTCACCCTGACCGCACTTTCACAGCCCCTCCAGTCCCAACGCGCGGACGCGCTCTATTTGTTGGTGTTCGTGATGCTCTTTGTCATGCACATCACCCTGCACACCGGTGTGATCGCCCATCTCCTGCACGATATGTTCCCCAGACTGCGCGGCGCAGCTCCCCTCTCCCTTGTGGCAATGCTCCTGCTTTCGTGGGGTTTGTCCCACATTCTCCCCGCGCTTGTGTCCATCAGCGGCGTTCTCACCATATTGACTGCATTTGCCATTCCCCTGCTATTCTATCTGAACCGGAGGTTTACCCATGAAACGAAAGCTCCTGCTCCTCCTGCTCCCCGTACTCCTGACGGGATGCGGAACGGAACACATCAGTAAGCGCATTGTCACCCAGTCACTCGGCATGACGGGGGATGCACAGCTCACGCTCTACGCCAGTGAATTTTCCGGCGGCGCAGTATTTTCCAGTACGGGAAGTACGGCGGCGGATGCCATCCGGCAGGGAGAAGCAGCGCAGGGCGGACGCATCTTCATCGGGCACACGGAGCTGCTCTGTCTGGACGGCAGCCGGACGCTTGCAGACGTGGAAAATCTCCTCCTGCACCACGGACTTCCCCCAGCCTGCAAGCTCCTCTACACACAGGTGGAGGATTGCTTTACCAAAGCGGACACGGGCGCAGTACTGGAAAGTGTGCGCATGGCAGAGCGCGGGGGATTGCTTGCGGTAACGGACAGCAGCACGGTACTGGAGGAATGGCTGGGCAGCCGGCAGACTGCATTGCTTCCTGCACTGTCGGACACGGGGCTGAAAATGGTACTCCTGCGCACGGACGGGGAATGCACCGTCCTTTCACCGGAAGCAGCACAGGGGATGTACTGGCTGCGGCGGCATGGGAACACGGATTTCAGCATGACGGTACGGATGGGGCAGAACATGGAGGATGTGCAGATTTTGCGCAGTACATTGCGAAAAACGCTGTCGGATGGCAAACTCTGCTACAAGGTCGGCGTGATAACGGACAACTGTCCGGAAACGGTAAAGCCTGCACTGCGGATGTTGATTTCGCGCCAGTGCAGGACGGCAGTTTCAGAAATGCGCAGTGCCCGTGCGGATGTCATCGGGATGGAAACGCTCGCGGCGTATGGGGGAATTGCGTTCACGGACGCGGTAGAAATCGGGGTGGAGGTGTATTAGAGCAAAGCACCGTTTTCCAGTCTGGCAAAAAACCTAAAAATAAACGCAGAGCGATAGCTCCGCACAAGGGGTTCGGGGACGAAGTCCCCGAAAATAGCCCCTCCCCCGTTGGGGGAGGGGTTGGGGTGGGGGCAGTTACAGGGGTGCTAACCCCAGAAAAAGACTTTTTCTACAAACTGAAGCCGGCTTTCGCCGGCTTCTTCTTATTATTCAGAAAGTGACTTGATATGTGCAATTGCAGCCTGTGCATATTCGTTCACCTTGGGGGAACTGTCACATGCCAGTGCCTTTTCATACCATTCCAGTGCCTTTTCAGGCTGAGAACGCATTCCGCCGCTGCCCTTGAGGTAAATATCACCAATGGCAAGCTGGGAAAGTACCAGACCTCTGATGGATGCTTCTTCGTGCCAGTCAATTGCACGGGTGGGATCCTGCGGGAACGGATATGTGCCCTTTTCGTAGCTGTCTGCTACCTGGAACATCACATGCAGCAGTACTTCACGCTCTTTCTGTTCGAGTGTGGGGAGCTGGTCCTTGATGTCGCGCAGGAAGCTGAACATGCTGATCATGTAGTTCTTGGTTCTCGGCTTGCCGAGGAATGTCCATGTGCCGTTCTCATCCATCTCGGAAACAGTAAAGATTGCATAATCCACAAGCTCGTCAAGCTTGTCAGAGGAAATCTGCTTCTTCTCTGCCGGTTCTTCATCCTTACGGGATTTTTCAATGCGCTCAAGCAGGATATTTTCCTTCATGTTGGAAATTCTGTTCATCAGCTCTCTGTAACGCATCTGACGGTTTTCGCTGCTGGACAGACCAGCCTTGCGGTCCTGCATGATGATGTAGTCGAGCATGTGAATGCAGCGTTCCATCGGCTCAATGGTTTCCATGTGGGAAGTCATTGTGTCAATACGCTCCGAAATCAGGCGATAGAGGAACATTGCCTTTTCCATGTGCTGGGTGTGCGCCTCGCTCGTGCCGAGCTTGCCCTGACGGAATTCATCGTCCGCAACTGCCTTGAGCTGCTCTACGCCCATCTTATCCGTGCCCTCGCGCCACTGGTGCGCGCCGCAGTTGGTGCAGTTTACGCCGTTGCCATGCACTTTTTTGCCGCAATTGTAACAAATTTTAGCTGCCATAATTCATTATCTCCTTTGCATATCCGGCTGCACAAATTCCGCTGTACACCCGTGGATTTATCCTTTTTCATTATACCACAAACACAGGAAAACTGCAATAGTTGTTTTCGATTTTGTCAAATTTGTACAATCCGAGCCGTCATTTTGCACAAATCGGACAAATTTCCTGCACTGTATGATGAAAGTCTTTGATTTTCACCACTGTACATTGCTGTATTGATGCCATTCTGCGGTGAATGTATCACAGCGGATCACCATGAGATAAATGCCGTGTTTGGTGTGTTCCTCGTTGATTACCATTTCTATGCACATACCATTTTCTGTAATGCTGCCACCCCCATAGTGGAGGTGGGCAGACCAGTTTTCATAGTTCTGCAATCTTGCAAGCACTTGCTGTATCTGTGGTTTTGTCAGCTCCCTATCCGGTATGCGCTGTACAATTTTACCCTGTGCATCATGGATACTGCATCCATAAATTTTGATACGAGCTACACGGAAATTCCGGAACGTGAGCTGCATTTTCTCTGTACGAAGCTCCTGCTCCGATGGATGTGCAGTATTTTCGGGACGAACGCCCACCCAATCGACTGTCCAGAGCATATCCTGTCCCTGTACGGCAACGTGCAGAAGTTCGCTGTCGTGAAAATTGAAAGTGTTGGGTTCGTTGACGGATTTGTACATATCGACGCTCCTTATTCCGGCAGTTCGACCGCATAGATCACTTCGTAATCCTCACCCAGCTCCGCGACCAGCCGTTTATAGACCTCCTCCGACCGCCGGAGGAAATCGTCCTTATGTTCCTGCGTCCACGGGGAGGGATCGGGCGGATAGTCCCAGTCGAGGGAATCCTGAAATTCATCGCCGAGCGCACGCAGATCGTTCTGTAATTCCTCCGAAAGCCCCAGCTTCTCAAAAGCAATCGGTCCGACATCGAAGCGGTCACGGGTGATCTGATCACCGCACCAGAGGCAGGCGGTATCCATGCCCCATTCAAACCAGAATCTGATCTTATACATTGGAATTTCTCCTGTGATATGTATTTTCCTCATTATAGCACAGGAGATGGGAAAAGTCAACATTTTTCCTTATTCCGGAAACCCGTACAGCACGAAATACACAATCATCGAAATGATCTCAATCAGCATAACTGCGCCTAAAACAATGAGTCCGATTTTTAAGCCGCATTTTGCTTTTGTCTTATTTGCATCCGTGAATACTTTCTGCCTGATTTCATGGATGATTTCCTGCTGTGCGGACGTTTCCGCCTGCGGGGGTGTTTTATCCAGAACAAGCGCATCCAGCGAAATTTCAAACAGATCACTCATCGCAATCAGCTTTTCCATATCCGGAGTGGAATCGCCCAATTCCCATTTGGAAACAGTCTGTCGGGATACATGCAGACGATGCGCAAGCTCCTCCTGCGAAAAACCCCTCTGTTTCCGCAGTTCGTACAATTTATGATGAAATTCCATGATGTTCATTCCTGCCTTTCCATATAGTTACCATGACAGCCAGCGATATTCCCAGTACTGCCGTTGTCACAATACTTGCCTCTATGCCATAACTGCCGCCGTTCCAGATTTCTCCTACGGTTCGCAGCTGGAATATGGCGGTTATCGTTTCCTCATTTCCGCTGAGGTTCAGCCCCAGAACGCCGTACAGAACCGCATTCCAACATGAATGCAGACCACACGCCGCCCAGATGCTCCCGAACCGAATCGTCAGCAGGGAGAGGATGCACGAAATCAGCACAAGATTGATTATGCCGACCACACCATACAATATTTCTGCCTCCAACAGCGTCGGCAGATGGGGTATCAGGAACAACCCCGTGCTGACGGAAACAGCGATCCGAACGGAGGGCTTTGCTTTCAGCGCATGGAGTACGATTCCACGGCAGAGGAATTCTTCCGCCGCACCCTGCACCACAAAGCCGCCAATCAGAAGCAGAAGCATCGTGGGATTGCTATTTCCGGAGATGCCGCAAAATTCCATGCCGCCTGTCAGAATGATTGCGATGACGGTAAACAGCAGCAGCAGAATTCCGATGAACATCCCCAAAAAATAATGCCTGATATTCCCTGTCAGCCCCATTTCGGAGAGGGGCTTTTTCTCGATCCATTTCCAATAGAACAGTGCCGTCCCTGCCACGATGCCGAATCCATAATAGGTGATCAGCATGATGGTCTGCGCATCGAGCATTTCTCCGGCGAAAACATTTTTCCCAAGTGCAAAATGCAGAAGAATGGCAATCCCCTCCGCCACACATAAACCTATGATATAGCACAGCCAGAATGCAAGAATCTTTTTGAGCACGAACGGCACATCCGGCATATCCGTCCGGTTGTTGAAAGGGCTGATTGCCTGCAGGTATTGTTTCCATTTTTTCATTGTGGTTTCCTCCCATCAGTTGATGGGTATATCATAGCATTTTCCTGCAAAAAGGTCTACCAATTATGCCTTGCAATCCGTCAATGTACGCTGACAAACGTGTTAACATTCGTTGCAACGGCTATTTTTCGAAGAAAATCAGCGCATCTGATTTTGATGAATTTTTCTCATTATAACACAGTACATGGGGAAAGTCAAGAAAAACCGGCGGCGGATCGCCGCTGACATTTGCTGCCTTTTGCACTTCATGCAAGCGCAAAAGAAAACCGCCCCCGAAAGGGCGGTTCAGCTTGTCGAAAAAGTCTTTTTCTGGGGTTAGCACCCCTGTAACTGCCCCCACAGCCGCAGTTAAATCCTATTGCGGCATACCGTCGCCCTCAATCAGCATCCTGACTCAGGCTCAGGCACCCAACCCCTCCCCCAACGGGGGAGGGGCTATTTTTCGGGGACTTCGCTGTACAGCCCGTCCCCTCTGCTTCACTTCGTTCAGCATCTCCCCACCCCGTGGGGAGTCACCCGAACCCCTTCCCGAACCTCTTTTGCGGAGCTATCGCTCCGCGTTTGTTTTTAGGTTTTTTGACAGACTGAACCGCCCCCGAAAGGGCGGTTCTGATCATACTTCTTCCACAACCTGCTGTTCACTCTGCTTTGCTTCCTCATATGCCTTCATGCCGTTTTCCACAGCGGATTTCACAACACAGTACACGGCAATCAGAAATACAACTACCGTAAAAAAATTCACCTCAATCATCATTCTCCTCCTTTCTGCGTCCCTCACGAATCTGTCTGCACAGCCCCAGAAACGGGAATGCCCCGAAGATCACCTGCGTCAGACCGATCAGGGACAGGATCTGCAAAAGCATACTCTGCGTCATGTCACCGATGATCAGCAGGAGAACGGTGATGATGCTCCAGACCAGTGCATAGATTCCGAATTTCCGGCGTTCTTTCTCCAGAATCTCCAGCTTCGATGCCGTATCGCTGAAGATGGGCGGTGTGCCCTCCTCCGCACGGAAAATGTGCATTCCCTTTTCCTTGATGACCGGAGTCCAGCCGCACTGTGCATAGGTTTCGTACATTGTTTCATCCGTGTCCTCATCCATATTCAGTGCATAGATATAGCGGTGCGGCTCGCCCTGTGCAAAGCGGAAAAGTATCCCATCGTTTTCCTCCAGATGCCAGCCCTTTGCACTCATTTCCGCAAACATCCGCATATCCTTTTCCGGCGAGATCGCCAGACCATTTCCCATACGATACTTATATTTTGCCATCGCTTTTCCCTCCAAGCATTCTGTCCGCAAGCTCCATCATATGCTTTCTTCTTGCATAATCCTGTTCCAGTACGTTCCGTCCCTGTTCCGTGACCTGATAGAGGATCTTCGCATCTTCGCCCTTTTCCTCCGAAATCCAGTGGGCGGCTTTCATCTTCTTCAGCGTCGTATACATCGTTGCAGGCCCGATCACCACTTCCCCCTGCGTCAGCTCCGAAAGCGTCTGCATGATGCCGTAGCCATGCACCGGCTGAAGCATTGTCAGGAGGATCAGAAAAATACTGTCCGTCAGTTCCCCCGATTCATAGGGGCTTGTTTTTGCCATATGCCATACCTCCTTGCATTATTATATCCATCATGGATATATTATACTATATCCATCATGGATAGTCAAGGGGTTTCACTGCATTTCGGAGGGATGCACAAAATCATTATATCCATCATGGATATATTGTACAAATAAGAAAGCCAGCGGCGTGTTGCCGCTGACTAAACAAGAAAAGCCGCCCCAAACGGAACGGCTTTCCAATTCTATCAAAATTGCGCTTATGCGTTCAGGCGAGCCTCGATCTTGTCGAGCTGTGCCAGCAGAGCTTCCGGAACACGGCCGCCCTTAGCAGCGATGTCCTCGGTGTAGTATCTGCGCATTTCAGCGATTTCCTGCTTCCACAGATCAGTGTCAACAGCCAGCAGCTTCTCCATGATCTCAGGAGTTACTTCATCCTCGATACCCTCTACGTTGATGTCGCCCATCTTCGGCAGGTAACCGATTGCAGTTTCCTCTGCGTCTACATTGCCTTCGCATCTTTCGATGATCCAGTCCAGAACACGCATGTTGTCACCGAAGCCCGGCCAGATGAAGTTGCCGTTCTCGTCCTGCTTGAACCAGTTAACGTTGAAGATCTTCGGAGCCTTGTCACCGAGCTTCTCGCCCATTTCGAGCCAGTGTGCCCAGTAGTCGCCTACATTGTAGCCAATGAACGGCTTCATAGCCATCGGGTCATGACGCAGAACGCCGACTGCACCTGCTGCTGCAGCGGTTGTTTCAGAAGAAACAGCGGAGCCCATGTAGGTACCGTGTGTCCAGTCGAAGGACTGGTATACCAGCGGAGTGGTGGATGCGCGGCGGCCGCCGAATACGATAGCGGATACCGGTACGCCCTGCGGATTGTCAAACTCAGGAGAGAGGCACGGGCAGTTCTTAGCCGGTGCTGTGAATCTGGAGTTCGGATGCGCAAGCTTGCCGCCGTTTGCGATGAACTCAGGACCGTTTACAACGGGACCTGTCCACTCTGTAGCGTTTACAGGCGGATTCTTGTCGAGCTTCTCCCACCATACAGTGTTGTCATCATTGTTGATAGCAACGTTTGTGAAGATGGTATCGGACATTGTGGACTTCAGAGCGTTCGGGTTGGAGTTGATGTTAGTACCCGGTGCAACGCCGAAGAAGCCATTCTCCGGATTGATCGCATAGAGTCTGCCATCCTCGCCGGGCTTGAGCCAAGCGATATCGTCGCCGACAGTCCATACCTTATAGCCCTTGTTTCTGTAGCCCTCCGGCGGAATGAGCATTGCGAGGTTGGTCTTACCGCAAGCGGACGGGAATGCAGCGCAAACATACTTTGTTTCGCCGTTGGGCTTCTCAACGCCCAGAATGAGCATATGCTCAGCCATCCAGCCCTCGTTCTTGCCCTGGAAGGAAGCAATACGCAGTGCGAAGCACTTCTTGGACAGGATTACATTACCGCCGTAAGCGGAGTTGATGGACCAGATCGTGTTATCCTCAGGGAAGTGGCAGATATATCTGTTCTCAGGGTCAACATCAGCCTTGGAGTGCAGACCGCGAACGAAGTCGTTGGAGGTATCGCCCAGCTTTGTGAAAGCGTCCTTGCCCATTCTTGTCATAATGTTCATGTTCAGAACAACATAGATGGAGTCTGTCAGCTCCACGCCAACCTTAGAAATGGGGGAAGTAACAGGGCCCATGGAATAGGGGATCACGTACATTGTCTGACCCTTCATTACGCCATCGTACATGGGAGTCAGCTTTGCATACATTTCCTGCGGGTCACACCAGTAGTTGGTCGGACCTGCATCCTGCTGTGTCTTGGTGCAGATGAAAGTTCTGTCTTCTACACGAGCAACGTCGTTGACAGCAGTTCTGTGATACAGGCAGCCCGGAAGCTTTTCCTGATTCAGTTCATACATCTTATTCGGGTCACCATCCGGAAGGGATGTGACTTCCTTGATAAGCTCGTCAAGCTGTTCCTTTGAACCATCGATCCATACTACCTTGTCCGGCTTGCAGAGGGCAACCATTTCGTCAACCCACTTGAGGACATTCTGATTGTTTGTCAGTGCCATTGGTAATTACCTCCTTGATTTGCGGCATTCATCTGCCGTTCTGGTGATGGGACTTTTGCAGAATCTAAAAATCCTGTAAAGTTCCTCATGATATATTATATCCGATTTTTTTGCAATTGTCAAGAGTTTCACAAGCGTATTCTGCAAAAAAGGCATACTGCCGCAGCTTGCAGAAAAAGTCCTTTCTGGGGTCAGCACCCCAAGGCTGCCCCTTTCCTAACGGTGGAACGGCTATTTTTCGGGAGACTTCTTCTCCGAACCCCTTGTGCAGAGCTAACGCTCCGCGTTTGATTTTAGAGCATGTTCCTTGATAATGGACAGAATCGTGGTATGAATCACCCTTTCACCCTGCCGACCTTCAGGAACGCGGCAGATTTCCACTGCATTTGTTCCGGATGCAGGAACAGCACAAGCTCCAGCTCACCGGACACCTGCACAATTTTTCCGTTGCTTGGGCATCTTCGCATAGCAGTCATACAGTCTATGGGTATTTCGGGCATTGCGGCATTTTGCAGCGTCAGTCTGACTTTTGACATAGTTTTGCTGCCGAGCAGCCCTTTCTGTGTATGCTCCCAACCCTGTGCCTGCTCCACCGTGAACGTATCGCTCACCGTTCTGCATATCCGCACAGTCCACCCATTGACAAAGCTGGCATTATACCGCATCATCAGCCGTTTCCGGCATTTTGAAAGCTCCTCGCCGCTGTATTCACGGGCGGCAGCGTTGAATTCCCTGTTGAGTGCTTCACATTGTCTGCACAGTCGTTCCAGTGTCATCGGGAGTGCCTCCTTTTCCATTTGTTTTTAGTATAACACACGGCAGGGGGATTGTCAATAAGAAACGCCCCTCACAAAGAGGGGCATTTCCGAAAACTCACTTTTCTTTCTTATTATAATGTCGCCAGATACTCTGTAATGCTCAGCTCCCCACCGGAACCGACATATGCCGCATACATGAGAATCAGGGATGCGTCCTTTGCATCGAATGCGCCGTCCGCATTAAGGTCAGCGGCTTTGATCTGTGCTTCCGTCAGTCCTGTGTCCGCGCCGGTGCCGGATGCAGCAGCGGCAGTCAGGAGGATGGCTGCGTCAGATGCATTGATTTCAGAGTTGCCGTCAAGGTCGGCAGGGATGATGGTGGGGGCAGGTGTGTAGTTGTAGTGGATGTTGCCGTCACGGATAGGTCTGTTTGGTTCGAGAATCATGAAATCGTCCGTATTCCATAATTCGTTCCATGCTTCCTCCGTACCTCCGAAATATACATCGTCAATAATCCAGTATTCTTCATCACCAACAGCGGAATAGCCGCACTGAGAAAATGCCTCTTTTCCGATACTTGTAATAGTTTTGGGAAGTACAATGGATTCCAGAGAAGAACAGAGATAAAATGTATTAGACTTTATCTCAGTTATGCCTTCCGGAATTGTAATAGAGGTTATTTCCCGACAGCGGTCAAAAGCTCCTCCTCCAATGTATTTTACACTATCCGGAATCTCAACAGAAGTAATGGGACTTTTTACATTTATTCCGGTAAATGCATAATCTGCAATGCCGACCGTCCCCTCTTTCAGTACAACATCCGTTTCAATCCAATTCGCTAAATTCTGCTCTCTGCCTACTACCCAATCATCTGCATAGATTACTCCGCCTGACTGGGAATTCCAGAGTGCTGTATTATAAAACGCATTTTCCCCAATGGCTGTCACACTATCCGGAATTTCGACCGTTTCCAAAGCAGAACAATCCATAAATGCGGCAAATTTAATCCCTGTCACCTTTACTCCCTCAATCTCCTCCGGAATATTCACCGCAGTCGCTGACGCATCGCAGCCCGTAATCTCAATATAATCTCCATAATTCCGATACGTCAGAAGCTCATATGTTCCCTCCGTGTATTCCTCCGCACTTGCCATGATCCAGAAATTCTCAGGCACACCCGGCAGAGCCATCATACATCCCATCAGCATCGTACAAGCCATCAGACCTGCCGCTGTTCTTCTCCACTGTTTCATTTGCTTTCCTCCGTTTCCTTTCTGCTTCCGCAGAATCAATTTATTCTAATTATAGCGAATATCTGGCAAAAGGCAAGTGTTTTTCCGAAACTCCTTTCACTTTCTCTTTTTTGCACAAAGCAGCATCTTGATTTTCGTGCAGATGCACATAATCAAAATACTGCTTATAGAACGGCGTGACAAAACCCGTTACTGCTTGTCGAAAAAGTCTTTTTTCTGGGGTTAGCACCCCAAAGCCTGCCCCCACAGCCGCAGTTAAATCCTATTGCGGCATACCGTCGCCCTCGGGCAGCATCCTGCCTCAGGCTCAGGCACCCAACCCCTCCCCCAAAGGGGGAGGGGCTATTTTTCGGGGACTTCGTCCCCGAACCCCTTGTGCGGAGCTATCGCTCCGCGTTTATTTTTAGGTTTTTTGACAGACTGAAACGCCCCTCACAAAGAGGGGCGTTTCGAAAATTCACTTTTCTTTCTTATTATAATGTCGCCAGATACTCTGTAATGCTCAGCTCCCCACCGGAACCGACATATGCCGCATACATG
>SVNO01000050.1 GCA_015066845.1 Ruminococcus sp. | reverse complement strand
CCACAACCAAGGCAACAACCACAACATCCACAACCAAGGCAACCACCACCACATCCACGACCAAGGCAACAACCACAACATCCACAACCACAGCAACTACCACATCCACAACCAAGGCAACAACCACAACATCCACAACCACAGCAACAACTACAACATCCACAACCAAGGCAACAACCACCACATCCACAACCAAGGCGACAACCACCACATCCACGACCACAGCAACTACCACATCCACGACCAAGGCAACAACCACAACATCCACGACCACAGCAACTACCACATCCACGACCAAGGCAACAACCACAACATCCACAACCAAGGCAACAACCACAACATCCACGACCAAGGCGACAACCACAACATCTACAACCAAGGCAACAACAACCACATCCACAACCAAGGCAACAACCACCACATCCACGACCAAGGCAACTACCACATCCACGACCAAGGCAACAACTACCACATCCACGACCAAGGTGACAACTACCACATCCACAACCAAGGCGACAACTACCACATCCACAACCAAGGCAACAACCACCACATCCACGACCAAGGCAACAACCACAACATCCACAACCAAGGCAACAACCACAACATCCACGACCACAGCAACTACCACATCCACTACCGAATCCACGACAACTGAGTCCACCACAACCATCACGGGGTACACCTACGTTGTGGAAGCCAAGGCACCGAACTTCTACTTCTCCCACGACACGAGAGAATTCCAGCCGGAGGAGCTGATCGCAAGCATCACACGCTATGCAGTTTACTCCGATGGAACGACTTCTGAAAACGGCGAAGTTCTGGACGATTTTGACGCGCTTGACTTCGGTGGCATGACTCCGGAGATCCTCTACACGCAGGATGGCAACGCATATTATGTGAGCCTGAACGTGACGGATGAGTTCGGAACGCACACGATCACAGAGCAGGTCAAGGCGTACATTGGTGTCAAGGGTGACGCGAACCTCGACGGTGTGGCGGATGCAAAGGATGCCGCCAAGCTCCTCGAATATGCGGCGGCGATCGGTGCGGGACAGGATGCCCCCCTCTATTCCGACAGTGACGAAACATCCGAAAAACTTGCGTATTTCCTCGCTGAAGTGAATGGTTCCGGCGATGCGGATGCCAAGGATGCTGCACTGATTCTGGAATATGCGGCGGCAATTGGTTCCGGCGAACCGAAAACATGGGACGAAATTCTGAGCGCGGCGTGATACTGGCTGCATTCTGAACGAAAACGAAATAGAACCACCCCTGCGGCGGGATCCGATCTCTGCCGCAGGGGTGGTTTGCTGTAAAGGCTCAAAGATGCATTTTCTGCTGAATCATGCCATTTCTTCGTTTGGCAATACCACACAAAGACCGCATGCGGCTATGCCGGAAACAAACGAAATGGCTGAACTTTGGGAGTTTACGATAACTGCAAACGTTGACGGACGGGAAGATGTGCTATAATAGGGAAAAGAGTGCCGGCTGCAAATAAGAAAAGCCGTACTCGGATTCCTCCGAATACGGCGGTATAGATTTAGCTGTTCGATAAATTGGAATTTGTCTATCATACAAACTGAAAGTTTGCGTGTAGCAGTAAGCACTATCTTACGAGTCTGTCGGCATGGCGATACACCTACTAACCGAAAGTTTCATAAGAATCTGGCTCCCCCCATCTTATGTAAAAATTATAGCTGAAACAAGTTTTTCAACCCTATACCGAGGATAAAGCCGACTATTATAAACGCAATATGTAGAAACGGTAAAAAAAACACCGTATACCACTTGACAAATAGGGGTTTCTCCTCTTCTTTTTTATTTGTATATTTATTCAAAGAATATATGAACAATATAAACCAAAAAGGAAAAGAGACATAAAATACACTTGCGCAAGAATACACGGGAAAAACAACAACATAAAAAATATCAATAAATGCGCTTACTATTGCTATAAGTGCAAGTCCAACCAGTAAAATCAAATCCAGTTTATGTATTCTTTTCATTAACTAAATTCCTCCTTATCTCTCCGACATATTCTTATTTATCGTTCTGTCCGATTTCCTGTATTATACCACATTGTCTGACAAAAGGGGAGCATTTCGCGAGGTGGATTAGGGAGTGTTGACACTAAAACAACACACGGATTTTGCCGAAACGATGTATTGTCAGGCTTAGTGTCAACACGACCTGATATTAGAGTTTCATGGAGATTCCGTCAGCGGCAAGGTCTGCAATAATGGCATCCACCACTGCGGTGACTTCTTCACGCGTCAGGGTTCTGGTTCTGTCTGCAAATACCAGACGAACGGTAATGGTCTTGCCGGCTTCATCCTCATATCTGCCGACCACGCTGACCTTGCGGATCAGCGGACATGCTGCCTTGGCAATCGCTTCGCCGATGGGTGCATAGACATCCGTCAGGAATGTCAGGTCAACTTCCATCTCCGGATAACGGGACGGTTCTTCATAGGCAATCGCACGGCTTGCAATTGCGGAGAACTTCTCCACATCCACTTCCGCATATACAATGGCTGCCTTCTTGTCGATCTTCTTGCTGATGGTCGGATAAACAACACCCAGCTCACCCAGCTCCACGCCTGCACAGCAGACTGCATTGAGATTTCTCGGATGCTGGTAGGAATGGGTTGCCTCCATCTTGCGGAATGTCATTGTTTCATGGCGGATGTCATCGGCAAGCACAGCGAGCATATCGCGCAGCTCCAGATAGAGCTGTTCTGTAGACTTGGTTTTGCTGAACAGGGTGATGCACAGCTTCTTCTGCTCATTGACAAGACCGGTTTCTGCATTCACGCCATCCACAACTCTGCCAATCTCAAATACACCAAAATCCGGTGCATACGCGGTGTTGTACTTCACCTGACACAGCTGTGTCGGTACGATGGAACGGCGGATGGTTTCAATGTTCGGGTTGGTCGCTGCGATAAGCTTTACATTGTCCTCTACTTCAATACCCAGTGCCTTGTATTCGTCATTGTATGCCCATACATAGGAATGCAGCTCATGCAGGGAGAATCGTTTAACGAGCAGATCCTTCATCTGATTTTCCACATTCTTTTCCTGTGCGATGCGAACCGGATACAGCGGTGCATTGGCTGTATGCACATCGAAATTGTCATAGCCGTAGATTCTTGTGATTTCCTCAATGATGTCCGCTTTGATGGTGACATCCTTTGTGGCTCTCCAGCTGGGAACAGTCACGGAGAATTCCTCGCCGTTCAGCTCTGCCTCGAAGCCCAGTGCTCTGAGGGTGGACAGGATGGTGGTATCCGGAATGGCAATGCCTGCATAGCGGTCAACATATGCCTTGGTGAAGCTCAGCTGTACCTGCGGATACTTGTATGCATACGCATCTGTGAGGGCAGAAACTACCTTGACTTCGGGATCTGCGTCCATCATGAGCTTGACGAAACGTGCAATTGCCGTCACGGTCATTTCAGGGTCAAGGCACTTTTCATAACGCTGGGATGCATCGGTTCTGTGTGCCAGACGAACGGTGGATTTACGGATGGAAACTGCGTCAAAGGTTGCAGATTCCAGTGTGAGGGTCGTGGTGTCCTCCACGATTTCAGAATCCAGACCGCCCATGATGCCTGCGATGGCAACAGGAGTATTGTCGTTGCAGATCATCAGCATATCTTCGTCAATATTTCTCTCCACGCCGTCAAGCGTCTGGAATGTGAACGGTTTGTCAAAACGCTTGATGCGCAGCTTATCCACCTTGCGCGAGTCAAAGGCGTGCATGGGCTGTCCCATTTCGAGCATCATGTAGTTGGTCAGGTCTGCAAGGAAATTGATGGCTCTCATGCCGCAGTAATACAGACGGATACGCATATCCACGGGGCTGACATTTCTCTGGATGTTCTCCACCTGCAAGCAGGAATAACGCTGACAGAGGGGATCTTCGATCTTCATGTCGATTTTCGGGAGATTGTCATAAGCGGACAGGTTCACACCCTCCAGAGCCTTCAGCGGTCTGCCGGTCAGGGCTGCAAATTCTCTTGCGATGCCGTAATGTCCCCAGAGGTCGGGGCGGTTGGTCAGGGACTTGTTGTCCACCTCGAAAACAATATCCTCAATGGCATAGACTTCCTTCAGGTCCGTACCATTTGCAATATCATCGGTAATTTCCATAATACCGTCATTGTTGTCGCTGATGCCGATTTCCTTTTCGGAGCAGCACATACCGTGGGAGGGATAGCCTGCCAGCTTTCTGGGGGCGATGGTGATATCGCCGATGGTTGCACCCAGCTTTGCAAATGCAGTTTTCATGCCCACACGCACGTTCGGTGCGCCGCAGACAACATCCACAAGGTCAGCTTCGCCGATGTCCACTTTCAGCAGGTGGAGCTTCTTGGATTCCGGATGCTCCTCCACGGACTTGATTTCCGCGCAGACGATACCGCTGATGTCGCTGCCTTTCATGAAAATTTCGTTCTCCACCTCCGCTGTGGACAGGGAGAACTGGTGGATGAGTTTGAGTTTGTCAAGACCTGTGAAATCCACGAAATCAGAGATCCAATTCATAGAAAGATACATATTGCCTACCTCCTTTTCTTACTTGTCCTCGGTGAACTGGGACATGCACTTGAGGCTGCCGCTGTTCAGGTCACGGATATCCTTGATGCCGTACTTCATCATGGCAAGTCTGGTCAGACCAAGACCGAACGCAAAGCCGGTGTATTCTTCAGGGTCAATGCCGCCTGCCTTGAGTACTTCGGGGTGAATCATACCGCAGGGGCAAAGCTCCAGCCAACCGCTGTTCTTGCAGGACGGGCAGCCGTCACCGCCGCAGATGGCACAGCTGATGTCCAGCTCAAAGCCCGGTTCTACGAACGGGAAGAAGCCAGGACGCAGACGTACCTTGACATCACGCTTGAACACCTCGGAGAGCATGTTCTTCATGAAGAAAATGAGGTTGGAAATGGAGATATTCTTATCGACCATTACACCCTCCATCTGGAAGAAGGTGTTTTCATGGCAGGCATCGGTTGCCTCGTTACGGAAGCATCTGCCGGGGAAGATCGCACGGATGGGCTTGCCTTCCTCGAACAATGCCTTGCTGTACTTCTTGTAGATGGCATTCTGTGCAGCAGAGGTATGGGACTTGAGCAGCTGACCATTGGTCAGGTAGTAGGTATCCTGCATATCTCTTGCCGGATGGTGCTTGGGGATGTTGAGGGCTTCAAAGCATTCGTAGTCGGTAACGATTTCGCTGTAATCCTCTACCACAAAGCCCATGGACTTGAAGATTTCCTCGCATTCACGCTGTACGAGGGTAATCGGATGGAATGAGCCTCTGTCCAGAACGGGGGGCGCGGATACGTCAAATTCCGGCATTGCCTGAATTTCGCGCTCCAGCTCCTCCTGTCTGAGAGCTTCTGTTTTCTTTGCAATTGCATCCGTTACTTCATTCTTGAGGACATTGACTTCCTGACCGAACGTTTTCTTCTCCTCTGCGGACAAATCCTTCATGGATTTGAGCAGCCCTGTCACGCTGCCTTTTTTGCCCAGATACTCGACACGGATTTCTTCCAGCTCCGTCACGCTTGTCACAGCGTCCAGACGTGCGGTGAATTCCTGCCGCAGTGTGCTGATCTGATTCGACATAATAATCGTTCTCCTTTTCACAAAAATAAACGTCCCAGAAACCGCAAAAGCTTCTGGGACGAGATTTACCCGTGGTACCACCCAAATTCGGAACGCATATTGCAGTTCCGCACTTGTCTGCATTTTTGGCGTGAATGCGTACACTCCGCTTATATCCCAAGGACTTTCGCGGACTACTCCCATGCTGAAATTTCATTGCCGCCTGCATCATCCGTACTTCCAGCCAGTGATACGGATTCTCTGTCATGCACATTGCGTCAACTACTGCCACATGTTCATCATATGCACATCTATTATACCATTTTCGGGCAGAAAAGTCAAGGGTTTTTGAAAAAAAGTACACATACCAGAGCTTCTTGCTGCTGCAAAGGAAAAACACCTGCATTCCACCAGAAAAAACAGAAGCACCGGCAGCCCTTGCAGCTGCCGGTACTTCCGTCTATATGGGAAATTGAAGAGTATGAGGATAGCTTAGACAATATGATGATGAATCAGAAGCCCCACTGGCTGCCGGAGGAAGAACCGCCGACTGCCGTACCGCCGGAGAGTGTACCGCCATATGCGGCAAGCTGACTCGCGTCCATCTGCTGGAAGTAGGATGCACCGCTGAGCGTACCGCCGGTGTAGAATGCCGCGCCTGTGTAGCCCGTGCAGCCTGCCACCAGACTGGACACTGCCTTGTCCGTGATAAAGGACACGATCACATTGCCGCTGCCATCGCAGAGCGTGACTCTGGTGTTCGCGCTTACAGAGGCAGATACATTGACGGATTCCGTCATAGAGCCGCCGCCCATGCCGGGACGCATACCGCCGCCCATGCCGCCGGAGCCTGCGTTTTTGACATAGACACCGCCTGTGTAGGAGAGTGTGCCGTCACAGTCAAAGGGATCCTGTCCGTTGGTGATATGAATACCGCCGCTGATGGTCAGTGAACCGTTGGAATCAAAGCCGTCATGGTCGCCGCTTGCTGTGCTGACGATTGCACAGCCGCCCTTGAGGTTGAGCGAATAATTGCCGCCTGACGAACCGCCCCAGCCGCCGCCCCACATGCCGCCGGAGCCGGAGCCATCCGCACCGCCTGCTGCATTGAAGCCGTCATCCGTGGTCGTGGAGATGACTGTGCCGGAATTCATGGTAATGTTCAATCCCTCAATGCCCTCATAGCCGGAATATACGACAATCTGCACGTCATCGTAGGTATTGGCAGTTCCCTGACCGATAATGACATCCGCGTCAGAATGCACTGCATCGTCCCCTGTGTTGATTTCCATTTTACCGCCCGCAAGTGTGACATTGCCGCTTGCATGGATGGCGTCATCCGTGGTATCTGCCACAATATAGCCGCCATTGACATTGATCGTACCGGTAACGGCTGTGCCTGCATCCGTTGTACAGCCTGCCTTCAGTCCCTTTGCGCTGACATCCGCTGTGGATGTGGCAGAACCGGTGGTTTTGAGATTCAGCTCGCCCCCGTTCACTGTCAGGGCAAGTGTTGCATGGATCGCGTCAGAATTGGCAGTCACATTCACCGTACCGCCATTGATGGTCACTGCGCCCTCGCCCTCGGTTGTACTGGTGGCTTTGGTCTTGATGCCATCGCCGCCCTTGGCGTTGACTGTGAGGTTGAGTGTGCTGAAATCCGTGGCTGTGTCGTTGCCGATGGTTACGCTGTCGTTGCCGCGTACTGCATCATCCACAGCATTGACCGTTACAGAGCCATTGTAGAGTTTCAGGTCGTTTTTGCAGACAATACCATCTCCGGTATTGCCGTTGACAGTCAGCGCACCGCTGCCCTTGATTTTCAGGTCATCGCAGGCAAAAATGGCTGCATTGATGGTTTCCGCTGTGCCCTCGCTGTTGGTATGGGAGTCGGTGTGGCTTGTGCCATCGGAGATGGTATTCACAGAGCCGCTTTTTGCGGAAATGACGCATTCATCACCGACATTCTGCACATAAACCGGAGCCATGCTGCTGTTGGACAGCTCCAGACCGGTCAGGTTGAGCTGTACGACTGCGGTCGGTTCTGCGGTATCATCCGTATTGACGACCAGTCTGCCGCCGGTGGATTTGCCGTTGACTTCATATTCGCCGGCTTTCCTGATCGTCACCTCGCTGCCGGAAACGCTCACCGCGTCACCGCCGCTGACTGTATTGCCGGACGCGTCATAGAGTGTCACGCCGCTTGTGCCATAGGAAATAGTGGAAACTGTACCCGTAGTGACCGCGGTATCGGAGCCTGTTGTCATTGCTGCAACATTCAGATATTGTGTTACTGCACCGGTGTTCTGGAATTTGCCGGTTGTGTCCTTGCTGTGGTTCATCGCCGAACCGCCCACAGTCACCTGATAAGTACCGTTTGCAGTCAGTGCTGCATCGGAAACGAGCACATAACTGTACTTCTTGCAGGGCTGGTAGGTGTTCTTGCCGATGACGATGGCATTGTCCTTCTTCCATTCTGCTGCCATATCGAGCATCATGACAGGCTGTGTGCTGCCGGCAAGACTGACGTTCACACCTGCACCGGTCACCTGATAATCCGTAGCCGTTGCCAGTACCGTACCGCCTGTAATATTCAGTGCGCCAGCTTCATCCAGTCGGAAGCCTCTGTCACCGCCGGCTGTGAGCGTACCGCCGGAAATGGTAATTTCCGTCACGCCCTGTACCGCGTCATTGCCTGCCTTGACAGTCACGTCACCGCTGATGAGGAATACACCCTCGTCCTTGGATTTCAGACCATCCGCGGAGGAATCAATGTCAAGCACTGCACCCTCGATTTCCAGTTCATTGTCCGCTACGATTGCGTCAGCGTCAGCGGTATCGGAGAAGTCCGCGGTATTGACAACGATTGTACCGCCGTTGAGATTCATCTTCTTTGCACTGTAAATACCGGTGTTCATGCTGGAGTTGACGTTCAGTGTGCCGGTACTGTTCTTGGTGATGGTCAGCTTGTTATTGGTATAAATCGCACCGCTTTCCGCATAGGCTGCCGCTGCATTGTCCGTCAGCGTGGATGTGCCGAGGAGTGTGAGCTTTGTCTTGTCGGAACCGGATGCCGCAGAGGTGTAAATGCAGGGCTTTGTGGTGTTGGTCATGGTGACATCATTCAGCTCCAGCTCCACATCCGCCGTATCTTCCGCTGCGGTTTCTATCAGAATTTGTCCGTCAGTGATTTCACCGTCAATATGGTACAGACCGGATGCGGTGATTTTTGCCGTCTTGCCGGAAATCTGCACTGCCTTGTTGGTATCGCCCTCTACCGTGATGCCGCTGTCATTGAGGTGGATGGTCACTTCCGCAGTTACCGGAACGGAGGACAGTACAAGGCGTTTGAGGAATGCCATGTCGAAGCCGTTGATGATTTTGTCCGCGCAAAGGTCTGCATTTTCAAAAGCAGAGCCGGAAAGGTCAGCCTTGCCGAACAGGTATTTCTGCATGAGCACCACGTCATTGACGGACACGGTGCTGTCCAGATCAAGATCGCCTGTAAGCGTCTTTGCAGCCGACAGATGCAGAACGGGCAGGGCAGCACACATGGTTGTGATGGCTGCAAAACCTGCAAGACCGCGCTTGAAACTATGTTTTCTCATAAAAATCTCTCCCTTTCATTTTTCTGAGGCAACACCGCACAAAGACCGCCTGACGGCTTAGTACGTTATCTGCTTGCATCTGACGCACTGTCCTTTGTGCGGTGTTGCCCTGACAATTTCCCGATACAGGACTGCTCCGGATTGCACGGCGGAGCATTCATCCCTGTTGATGCTTTCATTATATCGCTTGAAACTTAAATCAATCTTAAATTTACAAAATCTAACAGAAAAAATTCTATTTTTTGCACAGGTACTGCAAGGAGATTTCTGCTATCATCCCCATTCCACCCTTGCATTCTTCAGGAAAATGTGCTATAATAATAGAAGCAGCTCAAAATATTAACGAAAAGAGGAAATGATTATGAACCCACTTGGATTACTTCAGCTCAAGCCCATGCTGTCCAAATTCCGTGATCGCCATCCCAAATTTGTCCAGTTTTTCGGTTATGCCGGCAACAGTGTGACCGTGGGCAGTATCGTGGAAATCAGCATCACTGATGCCGAGGGCAAGAAAATTGTCACCAATATCCGCGTGGAGCAGGAGGACATTGAACTGTTCCAGCAGGTAACACAGCTGACTGGTAAATAAAATGGAACACGAAAGAATCATCCATATACTGGACTTTCTCACACGCTGCACCGATAAGCAGCATGGTGTGACCATACAGGACATCAAGCGGCATCTCGAATCGCAGACCAATATGCAGGACGTGTCGCCCGTCACGATCCGCCGCGACCTCGAACGCCTCGAACGCTCCGGCACACAGCTGGAAACCTACACCGGCGCACACAATACACGCTATTATTACATGCCGCAAAAGGGCTTCACATTCAATGAGATCCGCTTCCTGACCGACTCTGTATCCATCAACAAATACCTTTCCCCCCAGCAGAAACACCGGCTGATCAAGAAATTTGAAGTACTCTGTTCGCAGTCCGAGGTGCGCCAGCTCATCAGCCGCGTGTCGCTCGATGGCAGAGAAACGCCCTCCTATGACCTGTTGGAAAATCTGGAAAAGGTACATGCTGTCATTTCAGAAAAACGCAAGATTCTGTTTGATTACGGCAAATCCGATATTAACGGCAAGCTCGTGTACTACCACAAACAGCGCGAAATGATACCATGCCGCGTGACCTATTTCAACGACCGTTTCTATCTCAAATGCGTGGATGAAACCACCGGAAATGTACGCACCTACCGCATTGACCGCATGAAAACCATTGAAAGCGGTGCGCGCGTCAAGCGCATTCCGGAGCTGCCGAAACCGGAGGGGGCAGTGGTGGACATCTTTGAGCCGGAACGCTTTGCCGTTGTCCGTCTGCGTGTGAAACGGTTTTTGCTTGATGAAATGCTCGACCAGTTCGGGAAATTTGCCAGTGCACAGGATGATGAGACACATGCCGACTGCGTGATTATCCGCGCAAATATCGGCATTTCCAAGACCTTTTATCAATGGCTGATGCAGTACGGCGAAAATGCAGAGATCCTCTCACCGCCGGATATCCGCGAAACCATGGCACAGCAGCTTTGTGCAGTGCTTGCACAATATCAGGGGGATCACACCACAGGATCCGCAACGTAACCCTCATTGTATCGGGAATTTGTCCGGCTGGATGAATTCCCGAAAAATTTTTTTCAGATATTCCCCAGTTTTACAAATTCTGAACATCTGCCGTGTTATAATAAACATGTAAACAGAAAAAGCAATACCGCAAAGGATGCGGCATTGTCCAGTCTGTCAAAAAACCTAAAATCAAACGCGGAGCGACAGCTCCGCAAAAGGGGTTCGGGGACGAAGTCCCCGAAATATAGCCCCTCCCCCGTTGGGGGAGGGGTTGGGGTGGGGGCAGTCACAGGGGTGCTAACCCCAGAAAAAAGACTTTTTTGACAAGCTGAGACAATATCACATAAAGTTGCGGCATTGCCAGTGTAACACAGGAAAGGATGGTTCTGCTATGGAAGCTTTGGGTTATCTCGCATTCAGTGCCGCGCTCTATCTGACGCTGCGCTTCTTCCGTACCGTATTTACTGATTATATTTTCAATCCGGAGCTGTATGCTCCTGCCGCACTGGACGAAGCAGCGGATGAACCGAAGCACGAACGGCTGCATCCCTGCCAGAAACAGGCTTGTTGATGAGAGTCTGCATACAGGGGTGATACCTCTTGACAAGCTGATGGACGATACCATTCGCACAAAACTATGGATGTATTCTGAAAGGAGTATTGCTATGAAATTTCTCCACCTTGCCGACCTGCACCTCGGCAAACGACTTCACGATTATTCCCTGCTTGACGACCAGCAAGCAGTGCTTGCACAGGCATTGCAGCTTGTCAGGGACAGGCAGTGCGATGCTGTGCTCATCGCCGGCGATGTCTACGACAGACCGCAGCCCTCGGTCGATGCCATGCAGCTCTTTGACCGCTTCCTGACCGGATTGTGTGAGGCGAACGTGCCCTCCTACATCATCAGCGGCAACCATGACGCAGCAGGCAGAATCTCCTATTTTTCGGGACTTCTGGAGAAAAGCGGCGTACATATGCCGGCTGAATTTTCCGGCAGACTCCAGAGCATTCCCGTGCCGGACAGCAGGATCGTCATCCACCTGCTCCCGTTCATCCGCCCGATGGACGTGCGCAGACACTATTCGGATGAGGAAATCCACACCTATGAGGATGCTGTACGCATTGTCCTGCACCATTCGCCCCTGGACAAGGAATGCGTGAATATCCTGCTTTCCCACCAGTTCATCACGGGCGCGGCTACCTGCGAATCCGAAGAATTCGCCATTGGCGGTCTGGATAATATCAATGCCGAGGTTTTTGCGGATTTCGATTACGTTGCCCTCGGACATCTCCACCAGCCCCAGCGATGCCAGCGCGATACCATTCGCTATGCCGGCTCGCCGCTGAAATATTCTCTCTCCGAGGAACACCAGCGCAAGAGTTTTCTGCTGGTGGATGTACGGGGAAAGGACGATATTGCATTTGAACAGATTCCCGTACAGCTCCCCCATGACGTGCGCACGGTGCAGGGAACGTTCGATGCCCTTCAGAATACGCCGTACACGGAGGATTATGTGCGCGTTGTCCTGACCGATGAAATTGTACCGCCGGACGCAAGAATCACGCTGCGCAGCACTTTCCCGAACATGGTGAAATTCAATGTGGAAAATTCCAAAACCTCCACGGAAATTGACGTTGCCGCATTTGAATCCTTTCAGGACAAATCGCCTCTGGAGCTGTTTTCGGATTTCTTCGCCTTTCAGAATAACGATGTCCGCCCAAGCGAGGAGCAGCTTGCCATTGTACGCCGTATTTTCACAGAACTGGAGGAGGAGCAGGTATGAAGCCACTGAAATTGACCATGTCCGCATTCGGCCCGTTTGCACATCCGACCACGATTGATTTTGAAGCGTTCGGCACGGATGGGATCTTTCTCATCACGGGTGATACCGGTGCCGGAAAAACCACGATTTTTGACGCAATTTCCTTTGCCCTCTATGGTGAAGCATCCGGCGGCAAAGCAAGACGCAATCCGAAAAATTTCCGTTCGGACTATGTGGGGGCGAAGGATGACACCTATGTCATTCTTGCCTTTGAACAGCGCGGCAGACGGTACGAGGTTATGCGCGCGCCGGAATTTGAACGAGAGAAAGCGCGTGGTACGGGTACGACAAAAATCCCATCCAAGGCGCAGCTGATGGATAAGGATGGCAATCCTCTTGCCAGAACCCCAATGGAAGTCACACGGTATATTCAGGATCTGCTCGGTCTGAGCCGTGAGCAGTTCTCCCAGACCATCATGATTGCACAGGGGGATTTCCAGAAAATCATTGCCGCCAAGAGCGATGACCGCAAGAAGATTTTTCAGCAGCTGTTCGACACCGATTTATATGAACGTTTCCAGAACCGCCTGAAAGAGCAGAACACGGCGATGGAACAGCAGTATGAACGGCTGAAGGAACGGATGCTCAGCGATATGCAGCGCGGCAGATTTGCAAATCCTCTGCCGGAAACTGTACGGCGCGATGAACCGGCACATGCTGCGGCATATCTTTCCCTGATTACGGCACAGACTGCGGAATTTGCACAGCTGCTTGTGGAAACACAGGCGGCACAGAAAGAAGCAGAGCAGCAGAAAGCGGACTTGTCACTGCGGCTGCGCAGCGGCGAGGAAACCAACCGCCGGCTTGGCGAGCTTGGCGAAAAGCACAGCGAACTGGAAAAGCTCCGTGCCTGCACACCGGAAATTGACAAAAAGCAGGAGGAGCTTGCAGCGGCGCGCCGTGCGGCAGACATTATTCCGGTACAGGAGAAATTGCAGGATAACCAGAAACGCCGCAATGAGATGCTTGGCGAGCGCATGGAGCTTGACGAGAAAATCAGATTGCAGGAGCAGGCAGCAGAGGCGGCAGCGGCAAGACTTGCGGATGCCGAGAAAGCTGCACAGGAGCTTGACGCGCTGCGTACACGGGCTGTACAGCTGAAGCAGGCAAAGCCCTTACATGCAGAGCTTGCGGCTGCAAAGTCGGAATATGCCGAAAAATCGCAAATTCTGCTTCAGCTTGAACAGTGGAGTCAGAAAACAGCAAAGGAACACCGCGACAGTCTTCATGCCTTTCTGCTTGGACAGGCAGGCATTCTGGCGCAGGAATTGGAGGAGGGAACACCCTGTCCGGTCTGCGGTTCGTGCAGCCATCCGACACCTGCGCAGATTCCGGAGAATACACCCACCGAACGCGATGTGCAGGAAGCGGAAACGATGATGCATGAAGCAGAGCGCGAATTCCGGACGGCAGCGGAGGAATGCACGGCACTTCGCACGAAAATCCAGCAGCTTGAGGAAAATCCTGTTTTGCAGGAGATGAATGCAGAGGAACTGGACAAAGCAATTGCACAAATCCAAAAGCAGTGCAGGAGCATTGAATCCGAACAGAAAGCAGCCCTGAAAGCCAGTCAGCGCGAACAAATGCAGCAGACCAAGCTTGCCGGACAGCGTGAATCCATGCAGACGGAGATCGAACGTATGGAGCAGGACGAAAAGCGGCTTGCAAAGGTATTTCAGGCGGCATTGGCAAACAACGGTTTTGCGGAGGATTCTGCCTATGAAGCCGCAAGGCGCAGTGCACCGTTGATGACGGAGATGGAACACACCATCCGCAGCCATCGCGAAAAGCTTGCCGGACTGACCGCAGCAACAGAGGAACTGATGCGCCAGACGGAGGGGAAAAAGGTGATGGACCTGACGGAGCTGGAACGGCAATTGCAGGAAACAACGGCACTCTGCGAGGAGCTTTCCGAAAAAATGCGCGAGCTGCACACGGCACACGATATTGATAAGGAAGTAACGGCTTCTCTGAAAAATGCCCTTGCACAGCAGGAAAAGCTGCGCAGTGAATGGGGGATCATCTCCGAGCTGTACCGCACCGTCAGCGGACAGCAGGGCGGCGGCAAGGCAAAGCTGCGGTTTGAGGCATATGTGCAGCAGTACTATTTCCGGCGCGTGGTCATGTGTGCCAACCATCGGCTGCGATTGCTGACAAAGGACAATTTTGTCCTGCGCTGCCGTGAGGATGCCAAGAATCTGCGCGAGCAGTCCGGATTGGATTTGGAAGTCCTTGACCGCACAACGGGGCAGTGGCGAGATGTCAGCACCTTGTCGGGCGGTGAATCCTTTATGGCATCGCTGTCATTGGCACTGGGCTTGTCGGATGTCGTGCAGGAGGGGCGCGGCGGCATTCAGCTTGACGCGATGTTTATTGACGAGGGCTTCGGAACGCTGGACGATGACGCACTGCATCAGGCAATCAGCCTGCTCAATCAGCTTGCGGACGGCAAGCGGCTGATCGGTATTATTTCCCATGTCGGTGCACTGCGCCACCGCATTGACCGGAAAATTGTCGTAACCAAAACCTCCGCCGGCAGTGGGGTGGAGATGCAGGTGTCATGATATCGCTGCATAGAAAAAAGAGGAGCTGACAGCTCCTCTCTGTCTGTCGAAAAACGATCCTCTTATGCCGGAGGCAATGGAAAAGTTTTTGGTCGAGCTTTTTTCAAAAAGCTCGTGGGTGTCCAGAGGGCAACGCCCTC
>SVNO01000049.1 GCA_015066845.1 Ruminococcus sp. | reverse complement strand
ACGCATCCGAGCATCACGTTCCGTTCAAGCTCAGTGCATCCGGCGAAACCATCTACCTGACGCATCCGGCATATGGTACATTGGATGTACTGGAAGTGCCGGCAGCGGAAACGGACATTTCCTATGGCAGGTGTGCAGACGGCGCGGATGTATTGAGCGCGCTGACACCCACGCCCAATGCCAGCAACGATACCGCAGAACGTGTGGCAGTTGTGGCTGCACCGCAGTTTTCTGCAAACGGCGGCTTCTATGATGCGGAATTCGAGCTTACGCTCTCCGCGGATGCCGGACACGAAATCTACTACACAACGGACGGAAGCGATCCGCGCACGTCCGATACTGCGCAGAAGTACACCGAGGGCATCCGCATTTACAACAACACGGACGAGCCGAATGTTTACAGTGCTCTGACAGAAATCACCTTAATAACGTACAATCCGCCCAAAAACAACGTAGAAAAGGGCATTGTCATCAGAGCCGCTGCGAAAAACGCGGACGGCATTTTCAGTCCCGTGGAGCATAACAGTTATTTTGTTGGCAAAACGGCTTCCTACTTCAAGGAGATGAAAGTCATTTCCATGGTAACTGACAGCGATTATCTGTTTGATGCGGATAATGGCATGTACATGGTTGGCAAGGAGTATTATGCGTGGCTCGACAGCCCCGACTACAAGAAATATGACGCTGCTGATACCAGAAATCCCACAAACTACAACAAGGACGGCAGAGAATCCGAATTCCCCGTATCCATCCAGATCATCGAGAACGGACAGGCGGTTTACAACGCCGACCTCGGTGCAAAAATTGCGGGCAATTACACAAGAGTTCGTCCGCAGAAGAGCCTCCGACTTGTCACGCGCTCAGAATACGGCGATTCTTCGATAAAATATCCGTTGTTCCCTGATCTGACGGACGCAGCCGGAAAGGTGATCGACCGCTATGATAAGGTGACGCTCTGGAACGGCGGAAACGACTTCCAGTTCCTGCACTTCCGTGACGCATTGATGCAGGAGCTTGCCGAGGGACTGAATGTTGACACCATGGCATCCGAGCCGTGCCTGCTCTTTATTGACGGCGAGTTCTGGGGATTCTATCTGCTGCGTGAACGAGTGGATGCCGAACATCTTGAAGCGCACTACGGCTTGCATCAGGACGAAGTTGCTGTGATCAAGAATAATGCGCTTGACGACGGCACGGAGGAGGATCTGACTGCATTTAAGGAATTTACAACATGGGCAATGAATGCGGACATGACGGATGCGCAGAATTACGAGAAATTCTGCGAAACGGTGGATGTGGCAAGCTTCATTGACTATATGGCAGTGGAAACCTACATCAACAACAACGACTGGGCAAGCACGGGCATGAACAACTGGCAGGTATGGCGTTCAAAGACGGTCGTACCCGATGTTCCGCAGGCAAATGGAAAATGGCGGTTTGTTCTGTATGATACCGATGTCAGCGCAGGAATATACAATAATTACAAGACGATGGCAAATTACGATTCACTTGCAAACAATATGCCGGTCACAAAGACCTACAATTTCCCGGCGATCCTGAAATCCTTGATGAAGAACGATGCGTTCCGTGAGCAGTTCCACGCCCGCTATGTGTATATCATCGACAACAATTTCAGCAAAACAAGGGCGATTGAAACGCTCAATGCATATGTCGCTGCCTACGAAACAGTTACCTGCGACACCTACAGACGTTTTGGCATGGGCAATGAAGTTGTATTCTATCCGCAGGAATTGCAGATTATCACCGACTTTTTCAATGCACGTCCTGAATATGCAAGAAGTTATCTTGATGCGTATTGTGAGGCGAATGCGAAGTGATTGAGAAGAAGGTAAGGAATTCGATGACGAAGCACCAGAAAATTGTCCCTCTCCCAACGGGGGAGGGGCAGCCTTGGGGTGTTGACCACCAAAAAAGACTTTTTCTATAAGCTGAGCCGTTTTCTGAGAATGAAAACGGCTCTGTCTGTCGAAAAAGTCTTTTTTCTGGGGTTAGCACCCCTGTAACTGCCCCCACAGCCGCAGTTAAATCCTATTGCGGCATACCGTCGCCCTCAAGCAGCATCCTGACTCAGGCTCAGGCACCCAGCCCCTCCCCCGTTGGGGGAGGGGCTATATTTCGGGGACTTCGCTGTACAGCCCGTCCCCTCTGCTTCACTTCGTTCAGCATCTCCCCACCCCGTGGGGAGTCACCCGAACCCCTTTTACGGAGCTGTCGCTCCGCGTTTGATTTTAGGTTTTTCGACAAGCTGAGCCGTTTTCTGAGAATGAAAACGGCTGTTTTTCTTTCCGTCACATCCCCCCAAAAAATTTTTTTGGAAAATTTTCAAAAACCACTTGACAAGTTAGTAGTAATATGATATTATTAAATTGTAACTAAGTAAGGAGGGGGGAAACCCAATGGACAACAGGAGCACCAATGCAGCCGGATGACTGCAGGGGTGACACTGCGGCGGCAAAAATTGACGCGAGCAGCCGCAGGCGGTCTTTGTACGGTATTGCCTTTTATCAGAACGAGTAACAGGAGGATATTATGAAGCATATTTTAGTTGTTGTTGATATTCAGAAGGACTTTGTTGACGGTGCACTCGGTACAGCGGAAGCCGTGGCAATGGTAGGAAATGCAGCGGAAAAAATCCGTGCATTTGACGGTGAGATCTTCGTCACCTATGATACGCATTTTGCAGACTACATGGAAACGGCAGAGGGTGCAAAGCTCCCCGTTCCGCATTGCATCAAGGGAACTGACGGCTGGGAACTGGATGCAGCCATCACTGCGGCACTGGATGGCAAGGCATATACTGCGGTGGAGAAACTCACATTCGGTTCTACTGCACTTCCTGCACTGGTGCGTGAAGCAGTCGGCGAGGAGGATTTCGACATCACGCTCATCGGACTTTGCACGGACATCTGCGTGGTATCGAACGCACTCATCCTCAAGGCGAATTTCCCTGAAAAGGAAGTGTATGTGGATGCTGCCTGCTGTGCCGGCGTGACGGTGGATACCCATAACGCTGCACTTGCAACAATGAAAATGTGTCAGATCAATGTGGTAGGTGAAGAATAATGTTGACATTGAATGGAAAGAAAATTGAGATCGGTCATTTCCCGGACGGGACGCTGCTGATGAAGGAGTATGTGGAACGACAGTACGACGCACAGCGCAGTGCAGTGATTGGCTGGTACTTTGCAGAGAACGAGGAGCTTGCAGCATTGATTTACCTTGTCGGGCATCTCAAAGCGCACGGTGTCAGCCGGATTCATCTGGATATGCCCTATATTCCCAATGCAAGACAGGACAGGGTAAAATCCGATGAGGATGTGTTCACGCTGAAATATTTTGCGGACACCATCAACTGGCTCGGCTTTGCATCGGTCACGGTACTTGACCCCCACTCCACCGTCAGTGAAGCACTTTTTGACAATCTCATTGTCAGAACACCGCAGGAGTACATTGCAAAGGTCGTTGCTGCAATCGGTGACGAAAACCTGATGATGTTCTATCCTGACGAGGGGGCAATGAAGCGGTACAGTGCACTGGCAGATAAGCCCTTTGCCTTTGGCATCAAGAAAAGGGACTGGGCAACGGGGCAGATCATGGGGCTTGACGTTTCCGGTGCTGCGGAACGGATAAAGGGCAGCCGTGTGCTGATTGTGGATGACATCTGCTCCAGAGGCGGTACATTCTACCACAGTGCAAAAAAGCTCAAGGAATTGGGGGCTGCACAGGTGTATTTGTATGTAACCCACTGTGAAAATTCCATTTTGCAGGGGGAAGTGCTGACAAGCGGTCTGATTGAACGGGTATTTACCACCAACAGCATCCTGACCGCTGAACATGAGAACATCACAGTTCTGAACTGAGAGGTGCAATTGTATGAACAAGAACATCAATCCGATGCTTTTAATTGATTTTTACAAGGCAGTCCATGCCGAAATGCTGCCAAGGGATATTACAAAATCCGTCTCCTATTTCACACCGCGCATGAGCAGAGTGAAGATGTGGGACAAGGTTGTTATGTTCGGATTGCAGGGCTTTATCAAGACCTATCTCATCGAATATTTCAACAAGGAATTCTTCGGCAGACCTTTTGCAGATGTGATGGCAGAATACCGGAGAATCATGGACGCAACACTGGGAGAGGCTGCCTACAAAATCGAAAAGGTCGAAAAGCTGCACAAGCTCGGCTACCTGCCGATTGAAATTGTTTCCCTGCCGGAGGGTGCAAGAGTGCCCATGCATGTGCCGATGTTCGGTATTACCAATACCCATCCTGATTTTGCATGGCTGCCGCAGTCCTTGGAAAGCCTGATTTCTGCGGAAAGCTGGCATCCCATGCTTGCGGCAACGGTCGGCGCGACCTATCGTGAAATCGTCAACCGCTACTATGCCAAGACCTGTGACGATGCTGTACCCCGTGCAAAGGCATTGGGTGCGTTTGATTTCCGCGGCGAGGAATGCACGGAATCTGCCATCAAGGCAGGCGCAGGCTGGTGTTTGTCCTTCCTCAATACCGCAACCGTTCCCACAATTCCCTATCTGGAAAGCTATTACAATTGCGACTGCACCAGAGAACCGGTTGCCTTTGGCAGCCCCAGCACCGAGCATTCGGTGATGTGCTCCAATTTCGCCATTGATGGCGATGAAATCACATTGCTGCGCAGACTGCTGACGGAGATTTACCCGAATACCAGTTTTTCCGCAGTACTCGATTCCTACGACTACTGGAACATTATCGAGCACGTGCTTCCCCAGCTCAAGCCCGAAATCCTTGCCCACAATGGCTGTATGCTCATGCGCGGCGACAGCGGCGACTGTGTGGATGTGGTGACGCGGACTGTATTCAAGCTGTGGGAAATCTTCGGCGGCACAGTGAACAGCAAGGGCTACAAGGTACTTGACCCCCATGTCAAGGCAATCTACGGCGACTCCATCACCATTCAACGCTGCGAGGAGATTTACAGAATCCTCGAAGAAAACGGCTTTGCCTGCTCCAATGTCGCGTTGGGTGTCGGTTCGTTCTCGATGCAGTGCGTGGAGGAGGACGGCATTCTCAAGCCGTTTACACGGGATACCTTTTCTTCCTGCATCAAGGCGACCTATTGTGAAATTGCGGATGTTCCGTATCCCATTTTCAAAAACCCCAAGGATGGCGGTTTCAAGAAGTCCCAGAAGGGCTGCTGCATTGTAACGCTTGCAGACGGCGAATACCGTTTCACGGACGGTCACACATGGGCAGAAGCCTGTGCGGATGCGGAAAACCAGCTTGTCACGGTATTCAAGGACGGCGTAATGGTAAAGGAGCAGAGCCTTGCGGAAATCCGCGGCATTCTGCATAACGGAAATTTTTAAGGCAATACCGCACAAAGGGCAGTGCATCAAAGGTGATGCGCGCAGCTACAGGCGGTCTTAACAGAGATGGAGGTACATGGCATTGTTTGATGCAAAAAAGACCAAGGACGAGTGCGTTCTCTGGATTCAGAAATTCTTTGAAGAAAACGGGCCGGACTGCAATGCAGTGGTGGGTATTTCCGGCGGTAAGGACAGCTCCATTGCGGCGGCTCTCTGTGTAGAGGCATTGGGTGCGGAACGCGTCATCGGCGTTCTGATGCCGCAGGGGGAGCAGCATGACATTGACATGGCGTACATGCTTGTCAATCATCTGCACATCCGGCATTATGTGGTGAATATCAAGGACGCAGTGGACAGCGTTCTGGGCAGTATTCCGCAGGAGCTTGCCGTAACGGAGCAGGCGCGCACGAATCTTCCGCCGCGCCTCCGGATGTCCACATTGTATGTCGTATCCCAGAGCTGCAACGGCAGAGTGTGCAATACCTGCAATCTTTCCGAGGACTGGGTGGGCTATTCCACACGCTACGGCGATTCCGTGGGCGATTTCAGCCCCCTGTCGCATCTCACGGTGACGGAAGTCAAGGAAATCGGGCGGCTCTTGCAGCTCCCAGCGGTACTGGTTGACAAAGTGCCGATTGACGGCTTATGCGGCAAGACGGACGAGGACAATCTCGGTTTCACCTATGACGAACTTGACCGCTACATCCGCACGGGGGAGATCGCGGACAAGGAAAAGAAAGCGCGGATCGATGCGATGCATAGGAAGAATTTGTTTAAGCTGAGATTGATGCCGGCTTTTGGGGATTCTGAAAAGCAGGAATCCTTGGAATAAAGGAAACTGCATGGTTGAGCAATGCACCCCACAGGCTGACTGTGGGGTGCACTTGTTTTAGGGGGTGTTGATACTAAAGAATACGCAAATTTGCCGAAAAGATGTGTTGTTAGGCTTAGTGTCAACACGAACTATTACTCCGGCAATGAAATATAGATACTTTTTTCTTGGGTCAGCACTCCAAAGCTGCCCCCACAGCCGCAATCAAATCCTATTGCGGCATACTGTCGCCCTCGAACAGCATCCTGCCTCAGGCTCAGGCACCCTCCACCCGCCAAAAGGCTGCCGCCTTTTGAATCCGTTATCGACCTTTAATTGCCGAAGTAATGGTATTGTTCTGCCAGATACAGGCTCACTCTGCTCTGGATGATTCTTGCAGCATCTTCGGCAGTGCAGTCACCTGCGAAGTATCTGGCAGTTTCTTCCTCCACGATGTTGTAAATGAAATCATCCGGAATGCCGCAGACCGTGATACCGTCAATGTATGCTGTCAGTTCTGCCGCCTCCTCTGCGGTTGCCGCTGTTACTTCCTCGGACAGATCGCCATAGCTGTAAGTAAATCTGTTCATTTCAGTTGGCGGCTGCTGATCGCGTTCCATTGCAGATGAAAGTGCATTACGATTGACCGGAAAACCGAAATCATCGCTCAGCTGGTTTTCCTCACGCAGACAGAACTTGATGAATTCCCAGATTTCTTCCTTGTATTGTGAGGATGAAGATACTGTGATCAGTCCCAGCGGTGCGAAAACACCGCCGTTGCCCTCCGTTCCAATAGGCATTCCGGTGAGTGTGACATCCGCATTTCCGAACACGACCTGTCCGGTTGCATGGTAGCTTTTCAGGCTGTGGATCGGCAGGGGATAGAGCAGTGCACGATTCTCACGAAATGCATAATCATCCTGTATCGCCGTCTGTTCCGGAAAACTTCCGAACCAGTCCAGCAGGGAAATGAATGTTTCGCTGTCAAAGCAGCATGTCCCAGCCTGATAATCCACAAATTCCATCAGCTGTGAATACATCAGCGCGTTGAACATTCTTGTTCGTTCTACACCGTCCATCAGTTCCATTCCCTCCGGCAGCTCCAGATTCACATAATCTAAGAGTGTCAGCCTCTGTGCATCGCCAAGATGTTCCGTTTTTGCTGCATAGGTATTGACCGCAAATCGAAAGCCCATCCGTTCCAGCCTGCCATTATAACGGAGCGAATCCAGAAAATTCATGACATATTCTTCTTTATTGAATTCCGGATCATTTTCCATCCACACGCTCAGATCCTCAAACAGCCCCTTGTTTGAGAACATATGGTAATCCGGATTGCTTGCAAGAATGTCCGGAATCACACCATCGAGCAGATCCTTTTTCAGTTCTTCCGTACCGAAATCCGGTGCATCGCTGTCATAATAGCTCTTTGTGACGATCCTGCTGTCCTCCGACTGGCGGTTGTATTGGCTGACCATTCTGGACAACCAGTCCTCCGAACCGCTGCTCACCATATCCGCCATGCTGATGAGCTTCATGGAATCCACTTCGTCCTGCGTCCGTGCGGTCAGCAGATAACTGCATAATTGTTCGGAATGTCCGTATACGCAGAACAATGCCCTCCCATCCGGCAGGAGCAGGAGATTTCGCCTGTCCATGGACGGCAGAACATCGGATTCCTGCCAGTTGAGGATTTCTGTTGTACCTCCGTCCGTCAGATTTATGCCATAGAGAAATTCATCCGTATAGCACAGGACATCATATGCAGCGTTGCCTTGGAGAATTTCGGCGTAATTTCCGCCGATCTTTGGCAGCTTCAGCGGAATTTCTTCTGCGGTCAGCGTGTCCGGATGCAGTCTTTTGAGCGTCCGCCTGTCAAGGATCGCATAGACAAAGCCGTCACGACCGGTGTAAAGTTTCTCGCTGCCCTGTGTGCCGTCCACGGGGGAAAGTGTACCATCCAGCATTTCGCAGAGAATGCCTTCGCCGACCACGGAATGAAAACGGTTTCCCTGTGCATCCATTGCAGAGCTTTGTATCCAACATTCTGGTTGGTAAAGCGAAGTGACATCTTCAACAGCGACCTCGTTCATATGAACATCGAAAGTGTGACGCAGATAAGACGTTGAAAGCGGTTCGTTAACCACATGGCGCATCAGCACTTGTATCGTATCACCCATGTCATAAACGCCGGACAGTTCCGTGAAATCACTCTCTTTTTTATATTCCCTGCGGACAAAATCGCCAGTCATCGGTGACCAGATGCCAAATACATGCGTCCCGTCGATTTTGGGAGAGTAGATCAGTGTTTGTTCGCCGAATGGATAGAAATAGCATATGTCAAGATCTTCCTCCGGCAGAAATCTCTCCCACCGGAACGAATGTGACATCGTGACTTCCATTGTCGCACCGGATGGAGCAGTTTCAGCGTGGCTTTCCCCGTCCGTGTTGGTCTTTGCGCATCCGCAGAGCATACAGAGCAATGCGGCGGAAATAAGAATGGCTGTCAGGTGTTTCATAAACATACCTCCTTAAATTGGTTTCTGCTTACAATACACATGAGCCGTCCAAATCCTGACAGGGTGTTTTTGAATTTGTAGGAATGTACAAATAGAGCGATTTGATTTTATGCGATGTAAATAAAAACACCACCGAATACGCAATGCACCCCACAGTCTGACTGTGGGGTGCACTTGTTTTCAGGGAGTGTTGATACTAAAGAATACGCAAATTTTCGAGCAGACACGACCTAATTCCCAAACGGAATACCCAGAAGATATTGCAGAACCATCTGCGTCAGAATACCATCCTGCCGGTAGGCTTCCCCCTGTGTGGACAGGTCGAACACCATAATGCCCGTGGTTGTTACAGCAGCAAGGAGGAGCAGGACGCTCAGCACAATGCCAATGGCTGTGCGGTGGGTCTTACGCTTTTTCAGGTTCATCAGCAGACCAATAATGCCAGTCACAACGCTCAGAATAATAGAGCCAAGGAATATATCCACCGCAAGCAGGCAGACAGCAGGAACAACGATGCCTGCAATGTAAAATTTCTTTTCCGTCATGTTATTCTCCCTTCTTCCAGAGCAGATACTCCGTATCCGTGGTGTCATCGTAATAATACAGTTCCGTCAATACACTGTCTGCCTCAAGCATCAGGGTGCGTTCCTGACAGAATCGGGAATCGGAGTCGATGTGGAATACCACAAAATTGTTGGCTCTGCGCTCCCTGAGCGTTACCATAATTCCCGTTTTTTCGTCCATATTAAAGCCATCTTCGCCCGTATGCAGTCCGTTTTTATCACGGATATTAAAATCCATTATCCAGCTTTCAATGGCAAGCCCTTTTTTGACAAGCCACACATTGCCCTGTGCATCTTCCTCGGCATAGACATTTTCGGCAAGGTTGTATTTCTCATAATCCATGGTCTGGTCCGTGTTGAATATATGGAATGCACACAGCCATCCTGCCGTAAGAAGTGTGCCTGCGACAATCAGTCCGATGACGATACGTTCAATCCAGATACGCTTTTTGATGCGCTTGAGCGTCTGGATGTCGTTGTCCACATTCACTGCCAGCTGCTTGTTCATCTTCCCCAGCATGGTGCGGCATTCGAGGCATTCGCCGATATGTGCAGCCACCATCTTTCTGCTTTCTTCGCTGCACACCTCATCCGCATACAGGGGCAGCAGGTCTTTGATCAAATCACAGTATTTCTGCATCAGTTTTCCTCCTCCAAAGTTTCAATAATTTTCAGTTTTGCCCGATGAAAGGTCACTCTCGCCCAGCTTTCGGTCTTTCCAAAGATTTCGGCAATCTGCCGGAACGATAACTCGCCGAACACACGCAGGGTAAATACCTCTTTATGGGGGTTTTCCATATGATGCAGAATATGATGTATCTGCATTGCCTGCTGTGTGTCCTCCAAGGATTCGACAAGTGAAATACTGTTGTCGGGAATGGTTTCTGCGGTATTGTCAATGGGGATGGTGCGCGTTCTCGAACAGAGGTTGTAGTAGGTATTTTTCGCAATCTGGCACAGCCAGACGCGGACATCACAGTCCCCTTTGAAACTATGCAGCGACTTCATCGCCTTGAAGAATGTTTCCTGCGTAATTTCCTGCGCAATGTCATCACTGTGAGACAGGGATTTGACATATAGGAACACATCATGGAAATAGGTGTTGTAAAGTGCTTCTACATCTTTCAAGCTCCGCACTCCTTTCTTTGGCATTGGTCAGGGGACATCCGGATGGAGGATCGACCTCTGTTTTCCCCTTACGCCCATAAGACACGGGTGGAGGGAATTCGTTACAGGAATTTTGAAAAAAATTTGAAATTTTTTTGGGGCATTGCCTTTATTATACAGGAGGCGCAGGAAAATGTCAATGGGGAGGGGAAACATCTGCACATCATTTCAGGAAACTCCCCGATGCTGCACCACGTTGACTTTCCCACAAAAATAGAGTATAATAAAACAGAAAGGACGGCGAGGGAACGTGAACAGAAATGGTTATGCAGCCTATCAGGAAAAGAAAACACATACATCACCCGAATTCCCCTATAATACCTATCTTTGTACCATTCCGCTGGATTTTTGCGCGGTGGGAATGCATTGGCATGAGGAAGTCGAGCTGATCGTCATCAAAAAAGGCGAGGGCGCGGTTTCTGTCGATTTGACGGAATATGTCGTATCTGCCGGTGATGTCGTGTTCGTTATGTCCGGTCAGCTCCATGCCATCCGACAGGTCGGGGATTCTTCCATGGAATATGAAAATATCCTCTTTCAGCCAGAGCTTCTGCGTTCCGGTGCACAGGACTTGTGCTGGGAACAGTTCATTGCCCCTCTGCTCTATGCCAGAACGCCAATTTTCCCCGTATTCCGCAAAAATCATCGCCTGCTTGCCTGCATTCAGGACATTGGCAAGCTTTGCAGTGAACAGCACCGCGGCTATCAGGTCGCCGTCAAAGGGGAGCTGTTCCGGATTCTCTACCTGCTGACGGAGGAATCAGTGCGCGGAACACTTGCACCGCGCAAGCATTCGGATAAACTCAAAATCGTCCTCTCCCATGTCGAAACCCATTACGGGCAAATGCTGAGCATTGAGGAAATGGCTGCACTGTGCTATTACAGCAAGTCCTATTTCATGCGCTTTTTCCGCGAAAGCATGGGCATGAGCTTCGTGTCCTACCTCAATGACTTCCGCCTTGCACAGGCTGCCGCGCAGCTGCGCACGACCAATGCAACCATCCTCGCCATCGCCAATGCCTGCGGATTTGACAATCTCTCCTACTTCAACCGGAGTTTCAAGAAAAAATACGGTGTCACCCCCGGAGGATACCGGAAATTCTCCAGTGCCGGATAATCATAAACCAAAAACCGCCTCGCACAGACATTCGGGCAGTGCTTCCGAATGCTGTGCGAGGCGATTTGCAATAGGGGGATTGTATTATTCGTTAACAACGGGCAGAGTAATCAGAGAAATTGTGTTCTTCAGAATGTTCATTGCGTCCGTTGCAGTGGGTGAACCGTCACAGTCAACGTCTGCATTGAGAATGCCCTGTTCTGTCAGCTCTGTGCCGGAGAGCAGGTTCTGCATCAGCTTGAGCACGTCAACGATGGTAACTTCACCGTCACAGTTGACATCACCATAGGCAGCAGCCGGTTTTACGGGAGTATCTGTGGGATCTTCCTGACTGTCGTATTCATATACTACTTCGATCTTGGTGTACTTAGCAGTGATGACATCATCTGCCTCAGCTTCCATCTTTTCAGAAGCAGCCCACCACTGCTGCAGCTCTACCTTGCCGTCTGCAACAACAGCTTCAACGGTTTCGCTTACTTCGTCCACGGTCTTGGTCATTGTGCCGTCAAATTCAACGACTGCTGTAGAATCCTTGCCCAAAGGCAGGGAGTAGCTCTTGGAAGTCCAGAAGCCCTTGCCGTCCAGTGTTTCTGCATTGATGCAGACTGCACAGCCGGCTGTACCCCAGCTGGAACCTGCGCTGGAAGTGACGTCTGCGGTCAGCTTGATCTGCTTGAGGTGTGCAGGGTCGGAAATCGGGATTTCGATATAGCCGTTGGCATTGATCATATCTTCCGGTGCGTCAAAGGTTTCAGTCTTTGTGGTGATTCTGTCGGGGTCGTACAGCTCAAGACCGTCAAAATCGGACGCGTCATCGGTGATAACGACCATGGATGCAGAATATGCAGGGAGTTCTACGTTGAGAACATTGTCGGTAATGTCGGTAACGATCTTCAACAGGTGAATGTCAGCAGAATCACCGCTGATTGCATACACAGCAGCAGCCTTGTACTCTGTATCTGCATTTTTCAGATTGATGACTGCATTTTCAGCGTTCTTCATATCCTTGTTGGTAATCATTGCTGTAACAGTACTCTGGTCATCACCCTTGATGGATGCATATGCACTGGAAAGTGCAACGTCATCTGTCTTGGTCGGGAGGAGCATATCGCCGAATGCGCTGCCCTTGCCGTCATAGTTGGTGTAGAGATTGATAGCGGATGCCTGATAATTGTTGCAGCCCCACTTGGTTGCAAGGTAAACCTCAGCGTCTGCGAAGCAGCCGAGTGCCTCAGCCTGTGCAATTGCACCGCTGACATTGTCACCGCCGAAGTCATACTCAGTGATGGCAAGCTTTGTGCCGGGATAGTACTTGTCGATGGATGCCTGTACAATGGGGAGGATCGGCAGGTCCTGAGAGAACCACTGACCAATCCAGCTGTTTTCTACGAAGCCTTCCTCATAGAGGGAACGAACGGACTGCATTCTTGCCTCTGCACATGCAACGTGGGAGGAATTTGTGCACTGGTTAACGCGGCAGTCGCCTGTCATTTCTGTATAATAGTGGATGTCCAGTACATCGAGCAGTCTTACGCCTGCTTCATCGGATGCCTTCTTCATCTGGTCGAGATAGCAGTCAATATACCAGCGGTAGTTGTTTTCTGCCTTTAAGGTTTCCCATTCGTCGGAATTTTCATCGTCTGCGAGATTCACATATGCAGAATAACCGAACAGTGCCGGACCGAAGATCTCAGCCTTGGGGTCGAGCTTCTTGACGGACTTGGACAGTTCGATGGACTTATCTGCAAGCTCCTGCACCGATACCGGATTCGGATGTACTCTGCTGTGTGTGTGATGCCACAGTGCCGGCTCATTGTCAAGGCTGTAGCCCTGAATACCTGTGGGAGAGGTGGAATCGCCCAGTGTATTGATGATGTAGTTGACATATTCGTCCATGTAAACCTTGCCGTCCGTGAGGTCGGGAGTTTCGTCAAAAGGTGCATTCTTGGTGAACAATACCTCATTCCAACGTGCAGAGGGTGCAGCCTCCTCCTCGGTGACAGTACCGTCCTTGTCAGCAGAAACATAGCCTGCCATCTGGAGCGTTGTCATTTTATAGGGAACATTGTTCTTTGCCGCAACTCTGGAAAGCTCCTGTACGCAGTCAGCCGGTTCGTCAGATTTGGAAAGATTGTTGTCGGAGCTGTGCACCCAGTCAGAACCTGCATTGGATGCGTTGTTCTCCCAGTTGTAAGCGGACATTCTGTTGCCGCCCTGACGGTATGCGGTGGAAGTGATCTTGTCAACATCAATGCCGTACTGGTTGACACCGTAGATGTACGGGCTGATTGCCTTTTTGTCACCGCCCAGGTCAATATTAATGTTCATCTTGGTGTCAGCAGCACTGACGGTGGAAAACGGTGCAGTGAGGGCTGTTGCCATGACCATAACAGCCGCAAGGATCGCTTTGCATTTCTTCATGATAATTCCTCCTTAAAATTCTCTTGTTCCGACCAGTTGGAAACCTGCGGAACGGGTTTATTTTCTCGCGCAGCATTGCTGCGAAATGGCCCTCTTGTGTAATTGTCCACAAACAAATCGTGGAAGCGGATGTACTGCGCCAGAGATTTGGCAATCACCAGCAGGCAGACAAGCGGCGTATTATAGCCGTAACCATAGATGATGGACGGGGTGTCGGCAATGTCCGCGGATACGCGCCAGACAAGTCCGAGCCTGTCGAAATTGTCCATGAGCATTGCCACCTTTTCACGCGGTAAGCCCACCTGCGCCGTGATGAAGTCCAATGACTGCATCCTGTTGCGGTGGCTGCTGCCGAGGTAGTGGATGAGCGTGATGGCATCCTCATCCGCCAGTGTCCGGAACAGGTGCACCATACCCTCCGTGGGGGCTGTGTAGGAATCCACGCCGTTTTCCGGAGTCTTTACAAAACACATGTACTTCATGTCCTCGTTCAGACGGGCAAGCGCACATTCATAATCCGTGCGCAGCTCGGCATAGGTTTCCAGTTCCAGATTTTCCGGATAGGTCTGCTTGGAGATTTTGTAGTCATGGTACGCCGTGAATGCGGCATATACCAGCTGCATCATCACATCCGCACGTTCCGGCTCCGGTGTGTGCCGGATTTTATCCGCAATGCTCTGTTCCAGATCCGGCTCCGGCATTTCAGGTTTGAGTCCAAAGAGCACGTCAATGGAAATGCCGAGGATTTGCGCGATATGCGGCAGAAATTCCGAATCAGGCAGGCTGCCGTTCTCCCATTTCGATACTGCCTGCGGTGTCACATTGAGCTTACGCGCCAACTGTCCCTGCGTCAGTCCTCGCCGTTTCCGGTATTTTGTCAGATTTTTGCTGAAGTGCAGTTCCATGCGCCCCTCCTTTTATCAACCTGTGTTTGCATTTTAGGGGAGAACCACAATTCTCCTCCGTTAACCCTATTATAGCACAATTCTCCGTTGTTTGCAAGCAATGGTTTTTTTGCAAAAATCAACCGTCTGTTGTAGATTCGCAACAGACGGTGGAAATTTTGGTATACAGACAGTGATATTCACGGAAGAATATATGAAATTTAATAGTTTATTTACAACAGGTAGTTGAAAGTATGTGGCAGCGAATAGAAAAACAACGGAGAGGGGAGTGCGGGATTTCGTCCGCCACAATGTTATGATTAGAAAAAAATTCCCCCTCACAAGGGGGAATTCCAGCTTGTCGAAAAACTATCCTCTTATGCCGGAGGCAATGGAAAAGTTTTTGGTCGAGCTTTTTTCAAAAAGCTCGTGGGTGTCCAGAGGGCAACGCCCTCTGGTCGCGCACCGCA
>SVNO01000048.1 GCA_015066845.1 Ruminococcus sp. | reverse complement strand
CACATTCCGATGCCGCCCTCCTTGACCGTGCCGAACCATTCATAATAACGCGGATGGTCGGTGCAGATCTGGCAGAGAACCGGTTCGCCGAGCGTGGTGATGATGTCGCAGAGGTTGCGGTCATTGAGGAACGGACAGCGTTCCTGCGCGTCAAGGACAAAGACGGAGGGTTGTCCGAACCGGATGCAGCTGCGCAGCCGTTCGCCGAATTCTCCCGGAATTTTGCGGTAATGTTCCGCCGCTTCTGCGTCAATTTCAATTTCCCATCCGATGCAGCAATTGTCCTTGCACTGGTCTGCGATGCATCGGAATTCCTGATAGTATTGCGGTGTTCTGAAAATCATAGTTACCTCACAATCGCCGGCTCTTCTGCGCCGAGTGCGCTTTCATAGATGTCACGCATCTGCAAAAGTACCGTATCGAGTGAAAATTGCTCCGCAGCACGGGCATTATGCTGTCCCATGGTGGCACGGAGTACGGAATCCTCCGCAAGAATACGCATTGCATCTGCAAATGCAGCAGCATCATCCGGCGCACAGGCAAAGCCCGTAATGCCGTCCTTGCTGTAGTCGAGAATGCCGTGACGGTCGGAGGTGATCAGCGGCAGTCCGGCTGCCATTGCTTCAATCGCCGTAAAACCCAGTCCCTCGCGCTTCGAGGGAAAACAGAATACATCGGACGCATGGAGCAGCTCTGCTACATCCGTCCGGAAACCGGCAAGATGCACCTGTGCATCCACGCCGCAGTCCTTTGCCAGTGTCCGCAGCTGCTGTTCCAGTTTTCCTGTTCCGGCAATGAGCAGGTGGAGGTGGGGATTGTGCAGCTTTTGCAGTGCGCGGATGAGTACGGCATGGTTTTTGTTGGCATTCAGCTCACCGATGCTGACAAATACCACCGCATCCTGCGGAATACCGAATTCTTCGAGGACTTCCTCACGCGGCTTCTGTGCTGTCCGGTAACGTGAAAGCTCCACACCGGCACCGGGAATGCGGTGCAGATGCGCGGCATGGAAGTGCTTGGCGCGTTCATAATCCTCGGAATTGATGGTAATAAGCGTATCCGTCCAGTGTGAGAGCATCCATTCTGCCGGATAGAACAACGCCCAGTGCATGGGGGATGCCCCCTTGAAGAAGTGAAAGCCGTGCGCGGTGTAAATCACCTTGATACCGGCATTTTTTCCAGCAAGCCGTCCGAGTACACCGCCGATGGGACTGTGGCAGTGGATGGCTGCAAAATCGCCGAGACTGAGAATTTCGTTGATTTGCCGCAGGGGTTTTGCGTATTTGTGCAGCAGCAGGGCATTGCGCTCAAAATCCACCTGATGATAGGGAATGCCCGATTGCTCCAGCTGTGCGCGGAACAGGGTAATACGCGCCGGTGTGCTGTTGTTGCCTCGCTCAAAATTACAGCCGATATGTACTTCATAGCCCATCTCACGCAGCAGTTCCGTCCAAGGATAGAGGAACTGGTACTGCATGGAAGCAGTGTTGGAAAGCATCAGAATCCGTTTCATTCTTTCCAGACTCCTTTCTCAACAATGGATTTGTCACGCAGACAGCGAAGAATGCACAATGCTGCGAATGCTGCCGCAATGCCGCAGGACGCGCCGAGGCAGTCAAGCAGGACATCCGCAAGCTTGCCCGTTCTGCCATCCACAAAGAGCTGGTGAAATTCATCGAGTGCCGCGAATGCCGCTGTCAGGCTCAGCGCGGTGGTAACATTGTGCCGCATCCGGCGCAGCCAGAGATAGCAGACAGCACCGAGCAGCGCGTAGAGAAGAAAATGCGCTGCCTTGCGGATAAAGGGGTTCAGCTCATGGACAAGAAGTTCCTGCACCTGCGGCGAAAAGTCGGCATACTTGAAATAGAGCAGCCGTGCTGCAATGCCGCAGACTCCCCAGCTCATGGAATTGGTTTCTGCCGATTCCTGCGAGGAGAAAAAGAAGAGTCCTGCCATCAGCGCGAGGATGCAGAAGGGGAGGAAGCGTTTCATGTACAGCCCCCTTATTCTTCCGGCTCAGCGTCATAGAATACGCGGTATTTGCGTGTATTGTGGCATCGTGTGCTGTTGACAAGTCCGACAGCAACGTACATGCAGACAACCGCCGTACCGCCGGCACTGAGGAAGGGCAGGGGTACGCCGATAACGGGCATGAATTTCAGCACCATGCCGATGTTGATCAGGCAGTGGGCAAAGAACATGCCAAATGTGCCCACGCAGATGAAACGTCCCTGTGCATTCTTGCATTTGAGCATATTGGTCAGGGTTCGCAGGACGATGAACGTCAGCAGTGCAAGCACGAGCAATGCGCCGATGAGTCCCCAGACCTGCCCGATATAGGAGAAAATCAAGTCATTGTGCATTTCCGGTACGGACACATAGCCCTCCGTACCGAACAAGCCCTTGCCGAAAATACCGCCGTTGGCAAGTGCCGCAAGACCGAGGTCCTGCTGGTATTCCAGTCCGAGGGGGTCAGTACCGGGATGGATGAGCACGAGGATTCGCGCTTTATGCATCTCACTGAGGAGGAAATTCCACGCAACAATGCAGAGTGCAGGAATGGCAATGGCGGCGGCGATGATGTAGCGCAGCGCAATTCTTGCCGTGAGCATGATGGCGGAGAAGATGAAAACGAATACAATGGCAGTACCATAGTCACCCTGCAATGCAACGAGCATGATGGGGACAAGCGCGTGGAGGCAGAGCAGGCACATGTGGGAGAATTTGTTCATGTTCTCCTCATCCTTTGCCACATGGTAGGAAAAGGAGAGAATGAACGCAAGCTTGAGCAGCTCCGAGGGCTGGAGCTGGAAGCCGGCAATACTCAGCCATGCCTGGTCATCCGCGCCGGCACGGCGGTAGCCGAGGCTGGTAAAGGTCAGCAGGACAAGCCCCACGGCAATTGGCGCGTAGAGCCACCAGAGCCGGATGATGCGGTTATAGTCGATGACGCTCAGGACAACGACCACGCCGAGTCCCAGACAGCTTGCAACAAGCTGCGTCCGGAAATCGCCGTAATCCACCTTATCCACCAGACCGTTGGCAGCGATGCTGTAGAGCATGATGCAGCTGATGGTCGAACATGCCATAATGGCAAGCAGGAGCATTTTGTCCGTGGATACGATGTATTTTTTGAGCGCAGACAGGATTTCTTTCATAGTGTTCCTTTCATTTGCAAGAGATTATCGCAGGTATTTGCTTTCAAAGCCGCGGAACTGTACCGCCGCTGCAATGTCCTCACGCTGAATCAGCTCCCTGCCGTGCAGGTCTGCCGAGGACAATGCCACCTTTTGCAGACGGCTGTGTGCACGGGCACTCATGCCGAAGCGTTCAAAGATGGACTGGAGCAGTGCTTCTGCATTTTTATCCATTTTGCAGAATTCACGCAGCAGATTGTCGGGCATTGCGGCATTGCAGTGAATTTCCGTGCCGGCAAAGCGTTCTTTCTGTCGCTGCCGTGCACGTTCCACACGCTCGCGGATTGCCGCAGAGCTTTCTGTTTTTTCCGTGGAGGACAAATCCTGATAACTAACAGGGTCAACATCCACGCGCATGTCAAAGCGGTCGAGCATGGGACCGGAAATGCGCGCAAGATAGCGTTTGACTGCATCCTGACTACAGGTGCATTTCTTCAGCGGCGAACCATAATAGCCGCATGGGCAGGGATTCATTGCCGCAACGAGCATAATGCTGCACGGGTAGGATGCCGTACCGGCTGCACGGGAGATGGTCACTGTGCGCGTTTCGAGGGGCTGCCGGAGAATTTCCAGCGTCCGGCGGTCGAATTCCGCCAGCTCATCAAGAAAGAGCACACCATTGTGCGCCAGTGAAATCTCACCGGGAGCAGGAATGCTGCCGCCGCCGATGAGTCCGGCTGCGGAAACGGAATGGTGCGGCGCACGGAACGGTCGCTCCGTAATCAGCGGATGCTCCGGCGACAGCTCACCGGAAACGGAATAGACATTGGTCGTTTCCAGAATTTCAGCGCGCGTCATTTCCGGCAGAATCGAGGGCAGACGGTTGGCGATCATGCTCTTACCGCTGCCGGGTGTGCCGACCAGCAGGATATTATGCCCGCCAGCCGCCGCAAGTTCCACGCCATGCCGTGCTTTCTGCTGACCGCGGACATCGCAGAAATCGAGAATCTGCTGTGTATGGGATGCTTCCGGTGTATGCACAGGTGCAGGGGACAGCGGATGGATTTTTTGCAGATGGGCAATCAGCTCGTTGACATTTTCAATGCCGTAGACGCTGATGCCGTCAATGACCGAGGCTTCTTTCACATTGTCCACGGGAACATAAACCTCGCAAAAGCCGTTCTTCCGTGCCAGCATCGTCATGGGCAATGCGCCGCGGATGCTGTGCGTTTTGCCGCCAAGTCCCAGTTCTCCGATGAAAATGGACTTCGACAGATCCATCCGCAGTACACCGATGGCTTGCAGCAGTGCCACGAAAATGGCAAGGTCAAAGGATGAACCGGATTTCCGCACATCTGCCGGCGCAAGATTCATCAGCACTTTGCCCTTGGGAAAGGGGATATGTGCAGCATTCACTGCGCTGTGAACACGCTCGCGGCTCTCCTTGATGCCAGCATCCGGCAGACCGCTGATGTCAAACTGCTGATGACCGCGCGTCACCTCTGCCTCGACCGTCACCGGAAATGCGTTCAGCCCGAACAGTCCGACGCTGTGTATCACTGAAAACATAATGTCACTTCCTTATATCTGGGGAATGTCCGGAATGTCCGGCAGATCTGCAATATCTCCGGCAATGTCCGGAAAACTTGAAGTAATGGATGAGGTATCCATCACAGGGTCGGGAATATCCCAGTTTGTTGTAGGAAAATCCTTGGGGATGTCAAAATCCACCGGTGCAACATCCGGCACATCTGAAACATCCGGCACCTGTGCTGCGGCTTCTTCCTTTGCATACTTTTCCCAAGCTCTGGAACGGCGTTTTTTCTTCGGCTTTGCAGGTGTTTCCGGTACTGCGGATTTCGAGAGAATGCTTGCCGTATCTTCCGTGGGCGGCACGATGGGTGCAGCCACCGGTGCAGCAGAATTCCCCATGGACGCAAGCTCCGGTGCAGCGGTATTCTGCAAGGATGCAGGCTCCGGCAGGGGAGCCATCTCCGTTTTCTGTGCAGCATGGATATTGAATGCGTCCTCCTCACCGCCCACAACGTCAGGCATTTCGCCGTTGTTGCGCTTCTCGTCGGTGGAATAGGTGGGGTCGTACTCCTCCATGCCGTATTCCTGAATGGTGATGTACTGTTCAAAATGCGGATAGCCCTCCTGCTGACTGAGCCATTCTTCGCGCTTGTTTTCGTAAATCTGCGTTGCATACAGCAGCAGCAGCGCGATACCGATACCCGGCTGAATCAGGCTGAACAGTGTACCCACCGTCATAACAAGCATCAAGGCAATCAGTGTTTTCATGCTCTTGAGAAACTGCGGCATTGCCAAGGAACATACAGCTGCAAGAAAGGCTGTGGAAATCAGTGCAATAACAGCACTCACAAAGAAGATCGCTGTTGTATTGATGATGAAAGAAAGCAGACAGAAGATGCAGGTAATGATGAACCGCGCCTTTCTGTTGCGTACGATGGTGTGCATCAGACCACGGCAGTCATCATAATGGGAAGTGTCCGGTGCAAGTGATTTGCTTTTATAACTCATGATGTCCTCCTATGTTGAAGTTGTCGCATTCATCTCCGATTTCCGGTATTTTCTGCCCTGCTTGCTTGTTGATGCTGTAGGTCGGCTGGTACTCCTTACCAAACTGCGCCTGCTGTTCGGCGAAACGCGTATTGAAATACGGGTAGCCCTCCTGCTGCGTCAGCCAGACAGCCGACCGGCTTTCCCACAGTCCGATGGCAAGGACAACGGTCATGGCAAGCCCCCAGAAAACGTGGAACAAGCCCGTTAATGTGCAGATGGCAGCGATGGCAGTGGGAATGATGAGGAGCTTTCCCTTTTCCTGCCGCAGCAGTATGCCGAGCAGCACCACGGCAATCAGTGCAAACAACGCGACGACTGCATAGACAAAGCCGAATGTGAAAATGGCAATGGGCGAGTAGCCCGGTTCTCCTGTGCCCTTGACGATGGACAGGGTGCTGGTGTGTAAATAGCCGTTCATGAGTGCAAAAAAACAGAGAAGCAGTGAGCGCACGGTGTGGCTGTTTTTCAGCCTCAGCGATAATGTATGGCATTGGTCATAATGGGAAGTATCAATTTCTGTATTGTTCATGGTGTCCTCCTTTAGTGTAAAAAGCATACATCTATAGTATAGCACAATTTCCATGGTTCGTCAACTGAAAAAACACAGAACCGCCGGAATTTCTTCACAATTCCAGCGGCCTTTCTGATTTTTGGCAGTTCCGCAAAGCCGTGGGACGGTTTGTGCGCACTGCTGCCTTATACAGTCTGTGTTTTCTTCCGGTAGATGCGGCTTGGTCTGTGCGCGTCACCGGATGTCATTTTGTCCGTTTCTACAATCTTTTCCTGCAATTTCTTGCGGAAATTCGCCTTGTACAGCTTTTGTCCGAGCAGAATCTCATAGACAGTCTGGAGCTGCGGCAGGGTGAATTCCTCCGGCATGAGCGCGAATGCAATGTCCGACCAGTTCACCTTTGTCCGGATACGCTCCCGACCGCAGGTAATGATGCGGTGATGGTCAAATGCAAGTTCCTCTGCCATTTCCAGAATTTCGTCCACGGGATAGAACTGTGCGCCATCCTCCGTCAATGCGATCCGGTTGTTGTCCACCAGTGCGAAGTAGGATACCGAAATAATGCGCATCCTTGGGTCGCGCTGCACTTCCCCCCATGTGTAGAGCTGTTCGAGGAAAATGTCCTCCAGCCCCGTTTTCTGCTGAAGTGCCCGTGCTGCGGCAGCGTCCAGCGTTTCTTCCATGCCCACAAAAACCCCCGGCAGTGACAGCTTTCCCAGATGGGGATGGTCGCTGCGCCGGATGAGCAATATCTGCAATTGCCCGTCCCTGATGGTGAACAATGCCACATCCACTGCCACGGACGGCTTTTCGTAGATGCTGCTGTCGTATTTTGCCAGAAATTCTTCTTCCGTCATCTGAAAACCTCCTCTGTGCGGTATCGCCTTAGTTTTCCTGCTGTACTAATTATAGTATATAATCACTACTTTGTCAAGGGGTTTCAGGAATTTTTATGCGATACAATGCTTTCCACCCATTTGATGAGCTGAATTGTGGGCAGAACGAGGAGGGAAAGACCATAGACAATGCAGATATGCACAGCATCAAGGGCTGCAACGCTGAAAATGCCATGGAGGAAGGGGAGCCAGAGCACGGCACTGAGCAGGACAAAGCCGATGAGGAATGCGCCCTGAATTGCGCGGTTATTGAACATTTTACGGGTGAACAGAACCGGCATGTCGGATTTGCAGTTGTAGCTGTGGACAAGGCGCGAGAGGCAGAGCACGGCAAATGCCATAGTGCTTGCGGCTGCTTCGCTGATTTGCAGTCCGATATAATAGCCGATGAGCGTGTAGACAGCAATGACAATACCGCCGGTGACGATCTGCCGGAGTACGGATTTTGTCAGGATGGATTCCGTTTTCGGGCGCGGCTTGCGCTGCATGACATCGCCGCTGTGCGGTTCCATACCCAGTGCGATTGCAGGCAGGGAGTCCGTCAGCAGGTTGATGAACAGCAGGTGCACTGCCTTGAACGGTACGGGGAGTGCCAGAATGGAGCAGTAGAGCACGGCAAGAATGCCGGCAGTATTGCCCGAAAGGAGGAAGAGAATGGAACGCTTGATATTGTCGTAGAGATTTCTGCCGTTTTCGATTGCCTTAACAATGGTCGCGAAATTATCATCCGTCAGCACCATGGACGCGCTGTCCTTGGCAACCTCGCTGCCGGTAATTCCCATGGCAACGCCCACATCCGCCTGTTTCAGGGCAGGTGCGTCATTCACGCCGTCACCCGTCATGGACACGATATTACCCCGTGCCTGCCATGCATTGACAATGCGGATCTTGTGTTCGGGGGATACACGCGCGTACACCGCAACCTGCTCCACAAAATCGCGCAGTTCCTCATCGGAGAGCTGCTCAATTGCCGCACCCTCCACAGCGATGTGCGCATCATCAAGAATGCCGATCTGCCGTGCAATTGCAGAGGCAGTAATCAGATGGTCGCCGGTAATCATGATCGGACGGATGCCGGCGGATTTACATTTTGCCACAGCCTGTGCGGATTCCGGACGGGGCGGATCCTGCATGGCAAAGAGTCCGAGCAGAATATAGCCGTTTTCATCGGCATGGGTAACATTGGGGGAGGGTACGTCGCGTTCACAGAGCGCGAGCACACGCAAGCCCTGTTCGGAGAGCTGAAGATTGACGGAACGCAGTGTTTCGGCATCCTGCGCAGTAAAGGTGCGCTTGCCGGATGCGGTTTTCATCTCCAGAATGCGTGGAATCAGCACATCCACCGCGCCCTTGGTCAGCATCTTGTAATTGCCGCCGATGCTGTGGATGGTGGACATGAGCTTGCGGTCGGAATCGAACGGCAATTCGCCCAGACGCTCAAATTTTCCGCGGTATTCGAGGGAAGTAATGCCGTGCTTTTCGGCATAATTGACCAGTGCAACCTCTGTCGGGTCGCCGATTTCCGCACCGTCACGCACGGTTGCGTCATTGCACAGCAGTCCGTCAATGACAAGCTGCTTCTGCCGTTCAGTCAGTGCGTCCGCTTCGTCAATGAGCTGGTTGTCGAAGAAAATTTTGCGGATGGTCATGCGGTTCTGCGTCAGTGTACCGGTTTTGTCCGAGCAGATGATGGATACGCTGCCCAAGCCCTCCACAGCCTGCAATTTGCGGATGATCGCATTTTCCTTGGCAAGCTTCTGTGTTCCCATCGCCAGTACGATGGTGACGATGGAGCTGAGGGCTTCCGGAATTGCCGCAACGGCAAGTGCTACGGCAAAGACAAACGCGTCCACCGGCGGATTGCCGCGCACCAGACTCAGCGCAAACACCAGCGCACAGACAACGAGGATACCAATGGAAAGCTTTTTGCCGAAATTGTCAAGGCTGACCTGCAGCGGCGTTTTCTTTTCCTCTGTAGATTTGAGAAGTGTCGCAATCTTGCCAATTTCCGTCTGCATACCAATGCCCGTCACCAGTACGCGCGCGCGTCCGTAGGTCACAAAGCTGCCGGAATAGACCATGTTTTTCCGGTCGCCCAGCGGTGCATCCTCCGGAAGAACCACATCTGCCTTTTCCACCGGCTCGCTTTCACCTGTCAGGGCAGCTTCCGCGGCTTTCAGGCTCGCGCTTTCGAGAATTCTGCCGTCCGCGCAGATAAAGTCGCCGGCATCGAGCAGCAGCACATCCCCGACCGTTACATCCCGTCCGGCAACGACTGTCACTTCACCGCCGCGCAGTACCTTGGCACTCGGCGCGGACATGGCTTTCAGTCCGTCAAGGGACTGCTGCGCCTTGCAGTGCTGCACTGTGCCGAGAACGGCGTTGATGGTGATGACAACAAGAATGATGATGGCAGATTCCCAATCCCCCAAAACGCCGGAGATGAGTGCGGCAGCGATGAGGATGATGACGAGGAAATCCTTGAACTGCTCAAAAAACACCTGAATGACGCTCTTTTTTGCAGTATCCTCTAATTCGTTCCTGCCATGCTTTTCCTGCATGGCTTCTGCCTGTGCCGGAGATAAGCCGCCGGCATCCGTGCCGTATGCGGAAAAGAGTTCTTCCGTGGTACAGCTGTGTGGTGATTTACTTGTGTGCATTGGTATTCCTCCTTGTTTCGGGTGCTTGCAAACAAAAAAGCAAGACCTTCACCATGAATGCTCATAGTAAAAGTCTTGCTTTTTAAAATATCCTGCGGATGGGGCTGCCATCGGGTATGGCGCAGGATACTACGCTGCAATGAACGCAAGCTACTCCCTTTTGTCAGGTATTATACCACATCCGTCTGCGGATGTCAAGCGCGAATCTGCATTTTTGTGCAGTTAGCCATATAACCACCGCTACGGTCAGCACATTTCGGCGATTCGTTAAGGCAATCCCGCACAAAGGACAATCAGGATGAAAAGTACCATCAGACCGCCCCATGAACCCAATGTCATCAACTTAATCGGGGGTAAGGGGCGGCAGCCCCAAAAAACCGCCGCAGGCGGAAGCGGGGATCGGGGGCGCAGCCCCCGATTTAATCCCCCCTCCCTCTGGGAGGGGGGCAGGGGGGTGGGCGATTTTTGCACAACTTTCCTAAAGTTGACGACATTGCCCATGAACCGACGGATTTGCAGAACCGCATCTGGTCGTGTTTTCGTGAATCGTACCATACCGTGTGCATTTCCCCGATACGCGTCAGGGGGGATGCTGCATAACAACCTGCTGTTAATCCACGCTTTTGAGTGATTCGACCATGTTGATGTTCCGCAGCTTCGGGAACATGCACAAGCACACAATGAACGAGAACACCATCGTCAGCACTGTCGCATAGACAAAGCTTGACGGTGCAATATCGCGCCCGAACATTGCCATATCCACCTCCGCTGTGCGTACAACAAACGCATGGAGGAAGATGCCCAGTACCAGACCTGCTCCCGTGCCGAACAGCGAAAGAATGAGCGTTTCTCGGAACACATATGCCCCCACTTCACCCTCATAGAAGCCCAGTACCTTGATGGTTGCCAGCTCCCGTTCGCGTTCGGTGATGTTGATGTTCATCAGGTTGTACAGCACCACAAAGGCAAGCAGTCCTGCGCAGATGATGAGCACCACGATGATGTAGTCAATACTCGTCACCATATTCCGGAACGACTGGCGCATATCACCCACCATTGTGACCATTGCCACATCACCGCATTGCAGCAGTTCCTTGGTGAATGCCTCGTGCACCTGCGTGTCCTGCGTGTCGAGCTTGGCAAGCCAGACCTTATAATCCGGCGATGTTTCGTACAATTTCTCGTACAGTGCAGGATGCATATAGACATAGGCATTGACATAATTTTCCGCAATGCCGCCAATGCTTACCTGTACCGTATTGCCGTCACTTTGCTCCAGTTCCAGTGTATCGCCCACGGACAGGTGCATGGTTTCCGCTGCCTTTTCCGTCAAAAGGACGCTGTCCTCCGACAGTGGGAGCACTGCACCGGTTCTGCGGCTGCGCATGGTCAGCAGTTCGGGGAAAACTGCCGGATTTTCGGGCACAAAGAGATATGCCTCCTGTGATGCTTCATTTGCCGTGATTTGCAAAGTTTCCTGATGCACTGCCATGGATGCCACAGGCTGTCCCATGCGTTCACAGGTATCCGCAATTTCCGGATTGTCCACCGCCGTCCCCTCGCGCAGCATGGCAATGAGGTGGTAGTGGTTTAGCTCCGTGTACTGCTTGTCCATGATGTCGTTGATGGAATCGCTCAGTCCGAAGCCCGTCAGCAGCAGTGCCGTACAGCCGGCAATGCCGAAAATTGTCATGAAAAACCGCTTTTTATAGCGCATCAGGTTGCGGACTGTCACCTTATGCGTGAATTTCATCCGCTTCCAGATGGGCGTGATATGTTCAAGCAAAACGCGCTTTCCGGCTTTCGGGGCTTTCGGGAGCATCAGGCTTGCCGCGCATTCTTTCAGCGATGTCCGGCAAGCGGAAATGGTCGCAAGCATCGTACAGAACAGCGCACCGAGAAAGGCAATGAGCGCGTTGGGCAGGCGGAACGGTGTCAGCAGCGGCGGAAGATTATACATGATTCCGTAGGCATTCCAGAGAACGGTCGGGAACAGCTGCATTCCCACGCCCAGTCCGAGCGCACTGCCAGCGAGCGTTGCACTGCCGGCATAGAGGATGTATTTGCGCATGATTGCCGCATTGCTGTAGCCGAGTGCCTTGAACGTACCGATCTGCACACGCTGCTCCTCGACCATGCGCGTCATGGTCGTCAGTGCCACAAGCACAGCAACCATGAAGAAGAACACGGGGAATACCACGGCGATTGCCGCGATTTTCTGCGCATTTCCCTCAAAGCTTGCAAAGGAGAGATTGTCCTGCCTTGTCTGGACATACCATTCCCCCTGCGGCGCGTCTGCAAGTTCCTGCTCCGCGTCCAGAAGTTTCTGCTCTGCCTGTGCAAGTTCTTCCTGCGCCTTGGCAAGGTTCGCTTCATATTCCGCATTGCCTGCGTCAAGCTCCGCCCGTGCCGGTGCAAGATTCTGCGTGATGACCTCCTCCGGATAGCCTGCCTGCCGCATCTGCTCTGCCTGTGCGTCAAGCTGTGCATAGCCCTCGTCAAGCTCCGCGCGCGCATCGTTCAGCTGCGCTTCTGCATCGGCTTTCTGCGTTTCATACTCCGCCCAGCCATCCGCAAGCTCCTGCCGCGGCTCTGCCAGTAATTCGTCACGGCGTACGGTGCAGCGTTCCTCCGCAATCGCTTCAACGGATGCCTGTAATTTGTCAATTTTTTCCTCGTATTCGTCACTGAATGAGTTCAGTTCCTCCGCGCCCTCCGCTGCAACAAGCAGCTGAGCCCAGCAGTCCATGGCAAATGCGGATTCCGGCAGGTAGAGCACCATGTTGATTTTGCCCTCTCCGAGGGTAGTCCGTTCGCGCTCCACGGAAAAATAATACGCACTGTCCACAATGCCCGTGACGGTCAGTTCCCGATGGTGGAGAATTCCGTCCGTGTCCGTTTCTTCGTTGATGGTCAGCGTACTGCCGATATTGGGGATGGCTGTGACATTCTTGAGCCTTGCCACCACGCATTCATTGCTGTTTTCAGGGAATCTTCCCTCCAGCAGTGTTACGCGGTTCAGCCCTTGTTCCGGCAGACTTGCCAGCCGCGCGGCAAGAATCTGGTCGCCGGCATAATTCACCAGCGCGTCCGTCCGGAAGATGGGTGTCACCTCCGCAACACCCTCCAGATTCCGCAGTGCGTCCGCGTCCGCGTCCGTCAGTCCGAGCGTGGAAATGATTTCCGCGTCTGCAATGCGGTTTGTATCATAATATGCATCCACCGCGTCAAGCATGTCGGGGGAGGATGCCGTCAGACCGGCAAAAAATCCCGTGCCAAGGGCAACAATGGCGAAAATGGAGAAGAATCTGCCAAAGCTGCCAAAAATTTCGCGTCGGATGTTCTTTGCATAGCTGTGTGTCCGTTTCATAGCCTTACCACTCTATCTGTGCAATCGGCACGGGATTCGGGTTGACTGTGTTGGAAATTGCCTTGCCATTCTTGATGCGGATGATGCGGTCAGCCATACCAGCCAACGCCTGATTGTGGGTGATGACCAGTACTGTGCGCCCCGTATTGCGGCAGGTGTCCTGCAAAAGCTGCAATACCGCCTTGCCCGTATGGTAATCGAGTGCACCAGTCGGCTCATCACAGAGGAGAATTTTCGGATTCTTCGCCAATGCTCTTGCAATTGCCACGCGCTGCTGCTCACCGCCGGAGAGCTGGGAGGGGAAGTTCTGCATTCTGTCCTGCAAGCCCACCTGCCGGAGCGTTTCCGCGGCATCGAGGGGATTTTTGCAGATTTCCGAAGCAAGCTCCACATTTTCCAGAGCCGTGAGATTCTGCACAAGGTTGTAGAACTGGAACACAAAGCCCACGTCATGCCGCCGGTATTCGGTCAGCTTCCTGCCTTTGAGCGCAGAGATTTCCTGTCCGTCCAGAAAAATTTTCCCCTCATCACAGGTATCCATGCCGCCGATCATATTCAGCACGGTCGTTTTGCCCGCGCCGCTTTGACCGACAATGAGGACGAATTCTCCCTGTTCCGCGTAAAAGCTGATATGGTCAGCTGCGGCAATGGTTTGCTGTCCCATCTGGTAGAACTTGCAGACCTCCTGAAATTCAATGAAATGGCTCATAAATGGTACTCCTTATACTAATAATGTCATCAACTTAAGCGGAGGCAAGGGGCGATAGCCCCCAAGCGGGGTTCCAAGGGGCGCAGCCCCTTGGGCGGTGGAGGCGGCGCAGCCGCCTCCCATAATCCCCCTCCCTTTGGGAGGGGGCAGGGGGTGGGGCAATCTTTGCACAACTTTCCTAAAGTTGATGACATTGCTTATACTAATCCTTTTCACTCTGATCAGTCTGTCAGAGTTGAGCCGGCGAAGCCGGCATCAGGGATGGAATGAGACAGGATTTGAACGCAAAGTGTTCAAATCAGCGGATGACGCAGTCAGCCGTTCTCCAAACTCCGATTGTAATAGAATCAGGATGCTTGCGCATCCTGATAGCTGTCTTTTGAATTGGCATTACGGCTCATTCTTCAGCATGATAATCCTTAAAGCAGATATTCAAATCCACCTTGCCCGTAATGCCCGGCAGTGAACCGCTGTCGGTGTACTGCCAGATGTCATAATTGTAGTAATATCCGGCTTTTTCATTGTATTCCGCAAGCCAGAAATCATAGTCAGCCACGCGCGAGAGGTCAAGCTTGAACAGGCTTGTGTGCTTGTTCTGGTAAACCATCGGTATGTAGCCCTCCGCTTTCACTGCTTCACAGAATGCAACGGTGCAGTCGGTCAGTGCGGTAACGGAAATATTTCCCGTACGCGCTTCGTTTGCCGAAACAAATTCCCAGTCAAAAATGACAGGGTAGGTAATCTCGTAATTGCCGATCATCGAAAGCGTCAGTTCCGCTTCCTCACGCGCTTCTTCCACTGTCAATGCCTGCGAGAAACAGTACACGCCCACATCCAGTCCAGCATCCAATGCCCCCTGTATGTTCTCGTGGAAACGCTCGTCCTCCAGCAGCTCGCCCGAACCGTAGCCACGGTAGGCTGCACGAATCAATGCAAAATCTACGCCGGCATCGTGTACCGTTTCCCAGTCGATAATGCCCTGATGGGAAGAAATATCAATGCCGATTTTTGAGGTGATTTCTTGGTTTTCAAGATAATACAGCATCCCGTTGCGCGAAACGATATTTTCATAATCCAGCTTGCACAGCGGTACATTCGGAATGACCGGCAGGTAAATTTCGCCGTTCGTTCCATCCTGAATCAGGAAAATGCTGTCGCGGTGTTCCGTGGCAGCTTCTGTTGGTGCAGTCTGCACAGGCTCGGTCACCTCCAGTACAGCCGGAACGGTTTCTTCTTTTTTGTTGGTCAGGGCAATTGCCATGCCAATTACAACACAAAGCAGAATTATGATGAGTCCGCCTTCGATTAAGGTTGCGTTTTTCAGTTTGCGGAGCACCTGCCGTTCATACGGGGTGTTCATGTCGTCAGCCATACCATAGCTCCTTTCATGCTGCCGTGCAGCGTTGTCCTATTATAGTGTACCACAAAATCCGGCATTTGTAAAGAGAATACAGGAAATTTCCACAATATGCACACAGAAATATGCGTAAGATTTCAAATTAGGGGCAAATGATAACACGAAATTGGCAGTTTCTTCCAAATTTTGCTCCGTCAGGAATGCTGTCCACCCTGTATATAATAATCCAGAAGCAGATCAACCATGCGCCCATAGCTCAGACTGCCGTCCTCTACGCCGTTAATCACGAGATTGGCATCCAAAAGCGTCCCCGAAACTTCCTCCACAACTTCCTCAGAAATCACATCGGGCAGCGCATGTTCTTCCTCCTCAAAATAACCATCCGGTAAAAATTGATACATATCCATCCATGCCTGTTCCGAAAGTTCGCTTGCAAGTGCACCGGACGGGTCGATCTCCCACACAAGATCCATCATGTATTCCAATGCCTGAATATAACCGCTGTACCGGAACTCCGCACTCTCACTGCGGATGCAGGCAAGGAATGCAAGAAAATTGGCTTCATCCTCCAGAATCGTTCCTTTCAGATGCGTGAATTCATGGCAGACCGTAAAGGGCAGATTGATTGGACAGATGTCCTTGTTGTAATTTGCTTCCATTGTGAATGGATAATAGATTCCCGTGATTCGCTGATGGGACATCACATAGGAAAAATGAATCGCCTTTGCATCGGGATAGTTTCCTGCAAACTGCGGAAATTCCGGCGCAATTTCCTGCATTGCCGCCTTTGCCTCCGTTTGCAGGTCATCGGTCAGGATAAAATTGCCGTTCTCATCACGGGATACGACCGCCGCCAGCGCATTGGCTTCGGCAATCATATGCTTGATGACGGGGCGGATTTCCTGTGCCGTGTACGTTTCCGGCGTGTCCGGATAGTACAGCTCGCCGATGGGGGTACACTGGTAGAGAATGAAGAAATGGAGCGTGAGCGCGGTGAAGATCCATGTCAGAATCCATCCGAAGAAGCTGCCATAGATGCACAGGATCCGGCGGCGGTGTTTTTTGAGAAAGCCCATCAGAAGGGGGAATGCTGCAATGGCAGGAATGCCGATGAGCACGGCAAGACAGATGAGCACTTCCCCGACAGAAAAGGGGAATGCCCCTGCAATTCCTGCCCAGAAATCCGAAAATACGGGGAAAATGTGGGATATGTACCAGTCAGAAAATGCCCTGCTGCACCGTGCAAGGATGTTCAGCAGCAAAAGAATGCCACAGATGATTCCCATTGCACGGGCAGAATGCTTCATTGTCATCTCATTCACCCTCCGCTGTCAGGTCGGTCAGGCAGACGTTCAGGTCAACTCTGCCCTCAATGCCGTCAATGCGTCCCTGGTCGGTATACTGCCAGATGTCATAATGATACGGATAGGACGGCAGATCGTCATATTCCGCAAGCCAGAAACCGTAATCCGTCACAAGCTCCAAATCCATCTTCGAGAGAGCCGTTCCCTTGTTCTGATAGAACATCGGCGTATAGCCTGCCTCCTTGACGGCTTCGCAGAAGCCGATAACGCAGTCGGTCAGTCCAAGCGTGGTGATATTCGCAGTACGGGCATAATCACCGTTCGTGATGACTTCCCAGTCAAAAACAACGGGCAGTTCCACATCATAGCCCTCCATCATTGAAAGCGTGAGCTGTGCTTCTTCCCGTGCCTCCTCGGCAGTAATTGCCTGCGAGAAGAAATACACGCCCACGGGCAGTCCGGCATCCATTGCTCCCTGCATATTCCTGTCAAAGTATTCATCCTCGATCAGCTTGCCCGATTCATAGCCGCGGTAGCCTGCGCGGATGAATGCGAACTGGACACCGGCATTTTTCACTGCCTGCCAGTCAATTTCCCCCTGATGGGAGGAAACGTCAATGCCGAATGTGGAGGTAACTGCATTGCCCTTGGTATAGCGGTAAATCTGCCCCTCGCAGGAAAACTGTGAGGAATTGTAGCTGCAAGGCACAAGAGGCAGACGTTCCTTGAGGGGGTGGATGTATTTGGTTTCTTCTGTGTATTCATTCTGGGGGAGCGTCACTTGTATGACATTGTGCGCAGGGCGCAGTGCAGCAGAAAGTGCGCCAATGCCCACAAGCAGGGCAATGCCGCCAACGACTGCAAGGAACATCCGCTGCGTCCGTGAAAGCTTCAGCATCCGGTAAATCGACTCCTTTTGATAATTTCTATTTCATTATATCATAATTCGACAGAAAAGTAAAGGCACGCACAGAGAGTATGCAGATGCTTTGCCTGAATCCATGGGGTGTAACCCCCCCGGTCTGTCGAAAAACCTTAACAGGTTCAAAGGACGGAGTCCTTTGGCGGGTTTGAGGGTACGCAGTACCCTCGCAATATAGCCCCTCCCCCGTTGGGGGAGGG
>SVNO01000047.1 GCA_015066845.1 Ruminococcus sp. | reverse complement strand
CTACCCGTTCTTTTCGTATGCCTTTCCTTTGTGCCCTTGGGCACAAACACGCGCTGCCGCTTGCGCGAAGCGCAAAGGCAGCAAATCACCAGCGCGGGTTCCGCGCCTTTGTGCCCTTGGGCACAAAAAGACTTTTTCGACAGACCGATGCCCCCTCACTGAGGGGGCATAAATTTTGCCTTTTATTCTGCGTACTTGGAATCAATATCCAGATATTCCTCCAGACAGATTCCCTGTTCCCAGATTGCCTTGGCATGTTCCATGCCGACATAACGGATGTGCCATGATTCATAGGCATACCCTGTCAAATCCACCTTATCCTCCGGATAGCGCAGAATAAAGCCATATTCCCAGCAATGCTCTGCAAGCCATTTGCCGGCGGCGGTGTCTGCAAAGGTGTTGTCAATGCTGTTGCAGTCGATGGTGTAGCCCGTCTGGTGCTCAGAATGTCCCGGACGTGCGGAATATGCGTCCGCATATTCCTTGCTGTAGCCGTTGACCATGCTGTTGTAGCATTCTACCTGAAAATCATAGGTGCGGTAATCCGATGCCTTGAAAATGTCCAGTCCCTCTTTCTTCGCAGCGGCAGAAAGCTCTGCAAATGCCTCCTCCGTTACGGGCAGAAGTCCGGGGTTATACTCTCGCGGCAGACTGTAGCTCTTGTTCGCTACCAGAATACCGTCCACATAGGTACAGCCGTTTTCCACGGTCATTTCACGCACAGTGACCGGAATTTCCTTGGCTTGTCCATTCCACTCGGCAATCAGGGTACAGCTGCCCTTCTCCAATCCAATGAGCCTGCCGCCCTCCTCTACATAGGCAACGTTGTCGTCACTGGTGCGATAGGTTGTATCTGCCCCGAAGCCTGCGGGCGGTGTCAGCGTCTTTTCATGGTTGACGCGGATGTAGATATGCGAACGCTCCGCGGTCTGCATCATTGTACCGCTGCCGGTGTCCAGTGTTTCCAGCGGCACGGCAGAGGTAGTGGGTTCTGTGGCGGATGTGGTGGGTTCTGTGGTGGATGTGGTAGGTTCTGTTTCTATGTCACTGGTCGTGAGCGCAGTACCCGACTGCGTAACCAGAGGTTCTGCTGCAGTGGTGGGATTGGATGCATCGGGCTTGGATTCTGTTTGGATTCCGCTTTTCTTTGTCATCATGCCGACAGCAAAGACCAGTACAAAGGCGATGAGTACAAGCAGAATGACATAAATGCCCTTGCCCTCGCCCCTGCGGTTTCGTTTGTTTGCCATACGATTCCTCTTTTCTATCTCGAATCTTTCCCTATTATACCATACTTTTTCCGGTTTGTCACGTTTTTTTTCATGAAAATCTTGTGAAACGCTCCGAAATGTAGAACTTCATCCGTTTCCTGTGAATTTTGTCGCTTTGCATTGTGCACAATCACCAAGTTCTGGATGCGTTTTTGTGCATTTCTACAAAGTTCAAAATACTGCCAATCTTTTCTTCTCTGCGTTGTTATAAGAATAGGGGGATTATAAACAGTCTGTCAAATCCCCTTGCTTGCCAATGTCATCAACTTTGGGAAAGCTGTGCAAAGATTGCCCCTGCCCCCTCCCCAAAGGGGAGGGGGAGATTGAGCCGGTGCTCCGCACCGGCACCGGCAAAGGCTTTCGCCTTTTGAAACTTTTCGGTTGATGTCATTGCCCCACTTTGGGCAATGCCGCACAATACACATTTTAAGGAGGGTATCTTTATGAAACGAAACGTATTTGCAATCCTGACCGCACTTGCCTGTGCATTACCGGCAATTCCTGCACAGATCGTGTCCGCGTCGTCTTTGACGGACATGACGGAATATGTGGTAACGGACACATTCCACAATGATGAAGGAGTACTGTCAAAGCTGATTGTGCGCGAAATCGGAACCACTGCAACGTATCAAATCAGCAGCTGCGGTGCCGACCTTACCGCGGCACTGGAGGGACAGGACGAGCCGGAGTACGGCGATATTCTGCGCGTTTCCGAACCGTATATGACTGCAGAGATTTATCCGGGCTGTATGCATTACAAGCCGGAAAAACCGCTGATCATTGATAATCTCGGTCATGTCAGTGAAATTGCACAGAAAAAGCTGCTGACGCTTGAGAGCAAGGAGAGCTGGCATTCCGTCCTGTATGACGCGAACGGCAGCCAGTACGACTACTATGAAGAAACGCGATTCAATCTTCCGAAAATTGAGCTTGCTGAGGGCGAGTCGGACTTGTTCTATGTGTACAACTCCAATGTGGTTCTGCCGGTGGCGGATGAAAATGAGAGCGATACCAATTGGCAGACAGAATGCTATGCAATCATTGTCAATGATTCTCTGGTAATGTACGACAACAATCAGCCTGTATACTTCTCACAGAAAGAGGACAGCAACGGACATCCGCTGGCGATTGGCGACGCTGTGAGAATTGAAACGAAGGGCATTTATGAAACCTATCCGGGAAAGTTCATGCCCGATTTCCATGTAGAATACCTCGGCAAGGCATCGGAATGCTACGGTACGGATACGTTTACAGTGACGGAAAAAACCGAATACCAGCTGAAGATGACAAATGCAAGCGGTAAGGCTACATCCTACACCTATGATTATTCATGGTCATTCGATTTGCCGCTGTACAATGCAGAGATTGCAGCCAATGCAAACGTTGGCGACCAGCTGACATTCATTCTGGGTGCTAACGGTACACCGGCAATTCCGTGCGAAGCTCCGAAAAAGGCATTTACAGGGAATGCTGCGGAGGCTGCACTGGTTCTCATCAAAGCTGCGCAGCTTGGTACAGGAGAAACTGCTGCGCCGGAGGAGCTTGCATTGATGGATGTCAATGCAGACGATCGGATCAATGCAATTGACGCATCCATTGTATTGTGTTATGCTGCAAATGCTGGTACATCCGCTGATTATCCGGAATTTTCCGAGTATATAGCACAGCGTCTGGAAGAACCAGAATATGATGGGGCGCAATATGTTTCGATGATACTTGCTGACATTTACACAGCATTTTCCAATGGGGAATACGGCTATGATCCCATCTCCTTCTTCATTACTTCTCCTGAAGAGTTGGAAGCGTTTGTGGAGAAAATGCATGAAGTGGGTGAGCGTTTTGACACAAGAACTTCTACTGATGCTTTAGGCGAATGGGGCGTGCCGCTGACGGATACTGTGGCGAAATATGATGCAGCATGGTTCAGGGAACACGACCTTATTATGGTCATTGCAATTGAGCAAGCAACGCAGGATTACCATGCTGTGCGTGGTATTAGTAAGAATGAAGATGGCAGCTGGACAGTCAACATTGACAGAATCATACCGATGGCTTCTGAGCAGACATTGCCCTCTTTTGCAATTTTTGTCGAAACCAACAAGGCGGTGGAGTTTGCATCCTCTGTGAATGTGGAAATGACAAATGTTTATATTGAGAAATAGTTATTTTCTCTTGCATTGATGCAGCCGCCTGTCGTGAGATGGGCGGCTCTGTCCATCTCCGAACCCCTCCGAATGCGTCTGCCGGCACAAATTCCGCGCTATTTACAAACTATTCAAAAATAGTTAGAAAAAACTGATTGTTTTTCTGGAAAAAATGCGCTACAATAGTATGTATAAATATGGTAGAATATTTCAGAGTGTAGAATAAAAGTACACCGTGCAATCGTACTGTTCTGCACTCGCACCTTGAAAAAAGGAGAGTCAGTATGAAAAATTGGAAAAAGGCAGCAGCAGCGATTGTCAGCCTCGCTATGCTCTGCACAAGTACGGCAATGCTGTACACATCCGCAGAAACCACCACAACCTCAGCAGTCAGCGAATATGACTGGGGTACTGTCCGCATCGGCGGCGGCGGTTTCGTATCCGGTATCATTACCGGTCAGAAAGCAATGTACGCAAGAACTGACGTAGGCGGCGCGTACCGTTATGACTACGAAAAGCGTGAATGGGTGCAGCTGATGGACTTCGTTAACGATTCCGACCGCGGCTTCCTCAGCATTGACGCGCTCTGTATCGACCCGACTGATGATGATACCATCTACCTGCTCGCAGGCTGTGCGTACTTCAGCGCGGAAAGAACCGCTATTTTCAAATCCACTGACGGCGGCGAAACCTTCGTGGAGCATGACGTTACCGACCTCATCAAGGTACATGGTAACGGCGCGGGCAGACAGACAGGCGAATCCATCGCTGTTGATCCGGATAACCCCAACATCATCTACTGCGGCGGCGATACCGACGGTCTGATCATGAGTAAGGACGGCGGCGAGACATGGGGCTATGTGGAAAGCTTCAATGACCTCGGTCTGTTCACCAACGAGATCAAGTGGCCGACATGGGGCACTGTGACCGAAAAGACCACCACCGGTACGGACTATTCACAGGTCAACGGCATCGGCACGATCAATATCCACAACGGCAAGGTCTATGTCGGTGTGTCCGATAATACCATCGGCGCGAATGTTTATGTTGCCGATGTCGGCAAGGATAACTGGGAGCCGCTGAGCGATAAACTCCCCACAGAAGCCTTTCCGGCAAGAATCAACAAGGACGCGGACGGCAATCTTCTCATTTCCTATGTCGGCGGTCTGCTGTTCAACGGCACGGGCGGCGGTATCTTCAAGTATAATACCAAAACAGGCGATGTGACAGACATTTCCCCCACCGGCAACAGCTTCGGCGGCTGCGTGAGCGACCCGACCGATGCCAATAAGCTCGTGGCAACCACCTGCGGCGTATGGTCTTCCCAGCTCTGGTATAAGGACGCGTGGGAGGATGAAAAGGTATGCTGGGGTGACCAGTTCTATCGCTCCAATGACGGCGGTAAGACATGGGAATCCATTACCCCCGGTAATGAAAAGAGCTGGGGCGGCCCGCTGCAGGCAGATTACTTGCAGGACGGCGGTTTTGACTGGATTCGCAATAAGGCGATCCACTGGTGCGGTACAGTTTCCATCGACCCGCGCGAGCCTGACCGCATCCTCCTCGTTTCCGGTAACGGCGTGTTCGCCTGCGATAATGTATGGGATGAGCTGCCCGTTTACTACTTCCATCCGGACGGCATTGAGGAAGTCGTTGCGCTTGACTTCATCAGCATTCCCGGCGGCAGCAATTTCTCCGCAATCGGCGACTATGACGGCTTCAAGCATGTGGCAGATACCACCATTGTACAGCATTACCCGAATATGGGCAGTACCGGTGCAATTGCCTACTGTCCGCAGAATCCGGATGTCATGATTCGTATTGCAGAAAACCAGAATGATGTTGCCGGCGGCTTCTATACACTCAATGGCGGTGCAACATGGGAAAAGATGGAGAATTCCCCCGGCGGTAAGGCTGCCATCACACAGCTGGGCGAGGATAGCTACCGTTTCTTCAAATCCAACAAGGATGACGGTACAGTGCAGTATTCTGACGACCACGGTAAGACATGGACTGCCTGCAAGGGCATCCCGTCCACCTATGGTTCTAAGCCGACCTTTATGTATGTAGAGCCGAATAATCCGAAAATCGTTTATGCATATGCAACCTATTTCGATTCCTCATGGCATTATTCCAAGGATGAACCGGAAATGTCTGACGCGAAGTATGTACTCTGCATCAGCACGGACTACGGCGAAAAATTTACGCCTACTGACATTTGCATGTATGACCAGTGCGACAGTGCGGCAAGAATCGCATACATGGGCAAGGGTGAACTGGTACTCGGTGCAGGCTGGAATGGCATGTACCATGTGACCGGTGCAGATACCGGCACTCCCACACTGGAAAAAATGAATGTATTCTACTGCAAGACCGTTGGTTTCGGTGCACCTAAGGATGCAAATAGCCCGAATGCACTGTATATTTACGGCAAGCCCACAGAAACATCCACGGAGGGCATTTATCGCTCCAACGATACCGGCAAGACTTGGGAGCTGATCAACAGCGAGCATCTCTACGGCGGTACTGGCAACGGCAATTTCATTGTCGGTGATATGAACGAATACGGCGCACTCTACATGAGTACTGTTGGCTGCGGTATCGTATACGGCAGCATTTCCGATGGCACAACACCGGATACCACGAAGCCCACAGATACCACCGAGCCTACAGATAATACAAAAATGTACGGTGATGTCAATCTGGATGGTGAAGTTACTATTGTCGATGTACTGCTGCTGAATCAAAACCTGCTTGCAGGCAGTACCATCAAGGAACAGGGTGTTCTCAATGCGGATGTGGATGTGGATGGCAAGCCCACTTCTGCGGATGCAATGGCAATTCTGAAGTACACCATTGGTCTGATCACAGAGCTTCCCCTCAAGGCAGAATAATCGAACGCTACACTCTCTTTTCTTTGACCGTCCCCCGATTTCGGGGGGCGGTTTTTTGTGGTATACTGCCGCCGATTTCTGACCATACTCTCCTATATCCATGAAAGGCGGTATGGTTATGAATGCCATTCTTTTTTGTCAGCACAACTGCGATGCACTGCCGGTACATCATCTGCCGGAGGGGCTGCTTTCCTATTGCAATCAGCCGTTGATTGCCCATATTCTGCAATTTCTTGCACATAACGGCATTTCGGACATTACCCTTGTCGATGCGGATGCACGGCTGCTTGGGGCGGTGGACGCACTGCACATTCCCGTGCAGCTGACTACCCCCGAAGAACTGCCGCCCTGCACTGCCCCGACACTCGTCCTCTATCGGCTTTCCCTGCCGCGCTGGGATATGGAGGAGCTGCATTCCCTCGCGCTTCACGCGCCCGTGCGCCTGTGTCATGCCGATGGCTCGTCCACGGATGCGGTGCTGCTTGGAACGGGGGATGCGGTGGAAGTGCCGGAACGTGAAATTCCGGCGGTACACTGCGATTTTCACCGTGCAGCAACACCCGCGCAGTACCTTGCACAGCAGCGTGGATTCCTGCGGTATCCGGAACATGCGGCGCGGCGCATCGGGGCGGCGGTCTGCATCGGAAAGAATGCAGAAATTGACGCGCAGACCATCATTGGGAATGACTGCGTCATCGGCGACCATGCCGTGCTCACTGGCTGCGTTCTGATGGATGGGGTGCAGGTCGGGGCAGGTGCAGTCCTGCGCGGCAGCATCCTGTGCCGTCATGCGCGCGTTGACCGCGGCACGGTATTGCAGGATGCCGTGCAGGAGGAGGGAACAACGGCGGCGGAACACCACAAAACCCCAGTACACAGGCATTTTGTGGTGGATGCACAGGACGGCATCCACTGCGGATTGCCGCGCTGGAACAGTCCGGACACGGCAGTGCTGGCTGGGGCTGCCATGACCGTACTCGGCAAGCGGCTTGCCATTGGATATGGTGCACCGGAGGGAGAGAATTTCGCTGTCCTTGCCGCAGGCGGTGCGGTATCACAGGGGGCGCAGGTCTGGCAGGTGGGGCATTGCACACGCGGCGCATTGCTCCATGCGGCAAGGCTGACGGAGTGTGACGCGGTACTCTGGATCACAGGGGATGCCGTGCAGCAGATGCATCCCCTGACCTTCCTTGGCACTGCACCGGAATCCGCACAGCTCCGGCGCATTCAGCAGGCAATGGAAGCGCGTATTTCCGGCAGAATTCTCCCTGCCGGCTCCTGCATTCCGGCACAATCGCTGACAGCGTTATGGGAGGGGAAGGTGCGTGGGATTTTCCACAAACCGGAATGTATTGTGGAAATCTGCTGCGGCAATTCCCTTCTGCGCCGGACGGCACAGACATTGTTCGGCGCAGGCAAGGGGGAACGGCTTGTGCTCAACCTCTCGGACGATGGGGCGCAGGTGAGCGTTTTTTCGCAGGATTCCGGCATGATTCGCCATGAACAGCTTTTGCTGCTCTCGCTGCTGTCATTCCTGCCGCGCCATGAGGGACTTGCACTGCCGGCGCACTTCCATCCGGCAGCAGAGGATTTTGCACAGCGCATGGGCGGCAGGATTCTGCGTATGTTCACGCCGCAGGTATCACCGACTGCCGCACAGCTCTTTGCAAAGCAGGGGGTGTGTGCGGATGGAGTGCTGCTTTTTGCCCATATTCTGCACATTATGGAAGAACGAGGAATGCGGCTTTCACAGCTTGCCGCATTGCTGCCGCCGATGTACACCATGCGCCGTGAGATTTCCACAACACTGACGGCACAGGCTGTGGAAATCATCCGCCGGAGCAATCCCGACCGGAATATCCGCATGAGCCTGCCCGACCACCGCGGCATGGTGCAGCTGTTGGCGCACACGGATCGTGCGGAAACGGCTGCGGAGCTTTGCGCATTCTGGGAAAACCGGCTGCATCACGGCGCATGAACATGGAAAAATTTCGCTGGAATTGCGGTTCTTTTTATCCAAACTGCCCAATTCTCGGAAAACGTTCTGTGCATACTTGACAAATGCCTGAAATTTGACTATAATATAAATAGTATGATTTCGCTCCTGCTCTGGCAGGAGGTCGTTACGGGATTCCATATTACACAAGGGCATCACTATGTCCGTTGATCCGCTGCTGCCTGTCACACAGGGAGCATCCAAAGAGCAAATGACTGATTTCATTCCACCCATGCTCTCTCCGCTGTTCTGCGTCACTTTACCGCAGACCGCAAAGTCGCACGGCTCTTGCGAGAACGCTTTCCCCGAACGGAAACGTGCACCTGCACGAATTGCGGAAAGCGTCCCTTTTTTGGGGCGGATTGTACCCATTCATTTGCATGTCTACAAAAAGAGAGGTAACAATTTGAATTACACCAGACAGAACGATCCCAAGAGAAAGAAATTTACATTTCGTCATCCCAACAACCGTCCTGCCGCAAAAGCACAGAACGGTAAAAAAACCCAGCCGCACAAGCCTGTACAGCAAAAGCCTGCACAGCAGCCGAAAAAACGCGAGCAGCACCGTCCTACTGTGCGTGTCATTCCGCTTGGCGGTCTGAACGAAATCGGCAAGAATATGACGGTGTTCGAGTGCTGCAATGATATGTTCATCCTCGACTGCGGTCTTGCTTTCCCCGATTCCGAAATGCCGGGCGTAGACATTGTACTGCCCGACTTCACCTATGTTGAGCGCAACGCAGAGAAGCTGCGCGGTATTGTCATCACCCACGGACACGAGGACCATATCGGCGGTCTTGCCTACCTGCTCAAGAAAGTCAATGCACCGGTCTATGGTTCCGGCATGGCAATGGGCTTGCTCAAGCACAAGCTTGAGGAGCACGGACTGCTGGGCAAGGTTTCCCTGAATGTTATGGAATCGCGCAAAACCATCAAAATGGGCTGCATGGCAGTGGAATTCATCAAGGTCAACCACTCCATCCCCGGTGCAATGGGCATGGCGATTCATACCCCTGCCGGCGTACTGGTGCACACGGGTGACTTCAAGGTCGATTTCACCCCGATTGACGGCGGCCCGATTGATCTGGCACGATTTGCTGAACTGGGCACACGCGGCGTACTCGCGCTCATGTCCGATTCTACGAACGCGGAGCGTCCGGGCTATACGCAGTCCGAGCACAAGGTGGGCGAATCCTTTGAACGGCTCTTTACCAAGGCTGGCAATCGCCGTATCATCATCGCCACATTCTCCTCGAACATCCACCGCGTACAGCAGATTATCAACCTTGCAGCAAAAACGGGCAGAAAGGTCGCAGTACTGGGCAGAAGTATGATCAACGTCATTACAACGGCTCTGGAACTGGGCTATCTGGAAGTGCCCAAAAATATTATCATCGACATTGAAAGCATGAACCAGTACGCACCGGAGCAGATCGTCCTGATTACCACGGGCAGTCAGGGCGAGCCGATGTCCGCGCTCACGCGCATGGCAATGCATGACCACAAGAAGGTCAACATCACACCGCTGGATTTCATCATCATTTCGGCAACCCCCATTCCCGGCAACGAAAAGCATGTGACGAGAGTGGTCAACGAACTGCTCAAATCCGGTGCGGAGGTCGTGTATGAAGCAATGTATGAAGTGCATGTATCCGGTCACGCATGTCAGGAGGAGCTGAAGCTCATGCTGGCACTGACGCGCCCGAAGTACTTCATCCCCGTGCACGGCGAATACAAGCATCTGGTCAAGGCGCGTAATATCGGACTGGAAATGGGAATTCCCAAGGAAAATGTCATCATTGCTTCCATCGGCAATGTCATTGAAACGGATGGTTCTTACATGCGCGTTGTCAATCAGGTACCTGCCGGCAGAGTGCTGGTGGATGGTCTGGGTGTGGGCGATGTCGGCTCCATCGTACTGCGTGACAGAAAGCACCTTGCCGAGGATGGTCTGATTATCATTGTTGTCGGTATTGACAAGGCAACCAATGATGTGGTGGCAGGCCCTGACATCATCTCCAGAGGCTTTGTCTATGTACGCGAGGCAGAGGAGCTGATGGACCAGGCAAAACAGCTGATGTGCCATACACTGGGCGAATGCTCCATTTACGAGCTGCGTGAATGGACCTCCCTTAAAACAAAAATGCGTGATGCACTGTCCGATTTCATTTATGCAAAAACCAAGCGCAGCCCCATGATTCTCCCCATTATTATGGAAGTATAAGTATCGAGGAGGTGAACGGATTGAAGCCCAAAAAGCAGATTCTGCTCTGGGTACTCATCACATTACTGCTGCTTTCCACATTGGTGCCGGCAGTGGTGCTTGCAATACGAGGAACGCCGGAATATCTGCCATTCAGTGCACTGCCGGCAATTCTTGCCATTCTGGTTGCACTGGTTGTGGGCTATTCCAACAAGCATGTGATACGCTATGCAGCACAAATGAATACGGAATGCGAGAATGCGGAGCTTGCCGCGCTGCAAAACCTGCCGCTGGGCATGTGCATTCTCAATGAAGAAGGCATTCTGCTGCATTATAACCATTGCTTTGAACGGGAAATTATCAGCCGTTCGGATATGTTTGGCAGGAATCTGCTGGAAATTCTGCCGCTGGATTCCACGCTCCCTGAACAGGAGCTGGACTGGCAGGACAGAACCTATCGGATCTCCGCATTGCCGTACTGTGAAGGTGCGGCAGAGCTGACTGCCTATCTCTGGGCGGATGTAACGGATTATGCCGAACTGCGCGCGGAATACCATGCAAGCCGTCCGAGCGTACTGCTGATTCTTGTGGATAATTACGAGGATTTGATTCAGAATGCCAAGGAAAGCGCGAAACTGGAAACGAGCATGGCGATCGAAAAGCTGCTGGAGGACTTTATTTCCGGCACGAACGGTATTCTCCGCAGACTGAAAAACGACCGGTTTATCGCTATTATCGAGGAACGGCACATGGCGAAAATCATCAAGGATAAATTCCGCATCCTTGACCAGGCGCGCGCGATTCGCGTGGACGAGAAAAATTCCGTGACGTTCTCCATCGGTGTCGGACATGGTGCGGCAACCTTGCAGGAGGGCGAACAGCTGGCGGCACAAAGTCTGGACATGGCACTCGGACGCGGCGGCGACCAAGCGGCAGTCAAGACGGAAAATGGCTACCGGTTCTTCGGCGGCGTATCCAAGGGCGTGGAGAAGAAATCCCGCGCAAAGACGCGCATTGTTGCCAACGCGATTCAGGAATTGATTCTCAGCAGCGAAAATGTATTCATTATGGGACACCGGTTCGGCGACCTTGATTCCGTGGGCGCGGCATGTGGTCTTGCCGGTGCTGTCCGGCTGCTGCAAAAGCCCGTTGCCGTGGTGGTCAATCCCCAGCGCAATCTTGCACCGCAGCTTCTTTCCCTGATGGAGCATGAAGTCGGCGGCGATTTGTTCCTGACACCTGCACAGGCATTGGAAACCATCACCGACCAAACGCTCCTCATCATTGTGGATACGCATAACAAGGAAATTCTCGAAAGCGAAAAGCTCTATAAAATGGCGAAAAACGTTGTGGTCATCGACCATCACCGCAAGAATATCAACTATGTGGACAATGCACTGGTCTTTCATCATGAACCGTATGCATCCTCCGCTTGTGAGATGGTGACGGAGCTGATCCAGTATTTCAAGCTGGGCAATGCTGTCCCGTCATGCTATGCGGATTGCCTGCTGTCGGGCATTATGCTGGATACGAAGAACTTCGTCATGCGCACGGGTGTGCGTACCTTTGAGGCAGCAGCCTATCTGCGCAAGATCGGCGCGGATACGGTAAAGGTGAAATGCATGTTCTCCGGTTCGATTGAAGCGTACCGCAGCCGGACGGATATTGTCGGTTCTGCGGAAGTAATCGGGTGCTATGCCATTGCCATTGCATCGGAGGAAGTGCCCGATGTGCGGTTGGTCGCACCGCAGGCAGCGGATGAGCTGCTGAGCATCCAGAATGTCAGCGCGGCATTTGTCATTTACGAAATTAACCGCGTGGTCAATATTTCCGCCCGTTCTCTCGGCGCGGTCAATGTTCAAGTCATTATGGAAGCCCTCGGCGGCGGCGGTCATCAGACCATGGCTGCCACACAGCTGCATGATATTTCCGTGCAGGATGCTAAAGTACGGCTCTTGCAGGTAATTTCTGATATGAAATAAAGAAGGGAAGATATACCAATGAAAGTGATTTTTTTACAGGATGTGAAAGGCTCCGGCAAGAAGGGCGAAGTGAAGAATGTAGCGGACGGCTACGCAAGAAACATGCTCCTGCCCAAGAAGCTTGCAGTGGAGGCAACCGCAGAAAACATGAGCCTGCTCAAGGGACAGCAGTCCTCTGCGCAGCACAAGATCGACATGGACAAGCAGAATGCCAATGAGCTGCGCGAAAAGCTCAATGACAAGACTGTGAAGATTCTCTGCAAGGCTGGCACGGGCGGCAGACTGTTCGGTTCTGTGACCGGTGCGCAGGTTGCACAGGCAATCGAGGAGCAGTTCGGCTGCAAGATCGACAAGAAGAAAATCAGCCTGAAAACTGACATTAAGAGCTTTGGTACATTTACAGCCGAAATCAAGCTGTACACCGGCATTTCTGCGGAAATGAAGGTGGATGTGGCTGAAGCGTAACCCATCGACCGTATTGTATCACCCCGTCCGCGTATGGGGTGATACTGGTGTTTTTTCGCAATACAGGAAAGGAGGAGCAAATGGCTGAAACTACCAGTTTTCACGATATTGAAATGCCCTACAGCCTTGAAGCGGAGCAGACCATTCTCGGTGCGATCCTGATCGAACCGGATGTGCTGTCCGTTGTAATGGAGCAGGTCAAGGCGGAATGCTTCTATATTGACCAGCACCGTGCATTGTTCAGCATCATGGCGCAGATGTTCACATCCGGCGCAAAGGCGGATGTCATTACCGTGCTCAATGAAGCGGTGGCAATGCATATTTTTGAAACGGCTGCAGAGGGCAGAAATTACCTTGCCAACCTTGTCAATCTCGTACCGTCCGTTTCCAATATTGACAGCTATTGCAATATTGTCACAAGCAAATACTATATCCGCGTCCTTGCAGAAACGGCAAGGGGCATTCTCTCAGACATCCAAAGCGGCGAAACAGATGCCAATCTCCTGCTTGATGCCGCAGAACAGCGCATTTTTGATATCCGTCAGGGACGGGATGTCACGGGGCTTACCCCCATTAAAGAAATTGTTGCGGAAACCTATAACCATATCGGCAGAATCGCAGGCCCTGACCGTGAGCTGTACCTCGGCACACGCTCCGGCTTTTCCTATCTCGACACGCTCACTTCCGGTCTGAACAAATCCGACCTCATCCTCATTGCCGCGCGTCCTGCGATGGGTAAAACAGCTTTTGCCCTGAATATCGCCTGCAATGTCGCAAGGCACGGGGATAAGGATGTGTGTATTTTCTCCCTCGAAATGCCCCGTGAACAGCTCGTATCCCGACTGCTCTCCACGGAAGCACAGGTCGATTCCAACAAGCTGCGCAACGGCAGACTTGACGGTGACGACTGGCTGCGCCTTGCTGCCGGTGCAAGCTATTTGCAGGGACTTCCCATTTACATTGACGATACCGCAAGCATTACTGTGCAGCAAATCAAGGCAAAGCTGCGCCGGATGAAGAATCTCGGACTTGTGGTGATCGACTACCTCGGTCTGATTCAGACCACACTGAAAACGGAGAACCGTGTACAGATCATCTCCGAAATCACAAGACAGCTCAAAATCATGGCAAAGGAAATGGATGTGCCGGTCATTCTCCTCTCCCAGCTCTCCCGTGGACCGGAAAGCCGTACCGACAAGCGTCCCATGCTCTCGGATCTGCGTGAATCCGGTTCAATTGAGCAGGACGCGGACATTGTAATGTTCCTCTACCGTGACGCATACTACAACAAGGAAAGTCAGCAGCCGAATGTGGCTGAATGCATTGTCGCAAAGAACCGTCACGGCGAAACGGGAACAGTCAATCTCATCTGGGATGGACAGTTCACACGATTCAGCACTATGGAGATGAAGCTCGATGCTCCTGCCTGATGCTGTCCGACAATTCCTACAGACGCGCGATTGCAGGAATTGCCGCATTGACGCGGCATTTTCAGGGGGTGCGGACAGCGTGGCACTGCTCCACGCACTCTGGCAGCTGCGCGAAGAATTCGGACTTGACGTACGCGCCATCCATATCCAGCATAATCTGCGCGGTGCGGAAAGCCTGCGCGATGAGCAGTTCTGCCGCGATTTCTGCGAAGTACTGGGCATTCCCCTGACAGTCGTATCCTGCGATGTACAGGGCTATGCAGCGGCACACAGGCTCTCGGTGGAAACTGCTGCAAGAGAATGCCGGTATGCCGCATTTTCTGCGCATTGCAGCGGTGCTATCGCCACTGCACACACTGCCTCGGACAATCTGGAAACGGTGCTCATGCGCCTGACGCGCGGCACGGGACTCAAGGGACTGTGCGGCATTCCCCCCGTCCGTGACCAATTCCTGCGCCCGCTTCTGCACGTCACACGCGCACAGGTGGAGGACTATGTGCGGCAGCAGGGGCTTTCGCATGTGGAGGACAGTACGAATGCGCAGGATGTCTACCGCCGCAATTATCTGCGCTGTCACGTTGTTCCTGCACTGCGCCAGTGCAATCCATCCGTAGAGGATGCCTGCACGGCAATGACGGAGGATCTGCAGCTTGACGCGGATTTCCTCGCACAGCAGGCAGATACTGCCTATGTGCAGTGTTTGCAGGTGGATGGTTCGCTGCGGAGTCTGAATGCGCTGCATCCGGCAATCCGGCGCAGATGCATTGCAAAACTCCTTGCCGCACACAGCCTTGCAAGCCGGCAGAATATTCTCACCGTCTGCCGTTTACTGGAAACCGGCGGCACGGCGGAGCTTGCCTATGGCGGCATCCGTGCCCATGTCAGCCGTGATACGCTCTGGCTGGAACAGCCCGTGCAGGAAGTGCGCAGAATCCCGTTGACGATTGGCAAAAACCGCCTGTTCGAGGGGATGTATGCCGAAGCAGAGGTCATTTGCAGGAACGATGCGGAAAAATTCGCAAGAATTCACACAATGTTTGCAAATTCCGTACTGGATTATGATATAATAAATGGGAATGCTGCATTGCACAGCCGGATTCCGGCGTTGTACCTGCGAAAAGCAGGACATACGCACCGGATCTCCATCAAAAAATGGCTCAATGCCAATGTACCGCCGGCACAGCGCAGTACGGTGCATTATCTGTCGGATGAAAGCGGTCTGCTCTGGGTGCAGGGGCTTGGCGCGGCAGAACATGCAGCAGTCACGGAACGGACGCAGCGGATGCTCTGGCTGCACATTATCACAGAATAAACACATATAGTTCACATCTATCACATGATAGTATGTTATAATTGGATTTTACAGCGATGATAAGACATTTCCGGCAGTGCAATGCCGGAGCAGAAAAAGGATAAGGAGTGGATGGTTTGAAAAAGAGCAAGGGCATTTTCGCTTATTTACTGGTTGCGGCGGTTTTGATTTTCTTTGCCGCATACATGCTTCCGCGTATGAATAAATCCGATGAGGAATATAAATTCACGGAAATCATGCAGCATTTTGACGACCTGCAGGTCAGCTTCTACACCCTCGACCTCGGTACGGGTGAACTGGAGCTGGAGCTGAAGGACGGTACGGAGCTGGAATACCGCGTACCGCATGTGCAGCTGTTCCTGAATGAAACAGAAAACTATCGTCTGGAGTACAACGAAGCAAATCCTGACGCGCCGCTGGAGCAGGATTATTTCAGAATCAAGGACAACTCGTGGCTGGTGACCTACCTGCCCACATTCCTCATTCTGATTATGGGCATTGTCCTGTTCGTCTTTATGATGCGGCAGGCAGGCGGCAGCAAGTTCAACAACTTCGGTAAGGCAAATGTCAAGAACCAGAGCAATGCACAGAAGGTCATGTTCGCGGATGTGGCAGGTGCTGAGGAAGAAAAATTCGAGATGACAGAGCTTGTGGACTTCCTCAAAAATCCGAAGAAATACACCGATATGGGTGCGAAAATTCCGAGAGGCGTACTGCTGCTCGGCCCTCCCGGTACTGGTAAGACACTGCTTGCCAAGGCTGTGGCAGGTGAGGCAGGCTGTCCGTTCTATCCGATTTCCGGTTCGGATTTCGTAGAAATGTTCGTCGGCGTGGGTGCATCCCGTGTCCGCGACCTGTTTGAAACGGCAAAGAAGAACGCGCCGGCAATTATTTTCATTGACGAAATTGACGCAGTCGGCAGACACAGAGGCGCAGGTCTTGGCGGCGGCCACGATGAACGTGAGCAGACGCTCAACCAGCTGCTTGTGGAAATGGACGGCTTTGTGGGCAATGAGAGCGTCATTGTCATTGCGGCAACCAACCGCCGCGACATCCTCGACCCCGCGCTGCTGCGTCCGGGCAGATTTGACCGTCAGATCGTTGTCGGCTATCCCGACATCAAGGGCAGAGAAGAAATTCTCAAGGTACACACGAAGAACAAGCCCCTTGCACCCGATGTGAACCTTTCCAATATCGCAAAGGGTACGGCTGGCTTTACCGGTGCAGACCTTGCGAATCTGACCAATGAAGCAGCACTGCTTGCTGCAAGAGCCAACAGAAAGGCAATTACCAACGAGGATATTGAAGAAGCAACCATCAAGGTGGTAGCAGGTCCGGAGAAGAAGTCGCGCGTCAAGACGGAAAAGGAAATCCGCCTGACAGCGTACCACGAAGCCGGTCATGCAGTCTGCACTTATTACTGTCCGCATCAGGACAAGGTGCACCAGATCTCCATTATTCCGCGTGGTATGGCAGGCGGCTACACCATGTCCCTGCCGGAGCATGACAAATCCTATGTCAGCATGATGGAAATGCGCGAGGAAATTGTAACGCTCCTTGGCGGCAGAGTGGCAGAAAAGCTGATTCTGGATGACATTTCCACCGGTGCGTCCAACGACCTTGAACGTGCAACTGCAACGGCAAGAAACATGGTAACGCGCTATGGCTTCAGCGAAAATCTCGGCCCTGTGGTATATGGCAGCGACCAGAACGAAGTATTCCTCGGCAGGGATTTCGGCAGCACCAAGAACTATTCCGAGCAGGTTGCTGCGGAAATTGACACAGAGATCCGTGCTTATGTAGAGGATGGCTATCGCAGGGCAGAAGAGATCCTGAGCAGCCACCTCGACCAGCTCCATGCAGTGGCGCAGTATCTGATCGCACATGAAAAGATCGACGGTCCGGACTTCGAAAAGCTCATGAAAGGTGAGCTGACAGAACCGGAGCAGCCGGCACAGGATACTGCACCTGTGGAAGAAGCTGCGGAAACTGCGGAAACTGTAGAATCTGCGGAAATCGCAGAGGATGCGCAGCCGACAGAAGAATAATTTTGAGGGAGGATGATGTGCTGTATCATCCTCCTTTTTATGGGCACCTCTAAAAACCGGAACACGAGCAGAATTTCGTACACGAGCAGTAACAGCTGCAAGGAAGAAAACCGCAGGAATACTTGATGTATTGCAAGGTTTTCTGACACAGCAGATGTTGCTGCGAGTAGAAAT
>SVNO01000106.1 GCA_015066845.1 Ruminococcus sp. | reverse complement strand
CGTATTCGCGCCAGATACGCTACAATCTTGCCTATGGTGTACAGGATATGTCCGCATCTACGCGATCTCTGCTTTCTCCCGCAGTGTTCGGGAAGCTGTACCGCACACTGGCACAGCGCAGCAGCAGCAGGGGATTGACGGGTATCTGCCTTGGTGAAATGACTTCCACCCTTTACGGCGACTACGGCAAGGCTGAAATGTCCCGTGAAGATACCAAAATCGCCTTGCTGTCCTCCTATCAGGAGCTTACCGGCGCAGGACTATCCCTCTATGCCGATGCCTGCGCAGCCTATGCATTTCCCCACGCGTCACGCATTGGCGATGTACCGCTGCAATCCAGTGGATTTGACCTGTTTGACGGGGATATTCCGTTTTACCAGATTGTCCTGCACGGGCTGATTCCCTATTCCAGTACCCCAATCAACGGCAGTGCGGACAGTGACGCGGCATTCCTCCATGCCATTGCAGCCGGCTGCGATCCGGCGTATGACATGATTTATGCGGATGCCTCCGACCTGAAGGATACGCAGCTCGATACCTATTTCTATTCGCACTATGCCTACTGGCAGGAACAGGCAGCAAAGCAGTACCAGCTTGCCGCAGAACTGCTCTCCGCTGTCAGTGACCAGCAGATTGTGGAGTATCAGCGCGATGGGGATTGTTCCGTAACGCAGTACGCAGACGGTACGACCATTACCGTGGATTATGAAACGGAAACCATCACCATGGACGGCAGGGAATACCGGCTGTCGGATTTGACGGACGAGAAAGGAACGTGAACGTACAGATGAAAGAAAAGACGAAAAAAGGCGGATTCCTGAAGAATCTGCCCTATCAGAAGCGAAAGGGACTGTACGGCTACGCGTTCATTTCCCTGTGGCTTGTCGGAACGATTGTGTTCTTCCTCTATCCGCTTGTCAATTCGCTGCTGTATTCGTTCCGTGATGTCCATCCGGAAACCGGCGGCATGACTGGCCCGTGGGTGGGGTTGGACAATTACAAGTATGTGTTTACAGGTGACCAATACTATGCAAAATACCTTGGTGCAGTACTGCTGGAAACGCTCTGGAAAACACCGCTGATTCTGATTTTTTCCCTGTTTATCGCCGTAATTCTGAACCAGAAATTCCGCGGCAGAACCTTTGCCAGAGCCGTATTTTTCCTGCCCGTCATCATTGCCACCGGCCCTGTGTACAGCATCATCAGCGGCAATATCTCCAGCAGCGGTGCGGATAGTGCCGGACAGTTTTCCACCATGTTCTCCACCGATTTGGTGGGGGAGCTGTTCCAGTTTATCGGCATTTATGGTCTGACGGAGAATATGCAGACAATTGTGGAAACCGTGTCCAATAATATTTTCAGCATCGTGTGGAACATGGGCATCCAGATTCTCATTTTCCTCGCGGCTCTTCAGAATATCCCCACATCTGCCAAGGAAGCGGCGCAGATGGAGGGTGCGACAGCATGGGAGTATTTCTGGAAAATCACGCTGCCCTATGTCAGCCCCATGATTCTTGCCAACCTGATTTTCACCATCATCGACTCGTTCACCGCACCGGACAACCTTGTCATGGGCAGAGTGCTCGACTTGCAGCATGAGTGGACATTCGGTCGTGCAGCGGCAATGGCATGGGTGTATTTTGCGATTGTCCTTGTGGCAGTTGGCATCATCACACTGATTATGAACCGCTTCATTTACTACGAAGTTGACTAAAGGAGGGATGGCAATGCAAGAAACCACGCAGACGGGCGAAATCAAACTGGACAAGGCGGAAATCGCCTATATCCGGAAGAAAAAAGCAATGGAAAAGGTCTGGCCGTTCTTCCGTTTCCTCATCCTGTTCAGTCTTTGCTTCATCATCCTCTATCCGCTGATTTACATGGTCAGCTGTGCATTCCGTGCACAGGAGGATATGAGCGACCCCACAGTGATGTGGATTCCGCGCCATTTTACGCTGAAAATTCTCCAGCAGACCATGAACGCCATGGACTTCTGGAAAACGCTGGGCAATACGCTGTTCCTGAACATCGGCTGTTCCCTCGTGCAGGTTGCGTCCTGCGCCATTACGGGTTATGGCTTTGCCAGATTCCGTTTCAAGGGAAAGAATCTGCTGTTCGGCATTGTCATGATGATGATTCTCGTGCCCAATCAGATTATCGCCATTCCGCAGTACACGGGATTTCGCTATTTCTTTGGATTGCAGCCCATCATCCGCGACCTGTTCGGCAATGCGGCAGCATCCTCGTTCAATCTGATTGATACACCGTGGACGATGTATCTGCCTGCATTGACTGCAAATGGCATCCGTGCCGGACTGATGATTTTCATTTTTCGCCAGTTCTTCAAGGGACTGCCAAAAGAGCTGGAGGATGCGGCATATCTGGACGGCTGCGGCCCGTTCATGACATTTCTCAAGGTCATGATTCCCAATGCTGCTTCCTCATTCCTGACAGTATTCCTCTTTTCGGTGGTCTGGTATTGGAACGATTACTACGTCAGCTCGACATTTTTCACGGAAAATGCGACCATGGCACTCATGCTCAAGAATCTTAGCAGCGAATTGAAAAAGGAGCTGTTCGGCAGTGCGACCGTGCATGTATCCGCGCGCGACCAGATACTCTGGATGGAGGCTGGCTGCCTGCTTGCCGTGACACCGCTGCTGTTGATGTACACACTTTTGCAGAAGTATTTCACCGAGGGCATTGAACGCTCCGGTCTTGTCGGATAATAAACGGAATCTATGGAGTTACGCATCGAAAAACAGCCCCTCCCCCAACGGGGGAGGGGCTTGCAGCTTGTAGAAAAACTATCCTCTTATGCCGGAGGCAATGGAAAAGTTTTTGGTCGAGCTTTTTTCAAAAAGCTCGTGGGTGTCCAGAGGGCAACGCCCTCTGGTCGCGCACCGCAGTGCGCGAAATCTCTTTAAGCCGTCGCTTTTTTGAGAGGGGCACTTTTTTGCAAAAAAGTGCCCCTACCCGTTCTTTTAGTATGCCTTTCCTTTGTGCCCTTGGGCACAAAAAGACTTTTTCGACAGACTGACATCCCCTCCCCCATTGGGCAATGTCATCAACTTAAGCGGGGGTAAGGGGCGGCAGCCCCAAAAAACCGCCGCAGGCGGAAGCGGGGATCGGGGGCGCAGCCCCCGATTTAATCCCCCCTCCCTCTGGGAGGGGGGCAGGGG
>SVNO01000046.1 GCA_015066845.1 Ruminococcus sp. | reverse complement strand
CGGATGCGATCCGCAAGGGCATCGAGGATGCTAAGAAGAACATGGTGAAGATCCCGCTGAAGGGTACAACCATTCCTCATGAAATCGTAGGTAAGTTCGGTGCAGGCGAAGTGCTCATGCGTCCGGCTGCTCCCGGTACCGGTGTAATTGCCGGCGGTCCTGTTCGTGCTGTCATCGAGGTAGCAGGCATCAAGGACATCAGAACAAAGTCCCTGCGTTCCAACAACCCCTGCAATGTAGTAAGAGCAACCATCAATGGTCTGACTTCCTGCACAACAGCAGAGGAGGTTGCTGCAAAGCGCGGCAAGACTGTCAAGGAAATCCTGGGTTAAGGAGGCAGAACAATGGCAAAGAAAATCACACTCGTAAAAAGCCTCATCGGCTGCAAGAAGGATCAGATTGCCACTGCACATGCACTTGGCTTGAAGAAGATCGGCAACACAACCGTGCAGCCTGACAATGCTGCAACAAACGGCAAGATCCACAAAATCGTTCACCTCATTAAGGTGGAAGAAGCATAAGAAGGAGGTGCTGTAAATGCAGATTCATGAACTCGTACCGGCTCTGGATTCCAACAAGGATCGTAAGCGCGTAGGTCGTGGTCACGGCTCCGGTAACGGTAAGACCGCAGGTAAGGGCCATAAGGGTCAGAATGCACGTTCTGGCGGCGGCGTAAGAATTGGTTTTGAAGGCGGTCAGATGCCTCTTGCAAGAAGAATCCCCAAGAGAGGCTTCAACAATATTTTCGCAACCACATATGCAACCGTGAATGTAGGTGATCTGAACAGATTCACTGATGGTACTGTTGTAGATGCAGAGCTGCTGTGCGCAAGCGGACTGGTTAAGAAGGTTTGCGACGGCGTAAAAATTCTCGGCGAGGGTGAGCTCACTGCAAAGCTGACAGTAAAGGCTGCAAAGTTTACAAAGAGTGCTGCTGAGAAAATTGAAAAGGCAGGCGGGAAAGCTGAGGTGATCTGAGGTGTTTCAGACACTGAAAAATGCGTGGAGCGTACCTGAGATTCGCAAGAAGTTCCTGTACACTCTCATGATGATCATCGTGTTCAGAATCGGAAGTGCAATTACAGTTCCGTTTCTGGATATGGCAACGGTACAGGAGTGGATGTCCACAAATGCTACAGATGGTAACTTCCTGGAGTATATGAACATCCTGACTGGTGGCGCACTTTCACAGGCTACCTTCTTCTCGCTTTCTATTACACCATATATTAACTCATCCATTATCATTCAGCTGTTGACATATGCACTTCCTCCGCTTGAAAGATTGCAGGAGGAAGGCGAGGAGGGCAGAAAGGTACTCAACAAGATTACCGCCTACCTCGCGCTGGCACTGTCCCTGTTTATGTCCATCGCTTACTACCTGACAATGCGCAACAGCATGAACGCTGTAACGTATACAAAAGGTGCTGAGGGCTGGTTCGCAGCGATCGTTATTATCGCTTGCTTTACTGCTGGTGCGTCCCTCGTTGTATGGATGGGTAACCGCATCAATGAAAAGGGTATCGGCAACGGCATTTCCATGCTCCTGTTCGCTGGTATCGTAGCAAGATTCCCCGTGGATGTATCCAATCTGGTTACACTCACGATCTCTGACCCTGCAAAGTACTTCTTTGTAACACTCGCAATTGCAGTTGGTTTCGTTCTGATGATTGGCTTCATCGTATTCATGAATGAAGCTGAACGCAGAATCCCGATTCAGTATGCAAAGCGTGTTGTTGGCAGAAAGCAGTTCGGCGGTCAGAACACACACATTCCGATTAAGGTTTGCATGTCCGGCGTTATGCCGATCATCTTTGCAATGGCATTTATGTCACTGCCGAGCACCATCAGCATGTTTGTTAAGCCTGTTGAGCAGATCGTGGAAGGTGAAACGAGCCTCGGTGCACAGTTCTACTACCACTTTGTGAACTTCTTCAAGACAACAAGCGGTGGCTACGCAATCCTTTATCTGATTCTCATTATTGCATTCAACTATTTCTATGTTTCAATGCAGTATAATCCGATTGAAATTGCAAACCAGCTTCGTCAGAACAACGGCGGCATCCCCGGTATCAGACCTGGTAAGCCCACATCCGATTACATCCAGCGCGTGCTGTCCAAGATTACTCTTGTAGGTGCGATTTTCCTTGGATTTATCGCGATTATCCCCATTGCTCTGGCATGGTTTGATCCTGCGCTTCGTTCCCTGTCCATGGGTGGTACTTCCATCCTCATCGTGGTAAGCGTTGCGCTGGAAACAGTTCGTACTCTGGAATCCCAGATGATGATGCGTCATCACAAGGGCTTCTTAGGATAAGGAGGGGCAAGTATGAATTTGATTTTACTCGGTGCGCCCGGTGCTGGTAAAGGCACTCAGGCAGAAGTCATCTCCGAAGCACTCAACATCCCGCAGATTTCTACGGGCAACATGCTGCGTGAGGCTGTGAAGAACGGTACAGAATACGGTCTGAAGGCAAAGGCAGCAATGGAAAGCGGTGCACTGGTTTCCGATGACATCGTAATCGGCATTCTCAAGGATCGTATCGCAGCGGATGACTGCCAGAATGGTTTCATTCTGGACGGTTTCCCCAGAACAGTGCCGCAGGCAGAAGCCCTCGATGAAATGGGCGTACGCATTGACAAGGTACTGGAAATCTTTGTAGATGACGAAACCATTAAGACGCGTGTATCCGGCAGACGTGTATGTGAAGGCTGCGGCGCAACCTACCACATTCAGTACAAGCCCTCCAAGGTCGAAGGAACATGCGACAAGTGCGGTGAAAAGACCATCATCCGTAAGGATGACCAGCCGGAAACGGTTCTGGATCGTCTGGCAGTTTACCACAAGCAGACTGCTCCGCTGAAGGACTATTATGCAAAACAGGGCAAGCTCGATACTGTCATCGGACAGGAAGAGGTTGCTGATACGGTGAAGCTGACGCTCAAGGCAGTGGGGGCTGACACCGAATGAGTATCACTATTAAATCTAAGACAGATCTAATGAAGATGCGGGAAGCCGGAAGGATTGCCGGCAGAGCGTTACAGCTCGCAGGGCAGTCCATTCAGCCCGGCATGACTACATTGGAGCTTGACAAGATTGTGCATGACTACATTGTCGGATGCGGCGCATATCCCTCATTTCTGGGATTGTACGGGTTTCCCGGAAGTGCCTGCATCTCGGTCAATGACGAGGTCATTCACGGTATCCCGAGTGCCAAGCGGAAGCTGAAAGCCGGCGACATTGTGAGCGTCGATGTGGGAGCACATTATAATGGGTTCCACGGAGATACCGCGGCAACATTCGCCTGCGGAAAGATTTCAGCAGAGGCACAGGCATTGCTTGATGTCACAAAAGGTGCACTGGAAGCCGGTATTGCAAAGGCAGTGGTCAATGCAAGGCTGAGCGAAGTATCCGGTGCGGTACAGGAATACTGCGTTTCCAGAGGATACGGGGTCGTCAGAGAATACTGCGGTCACGGAATCGGACGGGAAGTGCATGAAGCTCCGGAAGTACCGAATTATGTGACACCCGGCAGACAGGGTGTGCGTTTGCAGGCAGGTATGGTCATCTGCATTGAGCCGATGATCAACCAGAAGGGTGATGCGATCCGCCAGTTGAAAGACGGCTGGACAGTTGTTACCCGCAGCGGCAGCTTATCCGCGCACTTTGAACACACCGTAGCCATCACGCCGGATGGTCCGGTTCTTATGACGAATCCGGAATGATGCAGTTACAGGTGGGTATGGTGGTTTGTGCGGCCGCCGGAAAAGAAAAGGACAATTTTTATATTGTCACCGGAATAGACGGCAGGTTCGTTTATCTGGCTGACGGAAAGCACAGAACGCTTAGTAAGCCGAAGCGTAAGAATCGAAAGCACATCCGGCTGACCAGCACGGTCTGGGAATTGGAAGGGCTGACGGACAAAGCACTGCGCAGACGGCTGAACGATTGCAATGCAGATTTGGGAGGTAATTGATTTGTCTAAAGAAGATTTGATTGAAGTAGAAGGTATCGTGCAGGAAGCCCTGCCGAACGCAATGTTCCGCGTAGAGCTGCCCAACAAGCACGTTATCCTGGCTCATGTTTCTGGAAAGCTGAGAATGAACTACATTCGTATCGTTCCCGGCGATAAGGTGAAGATTGAGATGTCACCCTATGATTTGACAAAGGGCCGAATCACATGGAGAGCCAAGTAATTGGCTGATAGAAAGGCGCAGTGAAAGCTGCAAAACCTGCAAGGAGGTAATTTCAATGAAAGTAAGACCTTCCGTAAAACCCATTTGCGAAAAATGCAAGGTCATCAAGCGCAAGGGAAAAGTCATGGTTATCTGTGAGAATCCCAAGCACAAGCAGCGTCAGGGCTAAGCCCGACAGCATTGGAGGTGTAATTCATCAATGGCAAGAATTTCAGGTATTGACCTTCCCAAGGACAAGAGAGTTGAAATCGGTCTGACATATATCTTCGGTATCGGTCGTCCGACAGCAACTAAGATTCTTGAGGCAACAGGTGTAAATCCGGATACCCGCGTAAAGGATCTGAGCGAAGAAGACGTAGCAAAGCTGCGTGACTACATTGACGCAAACCTGACTGTTGAGGGTGACCTGCGTCGTGAGGTAGCTCTGAACATCAAGAGACTGATCGAAATCGGCTGCTACAGAGGCGTACGCCACAGAAAGGGTCTGCCGGTAAGAGGTCAGCGTACAAAGACCAACGCAAGAACACGCAAGGGTCCGGTTAAGACAATTGCTAACAAGAAGAAGTAAGGAGGGCGAGTACTTTGGCACAGCAGAAGGGTAAAAAGGTAACGACTGTACGCCGCCGCAGAGAGCGCAAGAACATTGAAAGCGGTGCAGTGCATATTCAGTCCACTTTTAACAACACAATTGTGACAATCACAGATACACAGGGCAATGCCATTTCTTGGGCAAGTGCCGGCGGTCTGGGTTTCCGCGGTTCCAGAAAGTCCACTCCGTTTGCAGCACAGACTGCAGCAGAGACAGCAGCAAAGGCTGCTATGGAACATGGTCTGAAGACTGTAGAAGTATATGTAAAGGGTCCGGGCAGCGGCCGTGAGGCTGCAATCCGTGCACTGCAGACAGTAGGTCTGGAGGTTCGCATGATTAAGGACGTTACACCGATTCCGCACAATGGTTGCCGTCCGCCTAAGAGACGCCGCGTCTAATTGGAGGTACAAGAATATGGCAGTAAATAAGGATCCGATTCTGAAGAGATGCAGATATTTGGGTATCAGCCCGATGGTAATGGGCATTAACAAGCAGTCCAACCGCAATCCGAACGCTAACAGCCGTAAGAAGGTTTCTGAATACGGCACACAGCTGAAGGAAAAGCAGAAGCTGAAGTTCATCTATGGCGTAATGGAAAAGCCGTTCCGTCACTATTTCGAGCTGGCTTCCAAGATGGAAGGCAAGGCTGGTGACAACCTCATCACAGTTCTGGAGTCCAGACTGGATAACGTTGCATATCGTATGGGTATGGCTCTGACAAGACGTGATGCAAGACAGCTGGTAACACATGGTCATTTCGCAGTAAATGGCAAGAGAGTGGACATTCCGTCCTATCGTGTTGCACTGGGCGATGTAATCACAGTATGTGAGAAGAGCAGAACCAGCACAAAGTTCAAGGATGTAGTTGAGCAGACGCAGGGCAGAACAGTTCCGCTGTGGCTGGATGTCAACAAGGATGCTTTCTCTGCAAAGGTAACAAGAATGCCTGCTCCGGAGGATCTTGATTACGAAGCAGAAACACACCTGATTGTCGAGCTGTACTCCAAGTAATGCGTAATTGCTTGCGTACGCTTTAGAACAACGAACAAAAGTAATTGCGAAATAGGAGGGTTTACATGCTTGAAAAGATTGAGAAGCCGGAAATTGTTACCGAAGAATTAAGAGCTGACGGAAAGTACGGTAAATTCGTTTTGTCACCGCTGGAACGTGGCTATGGCACAACGCTTGGCAACAGTCTCAGACGAGTTCTTCTCTCCTCACTGCCCGGTGTGGCTGTCAATTATGTAAAGATTGACGGAGTGCATCACGAGCTTTCTGTGATTCCGGGTGTAAAAGAGGATGTGACAGAGATCATCCTGAGCCTGAAGGGTCTGACTGCAAAGCTGTATGGCGATGGCCCGAAGACCATTTCGATTGATGCCGAGGGCGAGTGCGAGGTCACAGCCGGCGATATTAAGGCAGATTCCGAAGTAAACATTCTCGATCCCGGTATGCATATTGCGACACTGGGCAAGGATGCAAAGCTTCGCATGGAAATTACCATCGACAAGGGCAGAGGCTATGTATCTGCCGAGCGCAACAAGCAGCAGATGACGGACATGCCGATCGATGTAATTGCCGTAGACAGCATTTATACTCCTGTTTTGAAGGTGAACTATACCGTAGAGAATACCCGTCTCGGACAGGTCACCGACTTTGATAAGCTGACCATGGAGGTATGGACTGATGGTACGATCTCCGCAAAGGAAGCATTATCACAGGCAGCCAATCTCCTCAACGAGCATCTGAAGCTCTTCGTTGATCTTTCTGACGAAGCGTGTATTACAGAGGTCCTGGTTGAAAAGGACGACAAGGGTAAAGAAAAAATCCTTGAGATGACCATTGAGGAACTTGACTTGTCGGTACGTTCCTTCAATTGTTTGAAACGTGCTGGCATCAATACTGTTGACGACTTGATCAATAAGTCTGAGGAAGAAATGATGAAGGTGCGCAACCTTGGTAAGAAATCCTTTGACGAGGTAAAGGAAAAGCTCCAGTCTCTGGGCTTTGACCTTTCCTCCGAGGAAGACTAAGCGCATCTGAATACAAAAGCATACCCGATGGGGCATAGCCTCTCTCGGTTTGAGTAAAGGAGTGAATTACAATGCCGGGTACAAGAAAGTTGGGCAGAACTACTGCACATAGAACAGCAATGCTCAGAGCTATGGTAACTTTCCTGCTGGAGAACGGTCAGGTTGAGACTACTGTTACAAGAGCAAAGGAAGTTCGCGCAGTTGCTGAGAAGATGATTACACTGGGCAAGAATACCGACCTGCACAGCAAGCGTCAGGTGTTCGCATATATCACTAAGGAAGACGTAGCAAAGAAGCTCTTTGACGAAATCTCTCCGAAGTATGCTGAGCGTAACGGCGGTTACACACAGATCATTAAGACTGGTCCGCGCCGTGGCGATGCTGCTGAAATGGCAATCATCAAGCTGGTTGACTAATTGAAATCATGGAAGCCCCCTGTTCGTTGAGAATGGGGGGCTTTTTTTATGGGGGTACGCTGTAATTGCCCCCCACAAAAAAATCCCCCCTTGACCAGAATCAAGAGGGGATTTGTCCGTATGTTTACGAAATCGCTCTGCACTCCATATAATACCGCTTATCCTCCGCGTGTCCCATGGAGAATGTCTTGCGAGGCAGGACGCCGTCCTTTTCAACGCTGGGGAACAGCAGGCTCTTGTGCATATCGGGCAGCAGGAAACCGATGCTGTCGGGCTTTGCTGTCAGTCGTTCCACTGTGTCAATGCCGTGGATGTAGTCAATTTTTCCATCATGCGCCGCAAGCCATGCATCCAGTGCATTCTGCAAGCTGCCCACTGCAAGATTGGAGGTCGGCTTGTGAATGTACAGCGTCCGCGACTTGCCCTGTTCAACGATCGTCACAGGCTGGTCGGATACCTCCTCGGACAGCCCCAATACCTGTGTCAGCTCTGCCAGCAATGCCGCAGTATCCGTCTGCTCCACAAAACGGTGGATGGCTTCAAACTGGAGCGCGTCACTGTGCAGATTTACCACCTCAACAAGGGCATATCGTGCCGGATGGTTGGAGAAATCCTCCTCCGGATGCGCCTGCTTGAGTGCTTCATAGCAAGCCTTTGCCGTTGCCAGCGAATGGTTGCCGTCACCCATAGCAAATTGCAGCGTCTTGCCGTCAAGAAGTGCCGTCAGTGCATTCTGGAATGCTGCCTGCTCCGCTTCTCCCATGAGATAGCCGTCAATGCTGCCGCCGCCCTGCATCAGTTCGGTGCTGTAGAGCTGATGCATTTCAGCCTTAGCCGCCGTGCAGCTGCCAATGGCAGTATCCATCGGGTCATCAATGAGTACCATAATATGGGGCAGTTCCAGTGCTGCGCCCTCACGCACACGCATTCTCGGAGGAATGCGTTCGAGTACCGTAGCTTCCGTAGCACGGACGGGGGACACGCTGCCCTTGCTGTAGTCGTAGGCTTCGAGGTCAAGCTTGCCGATGACACCGGCGCGCAGAATGCCGTTGCCCTGTACGCGTTCCACATAAACCATCGCGTTTTCGTAGGTTTTCAGGATGCCGTCCGCCAGATATTGCTGCATTTTTGACTGAATTGCAGCAATGCGCTCTGCCACATCCGCTTCTTCCAGATAAACCTCCGGCAGAATGAGATTGCCCGTGGAGGGTGCACCCTTTGTCAGCTCTGCCGTTTTCTCCCAGTAAGCAGGCTCGCCGGTGAACTGGTCACAGGCAATGACGCTCCACTGATAGGCATTTGTTTCCGTAAAATCGGGCAGAAGAATGTCTGCCGCTGTAAAGATTGTCTGCATGAAATTTCACACCTTTCCGTACTGAACGATGTCCGTACTGCGTATTCTGTACCCAGTATAGCATATTTTGATGCAATTGTCAATTCTCATTTTCTTTGCAGTATAGTTTTGTGGAAAATGCAGAATTTTTTCCATTGTACATCTGTAACCATTTCGTTATTTACAAGTCGTGTCGAAATATGGTATACTTAACATGGTGTATTGTAATTCAAAGCAACTGGGGTGTTATTGCAGCTTGTGGATTACAGTTCTATGTATCCTGATGGGATACGCTATGATAATAGAGAAAGGAATGAACGAGCTTGTCCAATCAGAAGACTCCGGAAATCAAAGCAGCTGAAGACAGCGAGCAGATGGAACGGATGAACAAAATTCGTCAGACAATTACAAATAAAGAAGGCAGCAGCGCAAAGTCCAAGACGCAGATGCTGGATGTTTCTGTTGCCGACAATCCACCCATGGAACAAGGCTCTGAAGCAACGCGCGCACAGAAGCTTGCGCAGATTCGCGAGGCTCTGTCCATGGTGGAGCGTCCTGCTGCACCTCCGCCGCAGCCTGCACCGAAAAAGGGCAGCCTGCCGCCGCTGAAGAAAAAGGGCAGCAAGAGTGCGGTAAAGATGAATGCCGCAGCGGAAACGGTAGTCACCACACCGCCGAAGAAATCTCCGCCGCCCGTTCAGCAGAAAACCAAATCCGCAGCAAAGCCGGCACCCAAGCCCGTGCAGAAACCTGCACAGGAACCGGCAAAGCCTGCACAGAACGCAAAACCTGCACAGGACGCGAAACCCGCACAGAACGCAAAGCCCGCACCTCTGCCGCCGCTGAGAATGGCTGGCACAAAGGGCAATGCAGCAAAGAATGCAGCAGCGGAAACGGCAGTGATCCCTGCACCGGCAAAGAAACCGGCTTCCAAGAATCCTGCACCGAAACATCGTCCGGAAACACAGACAACGACCAAACAGCCGGATGCACCTGCAAAAAAGCCGGTCGCAAAGAAACCGGCAGCGCAGAAAAAGCCCCTGCCCATCGGCAAGCTTGCCGGCATCATTGGCGGCGCAACGGCAGGTGCGCTTGTGATTGCCTATGGCATCATGACATTTTTCTACAATGACAAATTCCTCCCGAACACCTACATCAACGGCGTTCCGGTAGGCAATATGACCATGCAGGAAGCAGAGGACGTGCTCCTGTCCAAGGTCAAGACGGATGACCTGATGCTGACCACAGCGCAGGGAGAAACAGTTTCGTTCAGTGCGAAGGACTACGACGCGGAATATTCCGTTCCGGCAGGCGGTCTGAATGAACCGTATGCGGAGAACAATTTCCTCTGGGCAAAGAAGCTGTTTGCCAGCAGTGAATACACTGTTAAGTATGATTTCCGCTATTCCGAGGACAATCTGCGCGGTCTGATTGCCGACCATGACTGGGGTAATGCGGTTTCAGAGGATGCTTACATCCAGCGCGGCGCGGATGGCATGTATGAAATTGTACCTGCCACCACTGGCAACAAGTTCGACAAGGAGAAGCTGCTGGGCTTTGTGGCAGAACAGCTTTCCGTTGGCAGATTCTCCGTTGACATGATGGAATCCGGCTGCTATGACGCATTTGCTGCGAAGATTCAGGCAGAGGATTTGCAGGAAAAACTGGAGATCTGCAACCGCTATGCAGAGTGCACCATTACTTATGATTTCTCCGACCGCAAGGAAGTACTGGAAGGTGCAACCATCGCCGACTGGGTGCTTGTCAATGGCAGTGAAATCACATTCAACCGCGCAGAATTGGAGAAATTCGTTGCTGCGATGGCTGAAAAGTACGACACCTACGGACGTGACCGTGTATTCAATTCCACACTGGATGGTACTATCACCGTACCGTGGACTTCCACAAGCATGTACGGCTGGCAGATCGACCAGGAAGAGACAGTCAACCAGCTCTATGAACTGCTTGCAGCCTGCGAAACGGCAACCGTTGAGCCGGTTTACACCGGATGGGGCAAAGCCTACAACCGTGATACCAACGACATCGGCAGTACTTATATTGAGGTGGACATTTCCGCACAGCATCTCTGGTATTACAAGGGCAATGTGCTCCAGCTCGATTCCGATGTGGTCACCGGTGCTGAACACGACCCTAATCGCAGAACCCCGCGAGGTATTTTTGAAATCTGGTCGCACGAGAAAAACCGTGTTCTCGGACAGATGGACGATGAAGGCTATGAAACGCCCGTTTCCTACTGGATGCCCGTCAACTATACCGGCGTTGGTCTGCATGACGCAACATGGCAGGCAGCATTTGGCGGTTCCCGTTATTTGAACGGCTTCGGCTCGCATGGATGTATTAACCTTCCGCTGAGCGTTGCAAGAGATTTGTATAACATGACTCCCAACGGCATCCCCGTTATCATTCACGATTGATTTCCATCCCCCACCAATCCGGTGGGGGATTTTTCGGCATTACCACCAAAATTTCCCGATAATTTTTGTGCAGGATTCTCCGTAATTTTTAACATGGTAAAACGTACTAACTGATAAAGCAACCCGAAAACGCAATCCTCCACGAAATAGAAAGAAAGAAGGGAAATTTATGTCAAAAACCGATTACAGCCAGCTCTACAATCAAACAGCTGCCCCGCCCCAGCCTGTACAGCCTGCCCAGTATCCGCAGCCCGTACAGAATGCGCAGCCTCAGGATACACAGCCTGCACAAGCTCCGCAGCCTGCACAGTATCCCAACCAGCCCGTCAGACCGGCAGTAAAGCCGCGGCAGGCTGCCCCGAAAAAGGAATTTTCTCCCATTGCATTCCTGCTCATTGCCGGTGTGAGCTTTTTGTTCCTCGGCGGTGTGATTTTCCTGACCAGTACATGGGATGTGCTGTCCGATGCTGTCCGCGCGATTGCATTGCTCTCCGTCAGCGGTATTGCATTCGGTGTGAACATCCTCGCTGAACGTGTGCTCAAGCTCCCGAAAACCGGTCTTGCCTTTTACATCCTCGGCTGTATTTTCCTGCCCCTTGCCCTTGGCGGTATTGGTGCATTCTCCCTGTTCGGTGAATGGTTCTCGTTCTATGGAGAAGGGCGATGTCTGCTCTTGTCGCTCATGGCAGCCTGCGTCTGTGCAACTGCCGGACTCGGACAGAGCAGCTACAAAAGTGCCGCGCTTGCCGGATTGTCCCTCGGCGGTCTGGGCATGGCTTGGCTCTTCCTCTGCGGCTTTCTTACAGATACCGCCAGTACCTTCTTTGACAGTGAACCAACCCCGATTCTCTTTGGATTCACCCTGCTGATGGTAGCGTTTGCCGTTGGCATGACCATTTATGCAGAACGCTATCTGCGCCGCAATCCGATCGGCACAACACCGCTGTCCAAAGCGTTCGTGCCCTATCTCTGGGCACAAAATGCCGTCTGGCTGCTGACGATGTTTCCTGTTTGTGAACATGCAGCCGTTCCGGGCTGTCTGGGAACGCTGTGCGTGATGCTGCTGTTCATGAATGTCCGCTTCATTTCCGAGAACCTGCACACAGGTATTTTCGGCTTCACAACCGGCGTTCTTCTTATACTGTATACCATCGCAACACAGGAGGTATTCTGCGACCTGCCGGAACATATCATAATCATTTTTGTCGTAGCCGGCGCGGCAATCTTCCTGCTGACCATGGCATCTATCCCGAAGCTCTGCGACCAGACACGCAAGGCAATGGACGTTTCCGGCGCAATTCTGTGCATTCCTGCACTGTTCACTGCCGGCATTTCCATGCTCATTTCCTTGGAAGAAGCAGGCTTCTGCTTCCTGTTTCTGTTCGTACCGCTGGGAATTGCCGCTGCCCGTTACTTTGTTCTCCCGAAAAATCCTCTTGCCAAGGATACACCGTATTTTGCGCTTCTGTCCGTCCTGCTGTTCTGCATCGGTGTGCTCAGTGATGGGCGGCTCCTGCACATTCTGCTGATAATTGCAGCATTGCTCCTGCTGCTGCAATTCTTCCTGACAAAGCGGCTGTGGCAGCTTGTACTGGCAATTTCCGCAAGCCTTGCCGTAATTACCTTTGAACTCCCCAATCCGGTAAACTGGGTATTCTGCATTGCCGCTGCCATGCTGCTGTGCGGTGCAGTCTATGCACATCTTATGCGCCGTCCGCTGCTTTGCTGCTGCTGTACGCTTGCCGGTATTCCGTTCCTGATGGCAGGTCTTGGCAACTGGCTGCTCCTCGTCCTTGAACCCGTTCCCGTGTGGACGCTTCTGCTGGCAGTGCTTGCACTGTTCTACATTGCCTATGCAGTCGTTCTGCGCCGGATTCCCCATGCTGTTCATGTCCGCGGCTTCTGCATGGACGTTTCCGTTATCCTGTGCATTGCCACAGCGGCATACAATAGTCTGGAAACAACCACCATCGGATGGATGATTGTACTTGTACTGGCAACCGGTGTATTCGCTGCCGGTAATCTGCGCCGTGACATCAATGCCACTGCACTGCCGGTGATGCTCTGCCTGTTTGCTGTACTCAATCAGCTGCTGAAAGCAGCTACCGCGCATCCGTCACTGTCCGAGGGTTGGGTGCTGGGCTTGCAGATTGTCGGTTATCTGCTCATTCTCGTACTCTTTGCCGGTATGGGACGTTTCCTCCTGCCCAATGGCTTCTTCCACAGTGAGAAATCCAATGCACAGGTGGACTGGGGACTGCTGACTGCTGTCCTGCCGATTTTCTACGCGTCCTCCGTCATTGACTGGTATCCGTCCATTCTCATCTGCCTGATGCTCTCGGTTTACTCGCTGTTGTACATCGGCAGAGTAAAGAACCGCTATATTCCTGCATTCTTAGCCTCTGCATTCGGCTGTCTGACCGTTTTCTTCCACAATGTCAACGACCCGTTCGGCATTCTGGAAAGCTGGTACTCTGCGGATTTCCGCACACCGCAGATTCTTTTGTGGCTGCTGCCGATGCACCTGTTCATTCTCTCGCTGCTCTGGATTCTGCCGAAGCAGCACCGCGAATCGGTACGGCTGGCAAGATTCTTCATGTACTGCTTTACAATGCTCTGCATTCTGACTGCAAGCCTGAGCTTCAACCGTGCAGAGGATGGCATTTGCCTTGCAGTATTCAGCCTGTTGATTCTCATTGGCAGCTTTTTCGTCAAGCGTCTGCGCTGGTTCATCCTCGGTTTTTCCGTATTGTTCCTGATGACAGTGAAGCTGACATGGGAATTCTGGCAGTCCCTGCACTGGGGTATTTACCTGTTCCTTGCCGGTGCAGTGCTCATTGGCATTGCATTCTGTTATGAATTCGCCGTGCGCCGTGCAAATGAACGCACAAAGAATGGCGAAGAAAAGGAGAAGTTCAAGATTTTCAAGGAATGGAAATTCTGATAAGCGCAGAGCTTTCCCTCAATTTCAAAAATAACCATTCAGCATGTCGAAAAGCTATCCTCCTATGCCGGAGGCAATGGAAAAGTTTTTGGTCGAGCTTTTTTCAAAAAGCTCGTGGGTGTCCAGAGGGCAACGCCCTCTGGTCGCGCACCGCAGTGCGCGAAATCTCTTTAAGCCGTCGCTTTTTTCAGGGGTGAATCAAAAAAATAGTCCTGTGGACTGTTTTTTTGAGAGGGGCACTTTTTTGCAAAAAAGTGCCCCTACCTATTCTCTTAGTATGCCGCGCCTTTGTGCCCTTGGGCACAAACACGCTTTTTCTACAAGCTGAATGGGAAATACGCATTGCCGTATTCCCCCATTTTTCGCCCTTTTCAAGTTCACTCAAAAAAACTTTCACTTTTTTTCAAATTTTTTCATTTTTTATGTCCGAAACCATTCCCCCTGTGCGAATGTATCTTATGAACCGGTTAAAAAACATCGTTCAGGACGAAACCAAGAGAAGGAGGCACAACATGACGGATGCTGAATGGTACAGCCTGTTGCAGACTTCACCCCGTGAAGCGCGCAGAGTGCTGATTGAACAATATGCCAATCTTGTCTATGCCATTGTCCGCAACAAGCTTGGCGGCGTGGCAAGCCGTGAAGATATAGAGGATTGCGTCAGTGATGTGTTTGTTGCACTGTTTGAACAAACACAGTCCTACCGTCCCGAAAACGGCTCTCTCAAAGGCTATCTGAGTACAATTGCCAAGCGCACTGCCATTGATGCATGGCGCAGACTGACATATCGCCAGAATATCACCTCATCCATGGATGAGGACGAAACACTGGTTCTGCCGGCTGCACAGGACGATACCGAGCAGGAAGTGATGGAAAAATTCCGGAACAAACGGCTCTGGGAAATCATCAAGGGACTCGGTGAACCTGATACTGCCATTATCATCCGCCAGTACTTCTATGAACAAACGGCAAAAGAAATCGGGAATGCCCTGTCCATGACCGCTGCTGCCGTACAAAAACGCAGTATCCGCGCACGAGCACGGATTAAGGAACTGCTCCAAGCAGAACAGGAGGGAGAATTGCTGTGAACAGAAGAATTGATGATGAACTCCGACAGCTCCATTGTCCCGATGACAGGAGTGTGGAAGAGCTTGCCGAACAATATCCGGCACTTGATGCTGCGGCAATTGACCGAATTGACGCAATGTGTGAAAGAAAGTTGAGTGAACGTATGAATATGACAGAAATGATGAGTGAAGCGGCAACTGTCGCAACAGGTGTTACAAAAATTACCAGAACCCAGTGGATCCGCCCCGTTACTACCGCTGCAGCCTGCCTGCTGCTGGTTGCTGGCATTGCCGGTACTGCACTGCTCGGCGGCAACAAGCTGCCCTCTACCACACCCCTGCCCGTCAGCACGGATGTGACAGACCCCGACAGCACCACTGATCCCGACAAGGAAACCACCCCCAATACAGAAACTATCCCCAATACAGAAACCAATGCAAATACCGAATCAGCATCCGCTGTGATCGTCACGGAAACTGTCGTTTCCGCGGTAACTACCGACATGACCGCTGCCATGAGCGATCCGACAGCTGCTGCAAGCACTGCCGCTGCAACCAGTACAACTACTGTTTCTGCCGTTGAGAATGACGAAATTTTCGAGGGCTTGACGATGTCCGACCTGTACGCGCTCTTTGACAGAAACGTTCGCTGCATGGAATATTTCTGTAGTGAAGGACTGCCCACAAGCTCTGAAACTGTGGATGAACATGGCTTTCTCTATCCTGTGACCTCTGTCTTTACAAGCTTTGCCGAACTGGAAAGCTTTGTCCGTGACACCTATGTCAGCACAGCCGCAGACGAAATCCTGACAGAATACCCGTTGGGCGGACCGCTGTACAAGGACTACAATGGCAAGCTCTGCTTTGACAACTTCTATGCGGTGCAAGGCTACTGCTACACTGCAGATTGGAAAGACGTTAAAATTTTCAATCCTGCGCGTGTTGCTCCCGACCGAGTGGTCTTTGACGTGGTGGACATTTCGGATCAGACCGGAATGACCTGTGACGCATACCTTGAGAATGGTGTGTGGAAGCTGGAGAAGCTGTACGGTTATGATAAGGTAGAGCAGGACCATATGAGCAAGGAAGCATTCATCCTGGAGCAGACACTTCATCAGCTGGCACTGGCTGACCTTGAAATGGACATTTACTGTATTGAAGATGAACCGCTTGAAGGCACAGCCCTGTACCCTGTGGATTACACCCATGCAGGCGTAACCTTCACGGACGGCGCGTCCTTTGAAAAACACTTAAAGGGAATTTATCATGAAGAAGCAGTGGACTATATGCTCAATCATTATATCTACCGTGTGATTGACAATGTGGTTTATGTGGATACGGAAAAAGCAGAGATGGATCCGCCTGCCGGCAGTTATGTGGACTGGAGAGAAATTACAGTGTACGACATTCAGTTCAAGGATGAAACGACCTGCACATTCTCTGTTTACAGCAATGCAGACCCTGCTGCTGATATGGAGTACACAGCTGCATATGTTAATGGCAGCTGGAAGATCTGCACATTCCCGACAAGATTGTTGAAGTAAGGAGAAAGCCCCTTTTCCGAAGATGGAAAAGGGGCTTCCAGTCTGTCAAAAAACCTTATTAGGTTCAAAGGACGGAGTCCTTTGGCGGGTTAGAGGGTACGCAGTACCCTCGCAATATAGCCCCTCCCCCGTTGGGGGAGGGGTTGGGGTGGGGGCAGTTACAGGGGGGCTAACCACAGAAAAAAGACTTTTTCGACAAGCTGAAAGCCCCCTTTTCCGAAGATGGAAAGGGGGCTTCTTGACATTTTCATCAAAAATGAGTATAATGACAATACCATACAAAGACTGCCTGCGGAATTGCAGATGCACTGTCCTTTGTGCGATAGATCGAAAACCCTTGATAGGAGGCAACCATGAAACAGGAATTACTCGATATTTACGACAGCTGCCGTCAGCCGACCGGCAGAACTGCACAGCGCGGTACACCCCTCGCGCCCGGTGAATATTACCTCATAGTGCACCTGCTCATTTTCAACCGTTCCGGAAAACTGCTCGTTCAGCAGCGTGTGTCCGATAAGGCAAGCTGGCCGGAAATGTGGGATATTTCCGTCGGCGGCATGGCGCAGGCAGGCGATAGCTCCGCCACGGCAGCGGAACGCGAGGTGCTTGAGGAGCTTGGACTGAAAATTGATTTGCAGAATACCAGCCCCGTGTTTTCCTTCCGTGCCGATGGCGTGTATGATGACTATTGGCTGGTACAGCTGGACACGGACGATGTTCCCATCCGTCTGCAAAATGAGGAGGTTGCCGCTTTCCGTTGGGTGGACAAGGCAGAATGGGAGGGGATGATTGCAGCACGGCAGACGATTCCCTATACATTCCAGCATATTCTGTTCGACCTGTACAAGCGCGATTTTCCCGGAGCAAGGCTGTTTCCGTTCGGTGCGCCGCAATGCATCCGCGGTGCGCTTTTCGATATGGACGGACTGCTGCTCGATACGGAACGCGTGGTCAATGAAGCATGGGACAGAGCCGCGCAGGAGGTAGGCTTTGCGGATGTGGAACGTGCCAAGATTGCCTGCCTTGGGTGCAATGAAGCCAGTACAAGGGCATTTTTCCTGCGTACTTACGGGGAAAACTTTGATTATGACGGTTTCCGCAGCCTGACGCGGATCTATGCGCATGAAGTGCTTGACGTGCATGTTCCTGTCAAGGAGGGTGCAGTGGAGATACTGGAATTTTTGCAGTCACGGAATATCCGCCTTGCTGTGGCAAGCTCGACAAGGGAAGCGACCGTCCGCGACCAGCTGGAACGTGCAGGGCTTCTGCAATATTTTGACGCAGTGATTACAGGCGACATGGTGGAGCATGGCAAACCCCATCCGGAAATTTTCCGGAAAGCAGTCCATGCACTGGGACTTTCACCGGAAGAATGCCTTACCTTTGAGGATTCCAAAAACGGCATCCGCAGTGCCTACCGTGCCGGCACTTATCCCATCCAGATTCCCGACTATGTACCGGCAGCCACAGAAACCTATGCCCTTTCGTGGAAAGTATTTGATTCCCTGCTGACTGCAAGGGATTTTCTGCGTGAGTGGATGTGATTTAAGGCAGCACCGCACCATCCCACGGGCGCAAGCCCCCAAAACCGTCCCCCTTACGCACGCCCCCAAGTGCATCCCCGATCCTGATCGGGGGCAAGGGGCACAGCCCCAAAAAAAGCGGGTGGAGGGTACGCAGTACCCTCCCAATGATAGCCCCCTCCCCCGTTTACGTAATGTCATCAACTTAAGGGGGGCAAAGGACGGCAGCCCCTGCCGGTACGGAGCACCGGCTCAATCTCCCCCTCCCTCTGGCAATGTCGTCAACTTAATCGGGGGTAAGGGGCGGCAGCCCCAAAAAACCGCCGCAGGCGGAAGCGGGGATCGGGGGCGCAGCCCCCGATTTAATCCCCCCTCCCTCT
>SVNO01000045.1 GCA_015066845.1 Ruminococcus sp. | reverse complement strand
GGGATATGCAGGGGATGCGCTGAACAGCCCGTCCCCTCTGCTTCACTTTGTTCAGCATCTCCCCGCCCCGCGGGGAGTCACCCGAATCCTGCTTTTTATTTAAGATTTAGAATTTACATAGTACTAGAATAGAAACCAAGAGCTGCCCCGCCGCCGCAAAACAGGGGAGGGATATGCAGGGGATGCGCTGAACAGCCCGTCCCCTCTGCTTCACTTTGTTCAGCATCTCCCCGCCCCGCGGGGAGTCACCCGAATCCTGCTTTTTATGAACAGAATGGGAAAATGCAAGAGGGATTTGCCCCACGAGATAACGACAAAACTCCATGCAGCAGAAGCATATTGTTCACAAGCTAAGCGGAAAGATTCTGTTTCTATTTTTACATACGCACATCATTGACAACTGGACAAAAAGTGGGGGATTTCTTTCCGGAAACGCTTGCTATTTGTAGAAAAAAATGCTATAATATACCTGTAAGATTATTGTTGAAAAGGAGTCAGCACCATGAAACAGTATTGGAAACAAACAACCGTAGCTCTCAGTGCGGCGGCATTGACCGCCTGTATGCTGCCCTGCATGACCTCGGCGCAGACCGTGCCCTGCCCCGTTCTCAGCCGCAACTGCCCTGCCTATGCCGGAAACGGTCAGGCATCGTCTGCAAATGACGAGCATTATTTCTCGTTCTGGTTCAGTAATGCACCGGATTATCTCGCCTACGATCTTTCCGCTGCCTCGCAGGAGGAACGTTCACGGGTTATCCTTGCATGGTACAATGCCACGGGACAATACGATCCGAGCATTCTTAACGGCGGTTCTACCAATGGAGTACCCAGTGCCTACACCATCGAAATCAATGACGCGCCCGGCGGTACTTATCCGGAGGACGGCTGGCAGGTGGTGGATACCGTCACCGGCAATACCCTGCATTCCCGTCAGCATGTCATTGACCTCAACGGCACTGCCAACTGGGTACGCATGAGCATTTCCGAGGGGGACGGCAAGTCCGGTGGTTCTATCAGCCTGCAAATGGACATCCATTCCGCACCGGAAGGCAAGCTTGACAGCTGGATTTTCTTCGGTGATTCCATCACTGCCGGCGGTATGATGAACTGTTATGGTTCACCCTTTGCGGAATTGGTCCATGCCATCGACAGCAAGTACTTTCCGGCGCAGGAAAATGGCGGTATCGGCGGTATTTTTTCCACAGACGGTAAAAACAACATTGACCGGTGGCTTGCAAGCTTTCCCGGCGAATATGTGAGCGTTGCTTATGGTACAAACGATGCATGGGGCAACCAGACAGGGGCTGAGAAATACTATGAGAATACCGTCTACATGATGGAGGCGATTCTTGCAAGCGGCAAAACGCCCGTGCTGCCGACCATTCCCTACGCAACGGAAAGCGGTGTCAATACTTATCTGGATGATTACAATGCCATGGTGCACAAAATTTATGAGGAATATCCGCAGGTTGTCAAAGGTCCTGATTTTTACAGCTTCCTCAAGGAGCATCCGGAGCATCTGAGTGCGGACGGTGTGCATCCGAGCAGCGAGGGCTATGCGGCAATGCGCCAGCTCTGGGCAGAAACGATGTACGAGAATGTGTACACTGCCAAGGGAGATACAACGGAACATCCGACAACACCCGCGCCGGAGAACAGGAACACCGACCTCAACGGCGATGGAGCGACCTCCGTAGTGGATATTGTACTGTTACAGAAATATCTGTTCAATCTCGAACAGCTGACACCGGCACAGTATGAAATTGCGGATTATTCGCTTGATGATGTGGTCGATGCGTTTGACCTTGCTTTTCTCAAACGCATTGTATTTCACCTTTACCAATAAAGAGGAATTCACATGACAGATGCACCAACAATTGACTATATGACACTTTCCCCGAACGAGCTGAAAAAGCTTGCAGAAAAGGGGGATTCTGACGCACAAATCGCTTATGCAGACCATCTGCACCGTTCATGGGGCAGTAAAGAGGAGCAGCTCAAATGGCTCAGTGCGGCATATATGCAGGGAAATCCGATTGCGTCATGGAAAATCGGCTGTTTGTATGAGGACAGCTATCATGATGCGGAAATGGCAATGCTCTGGTATGAACGTTCCGCAGAAAATGGATTTTCTCTTGCGATGATGTCCATTGTCCAGCATTATCTGGCAAAACGTCAGTACGATTCCCTTGCCGCGCTCAAAGCCGGCTACGAAACTGCCTATGCGTGGCTGATTAAAGCCACACAGCTTGGCAATGCCCATGCCTACCGGCTTTTTGCAGACCTGTGCTTTTTCGGAGTGCATGTGGAGCAGGATTACACACAAGCCATCCGCTACTATGAACGTGCTGCGGAGCTTGGCGAGGACATGGCATGTGTGATGCTCACCTATTGCTACCGCAAGGGAAAGGGTGTGCGCCGCGACAGAGTCAAGCAGAAATACTGGTTTGCAAGATGCCGCAAAATCAACCTGCGCATTCCTCTGCGCCACCATCTTTCCAGCTGGAAACGCGTGGCGAAGCGTTTCAAAGGCTCGTATCAGCTTGATTGCAGCGATTGTGTATTATAGCCCATAAAAACAGCCCTGTCAAGGTCATATTCCTTGACAGGGCTGTTTGCGGTTAAATTGGGAATTCTTTAATCAGACCGACAGTGTATTTCAGAATGGCAAGTCCATCCGCAGAGGTGGGAATACCATCTGCATCCACATCGGCATTCAGGATGCCCTGCTTTGTCAGTTCTTCGCCAACCAACAGGTTCTTGTTCAGCATGAGAACGTCCACAATGGTCACTTCCTTATCACAGTTGACATCACCGTACTGCAAATCTGTATCCGGCTCTGTGGGCTTGGCAGTGGTGGTTGTGGGTTTTGTGGTGGTCGTAGGTGTGGTGGTTGTTGTAGCAGCGGGCTTTGTGGTAGAGGGTGCAGGCTCTGTCACGACCGGTGCGCCGCTGTAGTAATCAGCTACCGTGATGCCGTTTGCACCCAGCGGAATCTTGTGGTCAAGTCCGATGAATGCGCCGTCCTCAGTTTTCCAGAGAGAGGGCTTGACAAATTCGTATTTTTCCTCATCCCATGTACCGAAGTCGTCATAGACCAGACCGCCGGTATCACCGGAATTCTCATTGAAACACCAGAATGTATGGTGGATGCGGTTGTCGATCATGAAGTCACGCAAAGCTTCCATCCATGCGCGGTTTTTGCCGTCCGCGTCATGTTCTTTATCCAGGAAGCCGCCCCACTCGCCCATGAGCAGCGGTGCAACACCGGTATCCTGCAGGAAGAACCAGTTATCGTACCATGCATCCTTGAGCAGGGTTTCCTGTGTGAAGCCGTCATAGAACCATTCCTGCGCCCATACCAGAGGGCCGTAGTCATGGGGAGAATATACCAGCTGGTCCTGATGCTCGCCGAGGTCGATCGGATAATCCTTTGCACCGCGGAAGCAGCCGCCCCACCATGTATGGTGGTAGTATTCGTACATAGTCGTATAGTCAATACGCGGAGAGCTCCAGTCGTTGCCGTCCTCGAATTTCGGGTAAACTTCCGTACCCTCAACCATGATCAGCAGCTCAGGATTCTGCTCCAGTACAGCTGCGGCAGCACATTCTGCGGCATATTTCCAGTTGGTCGGATCCTTGGAATCATCCCATTTTGCCATCAGATTGGGCACATCGGCTGTACCGTGCGGCTCGTTCTTCAGGTCGATGGCAAGGATGGTATCGTCATCCTTGTAATATTCAGCGAACCATGACAGAGCTTCGATCCAGTCCTCGGTGCTGAACTTATCGGTATACCAGAGGCTGATCTGGTGACCGGCAGAAGCGGTTTCCGCGCTGTGAATGTCAATCATGATTTTGATGCCCAGTTCTCTGCACCATTCCACTGCCTGATTCCAGATGTCAAAGCTGTACATGACGGTACCGCCTTCAACGCCCTCGACAGTCAGCTCCGGATTGCTCCAGACGTTAACCTTGGGGGTGGCAGGGTCGGGGTCGCCGTTTTTCCACTGGAGGAGAATTTCCGTGGACATGGGCACACGCAGGAAATTGAAGCCATGGTCGGCGATCTGCGTGAGCATACTGTGCATGTTCTTTGACCATACACCGTCAAATACCTGACTTCCGACATTGTAGCCGAACCAGTTACAGCCGGTCAGCCATACAGGGTTGCCGTTCATATCGACAATTTCCGCATTTTCATTGACATGCAGCCAGTCATCGTGGTACTCATCGGGTGCTGCTGCGGTCGGAATGACGCTGGCAGCGGTATTGGCAAGCATTGTTCCGATGATTGCAGCGGATGAAAGCAGCCTTGCAATCCATTTTCTTTTCATGTTACTACTCCCTCTCGTTTGATTTACAGCAGCGATACGCAGTTTGCCGCCGCATGGATTCGTACAGCCGCACCGGAGCCATTTGTTGGCGCGGCGCGGTAACATTCATACTTTTATCATAGCACAAAATCTGTCAACTGTCAATCATTTTTGGAACATTTGTCCAGTCCGGCGCGTGGAAACTGTGCAGGTGGGAGCTGTGGGGGTGTGGTTTTGTGGAAATTGCAGAAATCGTTTCAACAGAATTGTGCATTATGCCATTTTTCTGGCAGGTTACTTGACAATGGGTGTAAATCATGGTATAATATAAAAGCTGGTTCACGGACTGGAGAGATGTCCGAGCGGTTTAAGGAGCCAGTCTTGAAAACTGGTGATGCGGCAACGCACCGTGGGTTCGAATCCCACTCTCTCCGCCATATTTGCAGAAATACCCAAGTGGTGAAGGGGCTCCCCTGCTAAGGGAGTAGGTCGGGTAACCGGCGCGAGGGTTCAAATCCCTCTTTCTGCGCCAAGCAAATAAGCCTGTATTTAGCGAAAAAGCTAATTACAGGCTTTTTGTTATCTTCTGATGAACAGTTTTCAGAGGAAGGAAGCAACATACGAATGAATCCTCGGAATCTTCTGTGGATTTTTCCGTAGTTCCATCAATTCTGAATATCTGATACTGCATACGGGTATAGGGTTGCAGTGTAGAAATACAATTTTCGCAGATGTCCCAGAAAAATTTCCCATATCCTATTGCAAAATTCCAGCATTTGTATTATAATAGAACATGGCGCGGTTTTTTACGCGTCTACAGTTTGAGAAAAGAGGTTTTTCTATGTTCTATAATAATATACTGGAAGCCATGGGCAACACGCCGCTGATTCGTCTGCGCAATATGGTACCAGAGGACGCTGCACAGGTACTTGTGAAGTTTGAGGGACTCAATGTCGGCGGTTCTATCAAGACGCGTACCGCATACAATATGATTCGCGAAGCCGAAAAGCAGGGCTTGATTTCTGAAAACACCATCATTGTAGAGCCGACCAGCGGCAATCAGGGCATCGGACTCGCGCTCATCGGCGCGGTCAAGGGTTATAAGACCATCATCATCATGCCCGATTCCGTCAGCGAGGAACGCCGCAAGCTGGTGTGCCATTACGGCGCAAAGGTGATTCTGGTGCATGATGATGGCGATATCGGCAAATGCATCGAGGAATGCCTGCAAACGGCACTGCGGATGCGTGAAAAAGACCCGAATATCTTCATTCCACAGCAGTTTGAAAATCCGGCGAATCCGGAAGTACACCGCATGTTCACTGGCAGGGAAATCCTCGAACAGGTGGACGGTCCGATTCACGGCTTCTGCGCCGGCATTGGTACGGGCGGTACGATTACCGGTATCGGCGAAACGCTGCGTGATGCCAATCCGGATATTGAAATCTGGGCAGTAGAGCCGGAAAATGCGGCGATTCTGTCGGGCGGCAACATCGGCACGCATTTGCAGATGGGCATTGGCGACGGACTGATTCCGGCAAACCTGAACACAGAGATTTACAGTGACATCTATATTGTCACCGACAAGGAAGCTATCCACACCTCCCGTGCGCTTGCTCGCAAGGAAGGACTGATGTGCGGTATTTCTGCCGGTACGAATGTGGCAGCAGCCATTGCACTGGCAAAGAAGCTGGGCAAGGGTAAGACCGTTGTTACCGTGCTCCCCGATACCGCAGAGCGTTATTTCAGCACACCGCTGTTCCGTGATGAGGTGCTGCAGTTTACGGAGCTTGCAGAATAAGAGCGATGCCGCACAAAGACCGTCTGCGCACGTCATCTTTACTGCATCTTTTCCGTCATCCTGCACGATCAATCCGACGCACCGTCCTTTGTATGGTATTGCCTAAGAGAAACTCCCGAAAGTACACAACTTTCGGGAGTTTTTTTACAATAGCGGTGCAAACAGCCGCAGCAATGCCTGTCCGATACGCATGGCGCGTGTGCGGTTGCAGTACTGCGCCGTGACTTCCGCGCTGTCGTGAAAGAGCTGCGCAAAATCCTCCGCAATATCCGCAATGGCTGCACATCGCCAAAGCAGTACGCCGTTTTCAAAATGATGGTACAGACTGCGGTAATCCATGTTGATCGTCCCCACAATCGCTGCCTCACTGTCGCAAAGCGTCTGCTTGGCATGAAGAAAGCCGGGGGTATATTCGTAAATACGCACACCATGTCGGGCAAGCTGTGCATAATAGGAACGCGTAATCTGGTAAATTATCTTTTTGTCCGGAATACCGGGTGTAATAATGCGCACATCCACGCCGCGTTTCGCTGCAAGCGTCAGGGCGCGCGTCATCTCGTCGCTGATGATGAGATAGGGCGTGGTAATGAAAATGCGGTGCTTGGCGGCATTGATGAGATTGAGATAGACGTTTTCTCCCACATACTCATGGTCAAGCGGCGTATCCGCATAGGGCTGCACAAAGCCCGTTCCGCTTGTCGTGCATTCAGGCAGGTAAACGGCAATTTCCTTGTCCGTCTGTTTGTCCCCATTCCACATCTCCAGAAACATCAGCGTCAGACTGCGTACAGCCGCGCCCGTGAGCCGGATGCCGCTGTCCTTCCATGTGCCGTAAGGATGCGTCATGTTGAAATATTCATCCGCCAGATTATATCCACCCGTAAAGCCGATTTTTCCGTCAATCACGGTAATTTTCCGGTGGTCGCGGTTGTTCATGAACACATTCAGAAGCGGAACGACCGGATTGAACGCGCGGCAGGCAATCCCCAGTTCCTTCATTCGTTTGATGAAATCAAGGTTGATAAAGCCGATGCTGCCAATATCATCGTAGAAAATGCGTACTTCCACACCCTGCGCCGCCTTTTTTGCAAGTGCGTCACGCAGCATCCCGAACGCTTTCTGTTCCTCAATGGCATGGTACTCCATGAAAATGAAATGTTCCGCCTGTTCAATGGCTTCCAGCTGCGCCAGAAATGCTTCCATTGTATCACCATAGAACACAACATCCGTGTCCGTGTAGACCGGATAGCCGGCATGGTCGCGGATATAGCGCATCTGATTGGCAGCTGTCATATCCAATGCCTCGACCCTGCGCAGTGCACCGTCCGGATGCAGGCGGTATGGTTCATACTGCTTCTGAATTGCAGTAAAGCGTTTGCGCGTAGAAGATGCCACCCCCACATTGCCCAGCAGCAGCCAGATCAGAACACCAAGCGGCGGAAAGGTGAGCAGCAGGATGATCCACGGCATTTTGAATGCGGCATTGCTGCCGGAAATGTAAATGTGCAGCACAAGCACCACCGCGGCAAGACTGCTGACCAGCGAAATCCACGCATAATGGGAATGCAGCCGGATGATGAGCAGGCAGAGCCATGCAATCTGAATCAGGATGCATAATCCGACCATCAGAAGCCGTCCGATGCTGTTTTTTGTATTTGTTTTTTGTTCCGTTCTCATGCTCACAACTCCTGTTCCTTTCAGATATAATGTACGCAATTTGGCGCGTAATACCATTATAGCACGGTTGTGATAAAATGTCCAGTGATTTTTCACGAAAACAGGATGTATGAGCCGAGCGATCAGCTGCGTCCGGTCAGGTAGTCCAGACTGGTGTCAAAGGTGTCTGCAATGCGCACGAGAATTTCCGCAGGCATTGCATGAACCCCGCGTTCATAATTGGCATAGGTGCGCCGGCTGATGCCAAGCTGACTGGCAAGCTGCGCCTGTGTGATGTGATTGTTTTTCCGCAGTTTGCGGATGCGGTCGTACATAATGACGCGCGTTTCCTGATACGCTTTCACGTTTGTGTCCTCCTCTGTCTGCGCCCATCCATCGGACAGGCTGTCTTTATATATATAGACAACGCAGTATACCCAAAATTGACAGCCTTTTGCAAACTTTCAAAAACTTTGGAGGAATGTACAAAATCCGGTCTGTGTTTTCGTGCACTCTGCCGGATTGCAGCGCAGCAGAAAGCCCCCATCCGTAGGTGAATGAGGAGGGGGCGATTGCGCGGCGGCTCATTTGGAGCGAACGAGCGTGTTTTTCTGCTGTAAGCGGAGCTTGTCAGTGACCAGTGCGATGAATTCGGAATTGGTTGGCTTTCCCTTGCAAGTGTTGACGGTATAGCCGAAGAATGCATTGAGAATATCCAGATCCCCTCTGTCCCACGCGATTTCGATGGCGTGACGGATGGCACGTTCCACACGGGAGGAGGTGGTATTGAATTTCTGTGCAACCGTCGGATAGAGCATCTTGGTGATACTTTCAAGCAGTTCCGGATTGTCAATGGACGCAAGGATTGCCGCACGGAGATAGTGATAACCCTTGATATGCGCCGGTACACCGAGCTGGTGAATGACTTCCGTTACCTTGACTTCCAAATCCTGACTGGCATCCGACGCTTTTTTCTGATTTGTCAGCGAAAGAATGCGTTCTGCAAGAGAGGGGATTTCAAAGGGTTTGAGCATGTAATACGCTGCACCAAGCTCCATAATCTGTCGCTCCACAAACGGATTGTCGTAGCTTGATGTAACGATGAACGCCGGAAATGTCTGCGCGTCCGTTTTGACACGTTTAATCAGTTCAATTGCATCCATGTGCGGCATAGTACTGTCCACGATCACGACATCCGGTGCCTCGTCGATGATTGCATTCAACAATACATTCCCGTCCTTCCGCCTTGTGATGGCGTAAAGTCCGTAGCTGCGCAGTGCACTTGCTGTGGTGATGCCAAAGTCCGCGGTGTCATCCCCGATGAGAATTTTCTTCATCTCTTTCATTTTTGTTGCCTCCCTGACTCTACTATCTTAATGTTAACACAAATTTCATCGAAAATCAATAGGAAAATGAATAATTTTTGCAGTTATTATAAAAAAATATGCCGAAAACTGGGAAGTGATGTGTAGATTTATCTTTTTGGTTCACTGCAATTTTGAAGGATTTGCAGAAATATGTCGAATCCTGTCGAAATAGGACGGCTGCTGCATGGCGCACGCATCTTGTGCGGTTAAACGGGAAATACAGAACGGAGGAGTGTATAAAATATGCATAAAATACAGCATATACACATAAAAATGAATATTCTTTAAGAAAAAACAAAAGAAACCTGCATAAATATGCAAAAGCCCTTGACAATTCACTATAGAATGGTGTATAATATAATTGTTTTCATAGCAGGGAAACTTTGGCGGTGTTTTCAGATGTGTACAGAACACAGAATGTTCTGTATGCTGAAAATACGACAGAGTCCCCATTTATATTTCAGGAGGTAATTTACCATGGCAAAAGAAATCAAAAAGGTAGTACTTGCATACTCCGGCGGTCTGGATACATCCATCATCATTCCGTGGCTGAAGGAAAACTATAACAACTGCGAAGTAATCGCAGTATCCGGTGACGTTGGACAGGGCACAGAGCTTGACGGTCTGGAAGAAAAGGCAATCAAGACAGGCGCGTCCAAGCTGTACATTGAGCACCTGACAGAGGAATTCATCACAGATTATGTATTCCCGACTGTACAGGCAGGCGCAATCTACGAGAACCGCTATATGCTCGGCACATCCTTTGCGCGTCCGATTATTGCAAAGAGAATTGCAGAAATCGCACTGGCTGAGGGCGCAGACGCAATCTGCCATGGCTGCACCGGCAAGGGCAATGACCAGGTACGTTTTGAGCTTGCTATCAAGGCATTTGCTCCGGAAATGCAGATCATTGCTCCGTGGAGAATCTGGGACATCAAGTCCAGAGATGAAGAAATCGACTACGCAGAAGCACACAATATTCCGCTGAAGATCAACAGAGAAACCAACTACTCCAAGGATAAGAACATCTGGCATCTGTCCCATGAGGGTCTTGACCTTGAGGATCCGGCAAATGAGCCGCAGTATGAAAAGGAAGGCTTCCTTGAAATGGGCGTATCTCCGCTTCAGGCTCCTGACAAGCCCACCTATGTGACAATCCACTTTGAAAAGGGTGTTCCGACTGCCATTGACGGCAAGGAAATGGGCGCAGTTGAGCTGGTTTCCACACTCAACAAGCTCGGCGGCGAGAACGGTATCGGTCTGGCAGACCTCGTTGAAAACCGTCTGGTCGGCATGAAGTCCAGAGGCGTATATGAAACTCCCGGCGGCGCGATCCTGTACCATGCACACGAGGTTCTCGAAACCATCACCATCGACAAGGAAACTGCTCGCATGAAGCAGCATATCGGCATCAAGTTCGCTGACATTGTATACAATGGTCAGTGGTACACACCCCTGCGTGAAGCACTCAGCGCATTCGTAACGGAAACCCAGAAGACTGTAACAGGTGACGTTCGTCTGAAGCTGTACAAGGGCAATATCATCAATGCAGGCGTAACATCCCCGTACACACTGTACGATGAGGAAGTTGCAACCTTCGATGCTGACGAAGTATACGACCAGAAGGACAGCGCAGGCTTCATCAATCTGTTTGGTCTGCCGATCAAGGTAAAGGCACAGCTCGACAAGAAGCGCGCTGAGCAGAACTAAGCAGGTGCGACATGGACGAGAAGAAGCTGTTTAACAAAATGTCGCTCAAGAGCGCGGTATTTGAGGAAGTAAACCTCGAATGTGCCGTGTTCAGCCAGACAAATATGCTCTGTACAGCAATCGTGGAAGCTAATCTGGATGAGAGCCGTATTGAGGATTGCAGCATGAAGAAAGCACAGTTCCGCAATGCTGCAATGCGTGAGGTCACGTTTCAGGACGTGGATATGCAGAACACAGTATATTCCAACGCGAATCTCCGTGGTCTTGTATTCAAGCATTCCAACATGCAGGGTGCATCCTTTACGCACCTCGGCATGAATCAGACGGTATTTGAGTCCTGCTCCTTTGAAAACGCACAGTTCAACAGCTGTGAAATGGAAGGCGCAATGATCGATGGAATTCCGGTTGCAGAGCTGCTGGCTGCCTATCAGAAGGCAAACAAATCATAAATCATGATGCGGGGGCTGACAGCCCCCTGCATTGCTAAGGCATACCGCCTTATTTTCAGAATATTTCATGGAGGTCAAAGCTAATGGCACTTTGGGCTGGAAGATTTTCAAAGGAAGTGGACGAAACCGTCAACGCTTTTAATTCTTCAATTGCATTCGACGCTCGTATGTACGAGCAGGATATCCGCGGCAGCATCGCACACGCGACAATGCTCGGCGATTGTGGTGTAATTGAACAAGCTGAAAGCGCGGCAATTGTAGAGGGACTGCGCGGTATTCTCACAGACATTCAGGAAGGAACACTTGTGTTCGACCCGAATGCGGAGGATATTCACATGTTCGTGGAAGCGGAGCTGACTAAGCGGCTTGGCAGTACCGGCAAGCGACTGCATACTGCACGTTCCCGTAACGATCAGGTGGCTCTGGACATCCGCCTGTACCTGCGCGATGAAATTGCCGAGATCCGTGCACTCGTGCTTGAACTTGCACACACACTCTGCAACATGGCACAGGAGCATACGGAAACAATTATGCCCGGTTACACCCATCTCCAGAGAGCACAGCCCATCACTTTTGCACACCATCTGCTCGCCTATGCACAGATGCTTGCAAGGGATCTGGAACGTCTGGACGATACAGCAAAGCGTATGAATGAATGCCCCCTCGGCAGCGGCGCGCTGGCAGGCACGACCTACCCGATCAACCGACAGCAGACCGCACAGCTTCTGGGCTTCGACCGCCCCGTGGCAAACAGCCTCGATGGTGTGTCCGACCGTGATTTCTGCGTGGAGCTTGCCTGTGCACTGTCCCTGCTGATGACACATCTTTCCCGATTCTCTGAGGAAATCATCCTCTGGTGTTCTTGGGAATTCAAGTTTATTGAGCTTGATGACGCGTATGCAACAGGCTCATCCATCATGCCGCAGAAAAAGAACCCCGATGTTACAGAGCTGATTCGCGGCAAGACCGGCAGAGTGGTTGGTGACCTCATGACGCTCCTCTCCATGCTCAAAGGACTTCCTCTTGCCTACAACAAGGATATGCAGGAGGATAAGGAAGCGATTTTCGATGCCATCGACAATGTAAAGCTCTGCGTCAAGACATTCACCCCCATGCTGGCAACCATGCGTGTTCTCAAGGACAATATGCGCAAGGCAGCAGCCAAGGGCTTTATCAATGCAACCGACTGCGCCGATTATCTGGTGAAAAAGGGTATGCCGTTCCGCGATGCTTATAAGATTACAGGCACACTCGTTGCCAAGTGCATCGAACAGGAACTGACGCTTGAAACCCTGCCGTTGGAGCAGTACAGGGAAATGACCGACCTGTTCACAGAGGATGTGTACAATGCCATCAGCCTTGACACCTGCGTGAAGGAACGTTCCTCCGAGGGCGGCCCATCCCCGAAGGCTGTTGCCATCCAGCTCGCACAGCTGCGCGAACGTCTGGCACAGGACGCAGCAAATGAATAAACGCGCCATACGCTTCATCCTTGCCCTGACAACGCTGACCGTGCTTGTCTGGGGTGTGGGAGAGCTTCTCATCGCCGAATTTATCAACAGCTACAAAGTATCCCTCGGCTGGGGCATCTTCTGCCTTGTGGCATGTCTTGCCTACAGCGTGTGGAAATGTCCGTGGGACATCGGCAAGGATGAGGACGATAAGTAAGAAAAGGAGGACATTGTATGTCCGTAAAAGTATATATTGACGGTCAGGCAGGAACGACCGGTCTGAAAATTGTCAACCGTCTGGAAACCCGTGAGGATATTACACTGCTGAAAATTGCCGAGGAGGACAGACATAATGCCGAAAAACGTGCAGAAATGATGCATGAGGCAGATTTCACATTCCTCTGTCTGCCCGATGATGCGGCAAGGGAGGCAGTACAGCTTGCAGGGGACAGCACCCGCATTCTGGACGCGTCCACCGCACACAGAACCAACCCGGCATGGGCATACGGTTTCCCTGAGCTTTCGCCGGAATTCCGTGCAAAGCTTGCATCTTCCGACAAAACGGCAGTGCCCGGCTGCTATGCAAGCGGCTTCATTTCCCTGCTCTATCCGATGGTTGCCAATGGTCTGCTGCCGGCAGATTATCCGGTATTTGCCTATGCAACCTCCGGCTACAGCGGCGCAGGAAAAAATGCCATTGCACAGTATGAATCCGAGGATAAGCCCTATGAATTCGGCAGCCCCAGACAGTACGCACTGTCCCAGCAGCACAAGCATCTGCCCGAAATGCAGAAGTTTGCAGGTCTGACACATGCCCCCATGTTCAATCCGATTATCTGCGATTATCACAGCGGCATGGTCGTTTCCGTACCGATTCAGACAAGAACCCTCGACAAGAAAATCACTCTTGCACAGGTCAATGCAATGTTTGCCGAGCATTATGCAGAGGCAAAGCTTGTGCAGGTACAGCCGATGATGGGGGAGGAGCAGAAGTCTTTCTTCCTTGCATCCAATACACTCAGCGGTCAGAACAAGCTGGAGATTTTCACATTCGGCAATGATGAGCAGATTCTGCTCTGCGCAAGACTGGATAACCTCGGCAAGGGCGCATCCGGCGCGGCTGTACAATGCCTGAATATTATGATGGGCATTGACGAAACAACCGGACTTTTATAATAATGTAACGGAGGTATGCTCCTATGAATATCAAGGCATTCAAAAATATGAATTTTGTGGACGGCGGCGTGTGCGCAGCCAGGGGCTTCAAGGCAAACGGCGTACATTGCGGCATTTCCCGTAAGGCTCTTGTGGAAAAGGAGGGCGTAGAAAATGCGCCTGTTCCGAAGAAAAATGACCTTGCCATGATTGTTTCCGATACCCCCTGTACAGCGGCAGCCATGTATACCACCAACAAGGTGCAGGGCGCACCGATTGCAGTGACAAAGGAAAACCTGAAAAACGGCATGGCACAGGCAGTGATTGTCAATTCCGTCAATGCTAACACCTGCAATGCGGATGGTGTGGAAAAAGCGGAGAAAATGTGCGAACTGGCAGCGGATGCACTCGGACTTGACAAGTCCGACATCATCGTTGCATCCACCGGTGTCATCGGTCAGCCCCTTCCTATTGAGCCGATCATTGCCGGCGTTCCGGCACTGGCTGAGGGCTTGTCCTATGAGGGCAACACGGCAGCTGTCAATGCCATCATGACAACGGACACCTGCCCGAAAGAGGTGGCAGTGCAGTTTGTCATCGACGGTAAAACCTGCACACTCGGCGGTATGCTCAAGGGCAGCGGCATGATTCACCCGAACATGGCAACAACCCTCACATTCCTGACAACCGACTGCGCGATCGATGCAGCTCTCCTGCACGAAGCACTGCGTCAGGTTGTCAACCTCACGCTCAACCGCGTGAGCGTGGATGGTGATACCTCCACCAATGACATGGTATGTGTGATGGCAAACGGTATGGCAGAAAACGCCGTAATTTCCGCAGAAAATGATGCATACGAAATGTTCAAGGACGCGCTGTATGCAGTGCTGATGAACCTTGCAAGAATGATGGCAAGGGATGGCGAGGGTGCAACCAAGCTCATCGAATGCGTCTGCACAGGTGCGCAGGATGATAAAACTGCTGCAATTGTGGCAAAATCCGTTATCACCTCCAGTCTGTTCAAGGCTGCCATCTTCGGCGAGGATGCTAACTGGGGCAGAATCCTTTGTGCAGTTGGCTATGCACCGGCAGATTTCGACATTCATAAAGTAGATGTCACACTTGCCTCTGCAAAGGGTAAGATCGACGTATGCAAAAACGGCGCAGGTTTGGACTTTTCCGAGGAATTTGCAAAGGAAGTCCTCTCCGAGGAGGAAATCGGCGTACTGGTCACCATCGGTGATGGCGCAGGCTCTGCAGTGGCATGGGGCTGTGATTTGACCTATGATTATGTCAGAATCAACGGCGATTACAGAAGCTGAGGCAATACAGGACGTTAGGAGATGCAGGATATGCAGGATATGATTGCAAATGAAGTCAGGGCAAGGGTACTCAATGACGCGCTGCCCTACATTCAGAAATACAATAATAAGGTAGTTGTTGTCAAGTACGGCGGCAATGCCATGACAAACGAAACCCTCAAGCAGGCGGTAATGAGCGACATCGTGCTCCTCCATCTGGTTGGCATCAAGGTTGTTCTCGTCCATGGCGGCGGTCCGGAAATCAACGACATGCTCCGCCGGCTCAACATCAAGAGCAAGTTCATCAGCGGTCTGCGCTACACGGATGAGAATACCATTGACGTGGTGAAAATGGTGCTTGCCGGAAAGGTGAACAAGGAGCTTGTCACGATGCTTTGCCAGGACAACGGCAATGCCATCGGTCTGTGCGGTCTGGATGAGCATATGCTGATTGCAGAAAAGACCTACGGCGCAAACGGCGAGGATTTAGGCTTTGTCGGAAACGTGGTGGAGGTCAACACCAAGCCCATCATGGATGCACTCGATAATGGCGTAATTCCGGTCATTGCCACTGTTGCCTGCGACAAGAACGGACAGGCGTACAATGTCAATGCGGATACTGCCGCTGCACGGATTGCCTCCGAGCTGAATGCGGAAAATCTGCTGCTGCTGACCGATATTGCCGGTCTGCTGCGTGACAAGGATGATCCGTCCACACTCATTCCTGACGTGCATGTCAGCGAAGTGCCTGCCATGAAGCGACAGGGCATTATTTCCGGCGGCATGATCCCGAAGATCGAATGCTGCGTAGAAGCCATCCGCCGCGGCGTGAAAAAGGCAGTTATCATTGACGGCAGAGTGCCGCATTCGATTCTGATTGAAATTCTCTCCAACGAGGGAATCGGCACACAATTCCTCGCATGAGTAAGCTGATTCTCCTGTTTCCCGTGCTGTTTGCTGCTGTCTGCATCCTTGCAGCCCTCTGGCTGCGCAGAAAAAGGCGTGACGGCATCCGGCATCCGGTTTATGCGCAGGCAGTTGTCATTTCCACTGTCAGGCAGATGGAAATACACCATAATGCAGCTGTTGAACGCATCGCACCGGTTATGCAGTACCGGACGGAACAAGGGGAGATTACCGCGACATATCATAAATATCTTCCGGAATGGCAGTACAGTCTGCAAAAAGGGGAGTGCGTTCCGATTTGCTATGAACGCGAAAAGCCCACGCAGTTCTGCATCTGCCGTGAACAGAAATCCATTTGGGCAAGCAATTTCCTGCTGGTGACAGCGTTCGGTACATTGCTCGCCTACGCAGTACTCTGGCTGCAATACTACGAATAAAAGGAGCTGGTACAACGATGAATAGCATTGAACAAACGCAAAAACATATCATGTCCACTTATGGCCGCAGCCCCGTTGTCCTGAAACAGGGAAACGGCGCGGTGTGCGAGGATTCAGCGCATAAGCGATACATTGATTTCGGCAGTGGTATCGGCACAAATTCGCTGGGCTACTGTGACGAGGCATGGGCAGATGCAGTATGCGCACAGGTTCGCACATTGCAGCATACCTCCAACCTCTACTACCATGAGCCGCAGGCAGAGCTTGCTGAAAAACTCTGTTCCATGACCGGCTACAGCAAGGTTTTCTATGGCAACAGCGGCGCAGAAGCCAATGAATGCGCCATCAAGCTTGCCAGAAAATACAGCTTTGACAAATACGGCAAGGGCAGACATACCATCATTACGCTGGTCAATTCCTTCCATGGCAGAACCATGGCAACACTTTCGGCAACCGGACAGGATGTGTTCCACAATTATTTCTTCCCCTTTGTCGAGGGCTTCCGTTATGTCAAGGCAAACGACATTGCCGACCTTCACGCAAATCTGGACGATTCCGTCTGTGCCATCATGCTTGAATACATTCAGGGCGAGGGCGGCGTGAAAATGCTCGATGCGGAATTTGTCGCAGAAATCCGTAAAATCTGCGATGAGCGCGACATTCTCATGATTGCAGACGAAGTGCAGACCGGTATCGGCAGAACCGGCGCACTCCTTGCAGGGGAGCATTTCGGCTGTAAGGCAGATGTCACCACGCTTGCCAAGGGACTTGCCGGCGGACTTCCCATTGGCGCATGTCTTGCCAATGAAAAATGCGCTGACGTGCTCGACAAGGGCGCACATGGCTCAACATTCGGTGGAAATCCCGTTTCCTGCGCAGGTGCAGTTGCTGTACTTGAACGCATGGCACAGGACGGCATGATGGAACAGATTGCCGAAAAGAGTGATTTCATCCGCAGCGCACTTTCCGCAGTGGAAGAAGTGGCAGAAATCAGCGGCAAGGGAATGATGGTTGGCATTTCCCTGAAAACCAAAAAAGCAGCGGACGTGTTGCAGGCATGTCTGGAACGCGGATTGCTTGTACTGACAGCAAAAGACCGAGTAAGACTGCTCCCCCCCCTGACCATCGGAATGGACGAGCTTCGTGAGGGAATGCAGATTCTGTGTAACGTATTGGAGGGGTAATTATGGAACTGTATGTATTACCGAAGGGCAACGAAAAATATCTCATCACAGACCGCAAGGACAGAAAAATTTATACTGTTGACAAGAAACGTTTCAGCAAGCAGGTCATTCTGCATGACGCAAGCGGCTACGCGCTGTACAGCCTTTTGCAGCTGACAACCGGTATGAAGCCAGCCTTCCGTATTGATTTCAATGACGAGCCGTTCATGAAAATCAACTGCAAATCCATTTTTCTCGATCCCTCTCTCGAATGCGAGGGACGCGGCATGAAGTATCTCATCAAGAGTCAGGACCGCAAGAATTTCGAGATTTACAAAAACAGCGAGAAAATCGGCACAATGGTCGCTGAAAAGCAGACAAATAACGAGCCTATTTACCACATTGATGTGGACAATAAGGCGTATGATGATTATATCCCGTTGTTTGCTGTCTGCGCGAACAAGTGCTTCAGCGAACTGAACAAGTAATTTCCATGAGGAGGATTTGATATGAAACACTTACTGAAAATGCTGGACTTGAGCCAGCAGGAGATACTGGAGATTCTGGATTTGGCTGACCAGCTCAAATACCAGACCAAGCACAATATCCCCCATCCCATTCTGCAGGGCAAGACACTGGGCATGATTTTCCAGAAAGCATCTACAAGAACCCGCGTTTCCTTTGAAACTGGTATGTACCAGCTCGGCGGTTATCCGCTGTTCCTCTCTGCAAACGACCTGCAAATCGGCAGAGGCGAACCGGTACAGGATACCGCGCGTGTTCTTTCCCGCTACCTTGACGGTATCATGATTCGCACCTTTGCACAGAAAGAAGTAGAGGATCTGGCTGAATATGGCAATATTCCGATCATCAACGGTCTGACCGATTTCGCACATCCCTGTCAGGTGCTTGCCGACCTGCTCACCGTTCGTGAGAAGAAAGCAAGCTTTGACGGACTGAAGATGTGCTACATCGGCGATGGCAACAACATGGCTAACTCCCTGATTGTCGGCTTTTTGAAGGTTGGCATGGCAGTTTCCGTGGCATGTCCCGAAGGCTACCGCCCCGACCCGCAGGTAATGGAATTTGCCAATACCTACGACTGCTTCTCCATCACAGACAAGCCGCTGGAGGCTGCTGCGGACGCTGACGTTCTCATCACGGACGTATGGTCCTCCATGGGTATGGAAGCTGAAATCGAGAAGCGCAAGATTGCATTTAAGGGCTATCAGATCAATGATGATGTCATGTCTGCGGCTCATTCCGATGCAATTGTTATGCACTGCCTGCCGGCGCACCGTGAGGAAGAAATTACCGCAAAGGTATTTGAGGCTCATGCAGACACCATCTTTGATGAGGCTGAAAATCGTCTTCATGCACAAAAAGCTGTTCTGGTTAAGCTCCTCGGACAGGAATAATCGCTTTCAGAATCCCTGTTTGATACGAGGATTCAGCTTGTCGAAAAAGTCTTTTTCTGGGGTTAGCACCCCTGTAACTGCCCCCACCCCAACCCCTCCCCCAACGGGGGAGGGGCTATTTTTCGGGG
>SVNO01000044.1 GCA_015066845.1 Ruminococcus sp. | reverse complement strand
GTTCAGTACAAAACGCAGCGGTCTGTAGATAACACCGACCAATCCCAGAACAATCGGAATCTGCAAGAGCAGCGGCAGCGTATCCAGAAATGGATTGTAATGGTATTTCTTATACAGTGCAAGCTGTTCATCTGTCAGCTTGTCCTTGTCGTCTATGTACTTGGTTTTGAGCTGGTCAAGTTCAGGCTGCAAGCGAATCATGCGAATGGAATTGATCTGCGTCAGGATACTCAAAGGGAACAGCAGCAGCTTTGTCAGAAGCGTGAACAGCAGAATGCTCAGTCCGTAATTCTGCGTCAGCTGGTAACAGAACTGCATGACATACCCCAGAATTCCAATCAGATAATCAATCAGCTGCGTCATCATACTTACTTCTGCTCATCATCCTGCATCAGTTCTTCCGCAGTGATGACACCTTTGTGCGTTTTTTTGTTATGCTGGACAGGGGATTTGTCAGTGGATTTTTTCTTGAACAGCCGAGAAATCTTATTCCAGAAAATGCCGATGGTTGTTCCGGCAGCAATGAGGACGCCTACAACGATCTGGATGATATAGCTGGTGGTTGCAGGGTCAATATATGCACCTGCAAAATTGCCGCACAGCGCATACACGGACAGGAGCAGCAGCCCTTTTTTCAAGTAGAAACTCTGGTTTTTCATTTTCATTTCTCCAATCACAAATTAGTAGTTTGTAAAAGCTAAAACTTGATGATACCCTTTCACTTGAATAAAACCAGGAGTTGCCCCCCGAATCCCGCTTTTTCATTCAAGATTTAGATTTTACATAGTATTAGTTTATTTTTTCCCAGTTGGAAAAATCACGCGCATCCCCCGTGATAACGTATTGTGTATCACATCTTGCCCAGAGGAAGCTGCGGGGAATCACCTGCTTGCTCTGTATCACATCCTGATAGGAAACGCCGTAGGACTGGTGCGCAATACCGGCATATTCCAGTACACTTGCCATGAACATATCATTGGATAAGCCCGTAACTGCGTCATACTGAAGCGGACTGTGCGCAGCATTTGCAGGCTTGACCATGAGCGCAGGAAGTATGGGAGCTGCAAGATTATCATTTTCATCCCGGATTTCCTTGATTCTTCTTCCGTGGTCTGCAACAATGATGAACGTGGTATTATCATACACACCCAGTTCCTTGGCATTTCTGATGTAATGCAGAATGATTTCAAGATTTGCGCGGATGGTTTTCTGCATATCAGTTCCCTTGTCGGCACCGGTTTTCTCTGCAAAGGGCAGGTTGATGTCGTGTGAACAGTTCAGGTGAAAGATGGAAAATACATCCTGATTGCAATCGGTATTAAACTCTGCCGTGCTGACATAATCATAGAGATGTATATCCGTGGATTCGCTTACAATGTTCATCGTAATCTTTTCGGGTTCTTCCGCTGTGAACTCCAGATACTCTGCGTCTTTAATCGCAGGCAGCGCATTGGGAACACAGGATTTTAATGCATAGGGGAGGAAACGGTTCAACGAGAGATGATACAGAATTCTTTGCAGAACCGGCTTTTTGACGGTTCGTCCCATGTCCTCCAGAGGAACCAGATTATCACAGAAGGGTTGAATCCTCTGCGTGTCCCCATATGTTGTGGATGCATCCAGTACCAGATTGATACGGTACCCATGCTCTTTCAGTACCGACAGTGTGGAATCACCTGCCCATGCCTGCGCAAGGTAATCCATTTTGTCAGAATCGTACACTTCCTGATGTGTCAGCATACTGCATACCGAAGGAAAGGTGTTTTCACAGCTCGATGTATTGTTCTGATAAAATGTGAAGCCCTCCAGTTCTTCACGCAGTTCGGGATACAGTTCCAGTAATTCATCGCACCACATAGAATCGAACATGTCCATGACAAAGACACAGATGTTGTTGTGCTCCTTTGCAAATGAAACAGTGGGTTCATAGGAAAAGAAAGATGATTGCACAGCAGGCAGGTCAGTGTCACTTTTCTGTGCATTTGCAGTCTTTGCATAGGAGGAAGCAAGACCGGTCATTTTCATGACAGCGATGCATAGAAACAGATAGGGGACAATGTTCCGTGAAAGAAAATTAGGGCTGTTTTGTCCCTCAGAATTTGTTTCGGTGTTTTCAGTTTTTTTGCTGTAAATGGTACGCGAAGCTGTCACGAGGACAAAAGCTGCGATGATGGCAAAATGCAGCAGGAGATTCAGCGAAACTTCGATGTCGGAAATTTCACCGACAGTGGAATTGTTTTCAGCAATAATCATTTTCCCGTTCAGGAACAATTCCTGACAATAGGAAGCGAACGTAAAGCCCAGTAAACCTGCTTTCAGAATGTCGAATGCATATTGGTGAATCCACAGTGCAATCAGCAGCAGGAGAAGCACAGCGAAGAATACCATGCACATCGGAAACAGCAGACATTGCAATACCTCTGTCAGACTGACAAACAATTCTGCACGATTACACCAGAATAAATCAAGAGGATTGATCAATCCGAAAATCAAAGCAGTTGAAAGGCTGATGAGCAATGCAGTAATCACCCTTGAGCGATTGAAATTTATGAATTGGAATGCTTGTGTTTGTTTCATCTTCTGCCCCCTGAAACTGGAATGACATGCAGGGTGTTTTCATATCTCATCCGGGGATGGGAATCAGCATTGCCGAACCAGTTAGAATGTGGATTTATACTGATCCCCTTAGCGCGAATGGACAAAAGTCTATTTGTGGTTAGCTGCCACAGGCGACGCAGGGGATTGGTATTGGCTGTACCGGAAGTGCAGAAAAAGCATTTTTACGGCGCAGCCACGTTAATTATACCATATATACCCATAAAAGTCAACCCACTTTATCACAGTAGTTATATGAAGTGCTGCTGTGCTGACGCGTTTTTGAACTTCGTTCAATTTTTTTTGAAAAATTTTGTTTTTCCTATTGACATGATTGGTATTCTGTGGTATAATACATTTGAACGAACGCTCAAATATTCAATTATGAAACGGAGGATTCCCATGAAAATCATATATGACATTGAAAACCTCGATTGTCCGCATTGCGCAGGCATCATCGAGGAAAAAATCCGGAATCTGGAAAATGTTGAATCTGCGAGTCTTTCTCTGCCCACAAAGAAGCTGCACCTGCGAGTGCGCACAGCGGATGGACTGCTTGCACAGATTCAGGCGGTTGCTGACAGCGTGGAGGATGGTGTAGTATTCCACGAAACCGGAACACACAGCCATTCTGCCGACCATGGGCGAGGGGAGTGGATAACGCTTGCTGTTGGCGTGGTGCTCTTTGTACTTGGACTGCTCATCGAACGCTGGCAGCCTGCCTGTTCCGCCGCCCTGATACTTACCGCGTACCTCGTGATGGGGTGGAGTATTCTGCGCACTTCCGTGAAGAACATTGCAAAAGGTCGTATTTTCGATGAAAATTTCCTCATGAGCGTTGCTTCCATCGGTGCGCTCTTTGTCGGGCATTGGGAAGAAGCGGCAGGCGTTGTACTGTTTTTCCGATTGGGTGAACTGTTCGAGCACATCGCCGTAACGCGCAGCCGGAAATCCGTGATGGAGGCAATTGACCTGCGGCCGGAAACGGCAAACCGCCTGCACGGCGATGCTGTGGAGGTGATCCCTGCCGTGGATATTGCCGTCGGTGACAGACTCCTTGTCCGTGCAGGTGATCGGATCCCAGTGGATGGCATCATCAAAAATGGCGAAAGTACGCTGGATTCTTCCGCAGTGACCGGCGAATCCGTACCGCTTGCCGTCAAGGCAGGGGATGCAGTACACTCCGGCTGTGTGAACCTGTCAGGCGTTCTGGAGCTGGAAGCCACGGCAGTTCTGGGAGATTCCCTTGTCAGCCGGATTCTCGAAAGCGTTGAAAATGCCGCAGCCGGCAAACCGAAGCTTGACAGACTCATCACACGCTTTGCCAGAATCTACACCCCCATTGTTGTCTGCATTGCCCTCATCACGGCAATTGTTCCGTCGGTCATTACCGGCGACTGGCAGAAATGGCTGTATATTGCGATGAATTTCCTGATGATCAGCTGCCCCTGTGCACTTGTTCTCAGTGTACCGCTTGCCTTTTTCTCCGGCATCGGTGCAGGCTCAGCAAGGGGAATTCTGTTCAAGGACGGCAATTCTCTCGAAGTGCTTGCCAAGGTCGGGGCAGTGGTCATGGATAAAACCGGAACACTCACAAACGGCAAATTCTCCGTCACATCCGTTCATACAAACCAATGCACCACCTCCGAACTCCTTGCAGCCTGTGCAGGCTGTGAAGCCTCCTCCACGCATCCGGTTGCCGTGAGCATCTGCGATTATGCAAGCGCACAGGGGATTGCACAGCAAGCCGAAAATGTGCAGGAAATCGCCGGAAATGGTATGAGGGGCACACACCGCGGACGTGATATTCTCTGCGGCAGCCGCAAATTCCTGAATGCACAGGGCATTTCCGTACCGGAGATTTCGGAAACCGGAACGCATGTGTATGTTGCAGCGGATGGGGCATATCTGGGTTGTCTGGTGCTGTCCGACCAGCCGAAAACCGGCGCGTCCGAAGCGGTACGGGCAATGCAGAACAGGGGATTGCACACCGTCATGCTCACTGGCGACAGCAAGGAACATGCGCAGGCAATTGCAAAGCAGCTTGGCATTGCAGATTTCCATGCGGAGCTTCTCCCCACGGAAAAGCCCGAATATATGCAGAAAATCCGAGAAGCCCACGGCAGAGTCCTCTTTGTCGGCGATGGAATCAACGATACCCCCGTTCTTTCCGGCGCGGATGTAGGCGCGGCAATGGGCAGCGGTGCGGATGCAGCAATGGAAGCAGCGGATGTGGTCTTTCTCAATTCCGAGCCATCCGCAATTCCGACCGCACTTGACATCGCCGGACGTGTGAACCGCACAGCAAAAATCAGCATTATTTTCGCACTTCTCGTCAAGTTCGTCATTCTGCTGCTGGGCTTTGCCGGATTTGCCAATATGTGGCTGTCCATTTTCGCCGACACCGGTGTGACGGTACTCTGTGTGCTGTTTGTGCTTGCAAGCATTCAGCTGCACTATCGGAAAGGAGGAAAAAAATGAAGAATCAAAGCCATTTACCAAGATACGGTGTAGGGCCGTACTATATTGCAGCAATCATCACTCTGACCGTTTTCGGGATTCTCCTCGTGAGAAATGGTACTCTGCAATCCGGCAGTGTTCCGCAGATGCGCATGGTATTCTCAATTGCAGGGGGTATTCTGGTGCTGCTGGGCAATTATATCTGGATTGCGGCGGTTTTCCAAAGTAAAATCGCAGACAATATCTACAGCAACAAGCTTACCACCACGGGAATTTACGCACATGTACGCAATCCCATCTATTCCGGCATTGCCATTTTCCTGACCGGAATTCTCCTTTTTGCCCATAATCTCTGGCTTCTGCTCCTGCCGCCCGTGTTCTGGGCATCGGAAACGATTCTGATGCTCTGTACGGAGGAAAAGTGGCTGCTGGAGCTTTACGGGGAAGAATATGCCGACTACTGCAAACGCGTAAACCGCTGTATTCCTTGGTTTTGATGAACAGAAAGCTCTGCCGCATCAGCGGCAGAGCCATTTTTTACTTGAGATATTTGTCCATAATATCGCAGAAATCAAAGGTTGCAAAATAATCCGCAGGTGTCTGCGCACGGCGGATGAGCTTGACAGAGCCATCCTCACAGTACAGCAGCTCCGCAGCATGGAGCTTACCATTATAATTGTATCCCATCGCCGAGCCATGTGCACCGGTGTCATGAATGACCAGAATATCGCCGATTTCAATGGGCGGCAGCATACGGTCGATGGCAAATTTATCGTTATTCTCACAAAGACCGCCTGTGACATCGCACAGATAGGTGCATTCCGCATCCTCCTTGCCGAGTACTGTGATGTGGTGGTAAGAACCGTACATCGCCGGACGCATCAGATTTGCAGCACATGCGTCACAGCCCACATATTCCTTGTAAATATGCTTCTTGTGCAGTACCTTTGTCACGAGATGTCCGTAGGGAGCCATCATAAAACGTCCCATTTCCGTGAAAATTGCCACATCTCCCATGCCAGCCGGAACGAGGATTTCCTCATACACCTTGCGCACGCCCTCGCCGATAACAAGAATGTCATTCGGTGTCTGGTCGGGATGGTACGCAACGCCCACACCGCCGGAGAGGTTGATGAACTTGATTTTCGCACCCGTCTTTTCCTGTAATTCCACCGCCAGCTCAAACAGCTGCTTGGCAAGTGTCGGGTAATAGTCATTCGTCACGGTATTGGATGCGAGGAATGAGTGAATACCGAAGTATTTCGCGCCTTTTTCGCGGAGCTTTGTAAATGCCTCGAACATCTGCTCACGCGTCATACCATACTTGGCATCCTGCGGTTTGTCCATGATATGCGTGGAGATCTGGAATGTTCCACCGGCATTGTAACGGCAGGAGATGGTTTCCGGAATGCCTGTGAGCTGGTCGAGATAGTCCACATGCGTCAGGTCGTCGAGGTTGATGTATGCACCAAGCTGATGTGCAAAACGGTAGTCCTCTTCAGGTGTCACGTTGGAGGAAAACATGATGTCACTGCCGGAAAAACCACAGGCATCTGCCATTTGCAGCTCCGTCAGGGAAGAGCAGTCCACACCGCATCCCTCCTCCTGCAGCACCTTGAGCAAGAACGGATTGGGGGTTGCCTTGACTGCGAAATACTCTCTGAAGCCCTTGTTCCATGCAAATGCTTTCTGCACCAGACGTGCATTTTCACGGATACCCTTTTCATCGTAAATATGGAACGGTGTGGGATAGGTTTTCGCAATTTCCAAAGCCTGTTCCTTGGTAATAAACGGTACTTTTTTCATAATCATGCTCCTTATCCAAGAAAATTGTACTTTCATTGTAACATGTTTTCACAGAATCGTCAATCCTGTGTCGTAAAATCGTAGGATATTCCAAAATATCGGGAAATTCAACAGAAAAACTTTCAGAATCAGCCGAAAATCTCCCCAAGCACAGCCACATCCGCCGCCTTTTCCGGAGAAAACTCGCAGGAGGATACATAGGACAAAAGCCCCCTTGCAAACTGTGCTGCCGCCGGACATTCTGTCAGTTCCCCAAGCCTTGCCGTGCAAACAAGCAGCGAACCGCTGCCCACGCGGCATTCAAACAGCAGACCAAGCCTGTGATTGCGCTCAAAATTGTCAATCATCTGCACAATGGGCACAAGCTCCGTCCCATCCAGAATCGCACAATCCGCATGTGTCACGATCTCATACCACTGCGGTGTGCTCCACAGCTCCGAGCCAAAGTCCTTCAGTGCAGGGTGCGTCATGGCAATGGAAAGTCCCAGCGTACCGACCGGAACGGGCTTCCCCATCTCCTCGGAAATCTGCCGGAACATCGGGTAGCACCAGAAATCCGTGCAGTAAGTTCCCTTGACGGATGCCTTGACCGTGCGCGGCAGGAACAGTACCTTTTCGCCCCGATGCAGTGCATTCCGCACCGTTTCCCATTCCTCCGTCACGCATACGCCCTGCGCCGTCAGGGCAGGGAAGTCCTGCTTCGGCATGACTGTCAGCGCGTAGGCATTGTGCCTGTCGCCAAGGCAAAGGGAGAGTGTAAGATGCTGCACCCGTGAGAATTCCGGCAGGGTGAAGCGGATTTCCCCAAGCTGGAACAATCCTCGTTCATGCAGCTCCACTTTCACCGGTATTTCCGCAAGCATTGCAAACGGTGTTGTCAGCTTACACCGCAGCGTTCCGCACAGCGGCGCATCCCCGTAATACCGCACTGCAAGCTGTACCGCAAATTCCTCCCCTGATTGCAGCACATAGGACGGGAACTGTGCAAGCAATGCGCATTCCGAACAGAAACCGCGCCATTCTTCCGGAGAAATCAGCCCTTTATTGTCCATAAAGGCATCGAGAATTCCCACAAGTGCCGTACCCTGACCGGAAAAATCCTGCAAATCCAGAAGTTGAAAGCCTGCCACAGTTTCCGAGCGCATTGCCGCTTCAATTTCCTCCTTGTAGCACTGCACTGCAAGTTTCCCCGAACACAGGAAGAACCGCTGCGCCATGTCCTGCATTCCTTTTTCTGCCAACCGCTGGCGGAATACCTCAAAATTCCGCGCCTGCAAAACGCCTGTGTACTTGTCAATTTCACTGAAATCGGGATAAACACAGTACTGCCCGATTTCATGAAGTACCACTGGCTTTTTCGGCATAAGCGGCTGCTCTGCACATTCCATTTCCACCGTCCTGACGCTTGTCCCGTGCTGAATCTGCACTGCCTGCGCTTCCTGTGCATTCACTGCCAGTTCATCCGGCTGTATCTGCGTGTCATAGCTGTGCATGGCAGAGGGCTTTTCCGTCTGCACATGCCCCAAAGGTGCGTCACACATCGCATACGAGCCACGCAGCAACCGTTCACGGCTCAGCCGCACTCCCACAAAGAAATCATCCTCCGGCAGGATCACGGGGGAAAACTGGAAATTGTTGCATCCCTGTGTAAAGAGAATCCGCGTTTCGGATTGCTTGAAATACCGCAGGATTTCCGCAATTCGTTCTGTACTTCCCCAAAGCTCATTGCCAAGGGAGAACATGGCAAAGGACGGATGATTCCCGAATTCCTCCAGAATCCGCTTGCCCTCCGCAATCAGATACCCCTGTTCCTGTGCATTGTACTGCGCATCCTCCGGCGCGTAAATACTCCCCCAGAAGGGAATCTCCGGTTCAAGGTAAATGCCCAGTAAATCCGCTGCACAGAATGCAGCCTCCGGCGGACAGCAGGTGTGGAACCGGTAGTGATTGATGCCGTAGGACTTTGCGATACGGAACCGCTGCATCCATGCCTCGCGATCCATCGGCGCAGCTCCCGTCAGCGGAAAGAGCATCGCGTCATGCTTGCCGCGCAGGAACACGGGCTTGCCGTGGTTGGTGAATTGCAGCCCAACCGCCCTGAAATCTGTCAGACCAAAGCAGACATCCGCTTTTTCGCATTCCGGAAGCTCCACCTGCATCCGGCAGATAACCGGATGGTGCTCCTCCCACAACGGCGCATCCTCTCCAAGGAAAATGTCCGCATAGGCAATGCCATCCTCACCGCGCTGCAAGGAGATTTCCTGCTTCTCCAGAATGCCAACCTCTCCGTCCATATCCTCCCATTGTCCCGAAATCCAGCCAGAATTTGCAGTACATGCAGTATGCAGCTCCAGCCGCACCCTGCGCCCTGCCGCGTCCGGAACCACCTTGATCCTCTCAATGCTGTGCATCCGATCGGTGCACTGGAGATAGAACGCACCCAGAATACCGTTCCAGTTCGTCTGTGTATCGCGTGAAGTCATATGTCCGCCCTTTGTCGGGTATTCGGTATTGTCCACGCGGATGCACAGCTCCAGACGGGTACAGGCAGCAAAATCCGAGAGGTCGTAGACATGCGCCGTGCACAGGCTGTCCCTTGTGCCGATGCGCATACCGTTCACCCAAAGCTCGGAAATACGCGTCCGTTCCATGTAAAGCTTCATGCTCCTGCGGTATGCTGTGGGCAGTTCTGCAACAGTTCTGAACCATGCATTTCCATGATACGGGTACACCTCCGTCAGAAAATCCGTTTCCTGTGCCGGATTCGGTTCGCCTTTTTTCGCCAGTGCAGTGGTAGAGGGAAGGACAATGGTATCATGGAATTGCTGCGCGTCCGGCGGAAATCCCATAAACCGTTTCGGCTGGTCGTCCAGAAATTCCCACACACCGCCGAGTGGAATGTAAGAAGTCATCGTATACGCATCCTTTCCGTAAAACAGATAGCCCGACTCCGCTTTTACGAAGTCGGGCTTTCTGCTGCAATTACTTCTGTGTATCAGCCAGATAACGGTTGATTGCACTGAACAGTGCATAAACGGAAGAATCCGTGATGTCCTGCATCTGTCCGACACCCCAGTACACCTTGCCGTCCGTCATTTCGATGCCGACATAGGAAATTGCGTCGGACTTGGAAGAAACGGTCAGTGCGTGTTCTGTGTAAGTCTTGATGGTGTATTCCAGATTCAGGAATTTTTTCACTGCATTGCTTACCGCGTCCAGTCTGCCGTTGCCGGATGCATGTACAGTCTGTTCCTCGCCGTTCATCGCGCAGGTCACCAATGCCTGAATACCGCTTTTCTGTACATAATGGGTTTCCTTGTATTCCAGCGGTGCTGTGATATTCACATAGGTATCACGGAAAATGTTATAGACCTCGGACGGCTGCAATTCCCTGTGACCGCGGTCGGAAACGCCCTTGACAATATAGCCGAATTCCTCACGCATTGCCTTGGGCAGGTCCAGACCATACTGTGTTTCCAGCAGATAACCGATGCCGCCCTTACCGGATTGGCTGTTGATACGGATTACATCTGCTTCATAAACTCTGCCCACATCGGTCGGATCAATCGGCAGATAGGGAACTGTCCAGTGCTCGCAGACCTTTTCCTCACGCCAGTGCATACCCTTGGCAATCGCATCCTGATGAGAACCGCTGAATGCCGCAAATACCAGCTGTCCGCTGTAGGGCTGACGCTCATAAACGTGCATTCTTGTCACGCGTTCGTATACCTCTGTGATTTTCGGCAGATCGGAGAAATCCAGCTCAGGATCAACACCCTGTGAGAACATATTCATGCCCAGCGTTACAATGTCCACGTTACCTGTGCGCTCACCGTTGCCGAACAATGTGCCCTCGATTCTGTCCGCGCCTGCCAGCAGTCCCATTTCACTGTCAGCAACTGCACAGCCGCGGTCGTTATGCGGATGCAGGGAGATGAGCAGGTTTTCTCTGTTGTTCAGATGGTCGCACATGTATTCAACCTGATTTGCATAGACATGGGGCATGGAGTGGGATACAGTTACCGGCAGGTTGATAATGACCTTATCCTCCGGTGTCGGCTGCCAGATGTCAATGACTCTGTTGCAGATTTCTGCTGCAAACTCCGGTTCTGTGCCTGTGAAGCTCTCCGGAGAATACTCGAACTGGAAATTGCCCGGTGTCTTTTCACGGTATTCCTTGCAGAGTTTTGCGCCGAATTCTGCGATTGCAATAATTTCTTCCTTGCTTCTGCGGAACACCTGCTCACGCTGTGCGAGGGAAGTGGAGTTGTACAGATGCACAATGGCATGTTTGCAGCCGCGCAGTGCTTCAAAGGTCTTTGCAATGATATGTTCACGCGACTGTGTGAGCACCTGAATCTTGACATCATCCGGAATCAGGTTCTGTTCGATCAGCGCACGGCAGAATTCATACTCTGTATCGGAGGCAGCCGGAAAACCAACTTCAATTTCCTTAAATCCAACCTTGACAAGCATCTTGAAGAATTCAAGCTTTTCTTCCAGACTCATCGGGATGATCAAAGCCTGATTGCCATCGCGCAGGTCAACGCTGCACCATGCCGGTGCCTTTTCAATATAAGTTTTCTGTGTCCAGCGCATCGGAGGATTCTGGACATCAAAATACTGTCTTGTGTACTTCTGATAATTCATAAAAATACCGCCTTTCAGTTCTGTTATAGAGATACATCACGGCATAAAAAAACTCTTTCATGCCGTACTGACATAAAAGAGACGAAGTTCAGACTCCGTGGTACCACTCTTCTTGACGTAAAAAACGCCCACTCTGCTGCATCTGCATTGCTGCAAATCCATTTCTCTGTAACGGGAGAACCCGTATGCCCCTACTTTCCTTCAGGTCATCTGCTCAGGGAGGAGTTATCCCACAGTCCGGATACTGCCTCGCACCGTCCGGCAGCTCTCTGCATCCGCTTCTGCGTCTTTTTTCCCATCATCGCATTTGGGTGATTACAGTTATAGTATACAATATATTTTATATTTTGTCAAGCAGTTTTTGAAAAATGTTTCCGGAACAGTCATGTAGATGACGTAAACGCCGAATTTTATTGTTGAAACTTGTAAAAAATAGCAAAATTAAAATGTCCTCTTGATTTTGAACATGTGAAGTGTTATAATAAATGGTAGGCATTGTAATCTGTGGGACACAGAAAATTCTGCGGTGATTCGTTCCGGCATATGCGGACAAATATGCGGCGTTTGAGGCAGAGCAGTGCGGAACTCTACGAGAAAGGAATGAAAACATGATATTAACAGGTGCAGAAATTGTTGTAGAAACGCTGATTGAGCAGGGAACTGATGTCGTCTTTGGCTACCCCGGCGGTCAGGTCATCGACCTGTATGATGCCTTGTATACAAGAAGTGACAGGATTCATCATGTCCTGACAGCACATGAGCAGGGCGCGTCCCATGCAGCGGACGGATATGCCCGCATCAGCGGAAAGGTCGGTGTCGTCATTGCAACATCCGGTCCGGGTGCAACAAACTTAGTGACTGGTATCGCGACTGCGTATCTGGATTCCATCCCGATGGTTGCCATTACCGGCAATGTACCCAACAGCCTGATTGGACGCGACAGCTTCCAGGAGGTTGACATTACCGGCATCACGCTGCCGGTTACAAAGCACAATTTCTTTGTCAAGTCCGTAGACCAGCTGGCAGACACAATCAGGGAAGCATTTGCAATTGCAAAATCCGGTCGTCCCGGTCCCGTTCTCGTGGATGTCCCGAAGGATGTGCAGAAAGCAGCATTTGCGTTTGCAGCACAGGAACCGGCTGCAAAAATGCCGCAGCGCATTGCAAAGGATGATAAACTGCAAAAGGCTGCGGAAATGATTGCCGCTTCTGAAAAGCCCTACATATACATCGGCGGCGGTGTCATTACTGCCGGCGTTTCCGAGGAAATTATCCGTCTTGCGGATACCATTGATGCCCCCATCGGCTGTACGATGATGGGCTTGTCCGCAGTACCGGATGAAAATCCGCGTTTTCTTGGCATGGAGGGTATGCATGGTCATTATGCCTCCTCCGTTGGTCAGGACGAAGCGGATCTGATTATCACTATCGGCGCAAGATTCAGCGACCGCGCAACTGGCAATGTAGCCAAGTACGCGCGCAGAGCGAAAATCCTGCATATCGACGCGGACGGCGCAGAGCTGAATAAGAACGTCACGGCGCATATGAGCATTGAGTGCGACATTCAGGACGCACTGCACAGACTCCTTGCAATCGTGAAGGAACAGCAGCATCCGGAATGGATGGCGCGCATTGCCGTGCTCAGAGCCGAGGAACAGAAACAGTTTGAGGACATCACCCCCGTGGAGAAGCTCACACCCTACGCGCTGATTCACGAGGTCAGCAAGCACACCACCCCCGAAACCCCCGTTGCAACGGATGTCGGACAGCACCAGATGTGGACTGCGCAGTATTATCCATTCAGAAAACCGCGCACATTCGCGTCCAGCGGCGGTCTTGGCACAATGGGTTATGGCTTGGGTGCTGCCATCGGTGCGGCATATGCCTCCGGCAAGAAAACTGTACTCTTTACCGGTGACGGCAGCTTCGGCATGAACCTCAACGAGCTTGCAACCCTGTCTGCAAACAATATCCCCGTTGTGATTATTCTGATGAACAACGGCGTACTTGGCATGGTGCGCCAGTGGCAGACGCTGTTCTTTGACAGACATTACTCCAACACCATGCTGACTGACAGAAAGACTGATTTTGTCAAGCTTGCCGCTGCATTTGGCATAGCAGGCTACCGCATTTCCGAATACAGCGAGCTGGAATCCGTCATGGAAAAAGCATTTGCAGAGGACGGCCCTGTTCTGGTAGAATGCATGATTGACAAGGATGAGTTTGTTCTTCCCATGCTGCCGCCCGGCGGATGCATTGAAGATATCATTGTAAAGGTGGAGGGCGAATAATGGAAAAGAAGTTTGTAATTGCGATTCTGGTTGAAAACCAGCCCAGCGTACTGACGCGTGTTTCCGGCATGTTCACCCGCCGCGCTTTCAACATTGACAGCCTGACCGTGGGAGAAACGGAGGATCCGAATTACTCCCGTATCACCATCCATGCAAGCGGTGATGATTCCACCCGCAAGCAGGTAATGAAGCAGCTGCGCAAGCTGTACAACGTCAAGGAAGTCAAGGTCATGGAGCATACGAAGTCCGTATACCGTGAACTTGCCCTGATTAAGCTGAAAAATGACCCGTCCACACGTCAGGAAGTTCTTTCAGCTGTGGATATTTTCCGTTCCAAGATTGTCGATTTTTCCCCCAGTACGCTGTGCGTGGAAATTACCGGCGAATCTTCCAAGATTGAAGCATTTATCGCTCTTGTCAAGCCACTTGGCATTCTGGAAATGTGCCGCACAGGTGTTGTGGCACTTGAAAGAGGCAGCGAGTTCCTTAACAGCGATACATGTGTAAAATAAACATATAAAAGGAGTTTTTAACAATGGCAAAGATTTTCTATCAGCAGGACTGCGATCTGCACAAGCTCGACGGCAAGACCGTCGCAATCATCGGTTATGGCTCTCAGGGTCATGCACATGCTCTGAACCTGCAGGACAGCGGTGTAAACGTTGTTGTTGGTCTGTATGAGGGCAGCAAGAGCTGGGCAAAGGCTGAGGCACAGGGTCTGAAGGTTATGACCACTGCTGAGGCTGCAAAGGCTGCTGACCTGATTATGATTCTGATTCCCGATGAGAAGCAGAAGGCTCTGTATGAGTCCGACATTCTGCCCTATCTGACAGAGGGCAAGACTCTGGCATTTGCACATGGCTTCAACATCCACTTCGGCTGCATCGTTCCCCCTGCAAATGTAAATGTTATCATGATTGCTCCTAAGGGACCGGGCCACACTGTAAGATCTGAATATCAGGCTGAAAAGGGTGTTCCTTGCCTGATTGCTGTACATCAGGATGCAACTGGCGACGCTCAGGACATCGGTCTGGCATATGCAGCAGGTATTGGCGGCAGCCGTGCAGGCGTTCTGGAAACCACATTCCGTACAGAAACTGAAACTGACCTGTTCGGTGAGCAGGCTGTTCTCTGCGGCGGTGTTTGCGCTCTGATGCAGTGCGGTTTTGAAACACTCGTAGAAGCTGGTTATGATCCCAGAAATGCATACTTTGAGTGCATCCACGAGATGAAGCTCATCGTTGACCTGATTTACCAGTCCGGTTTTGCTGGCATGAGATACTCCATCTCCAACACAGCTGAATACGGCGACTACATCACAGGCCCGAAGGTAATCACAGAAGAAACCAAGAAGGCAATGAAGAAGGTTCTGGCAGACATTCAGGACGGTTCCTTCGCAAAGGAATTCCTGCTCGATATGTCCGATGCAGGCAACCAGGTTCACTTCAAGGCTATGAGAAAGCTCGCTGCTGAGCATCCGGCTGAGGTTGTCGGCGAAGAGATCCGCAAGCTCTACAGCTGGAATGGCGAAGACAAGCTGATCAACAACTAATATTTATCCGTTTGCATTGCGTAATCGGACTGTACTCGCTGCTTTCCCGATTGTTTTGGGGAAGCAGCGATTTTTAAGAAACAGCACCGTACAGGGAAAATGCCGTCATCAGGACTGACAGTTTTGTGCGATGCTGCGAAGAATTATGAAAGATGAATGAGGTATGCAATATGGCAAGTGAAGCAATTACCAAGGGTTTTCATTGTGCGCCCCAGCGTTCCCTGCTCCATGCTCTCGGTCTGACTGAGGAGGAAATGCAGCGTCCGCTGGTTGGTATCGTCAGCTCGTACAATGAAATCGTACCCGGACATATGAATCTGGATAAAATTGTTGACGCTGTAAAATTGGGCGTTGCAATGGCAGGCGGCACACCCATCGTGTTCCCCGCAATTGCAGTCTGTGACGGTATTGCAATGGGACACAGAGGTATGAAATACTCCCTCGTAACCCGTGACCTGATTGCAGATTCCACAGAAGCAATGGCTCTGGCTCATGCATTCGATGCACTGGTTATGGTTCCCAACTGCGACAAGAACGTGCCCGGTCTGCTTATGGCTGCGGCAAGAGTCAATGTTCCGACCATTTTCGTCAGCGGCGGCCCGATGCTTGCAGGCTGTGTGGATGGCAAAAAGACCAGCCTTTCGAGCATGTTCGAGGCTGTCGGTTCTTATAAGGCTGGCAAGATCGACGAAGAAAAGCTTCTGGATTTCGAGCTGAATGCCTGCCCGACCTGCGGCAGCTGCTCCGGCATGTACACCGCAAATTCCCACAACTGCCTGACCGAGGTACTGGGTATGGGATTGCGCGGCAACGGTACGATTCCGGCAGTTTACAGCAAGAGAATCGAGCTTGCAAAACATGCAGGTATGCAGGTTATGGAACTGTACCGCAAGAACATCCGTCCGTTGGATATTATGACAGAAAAGGCATTCCAGAATGCCCTGACTGCGGATATGGCACTGGGCTGCTCCACCAACAGTATGCTCCATCTGCCGGCAATTGCACACGAATGCGGCGTAGAGCTGAATCTGGACATTGCCAACGAAATCAGCGCAAGAACACCGAATCTCTGCCATCTTGCACCGGCAGGTCACACCTACATGGAACAGCTTGACGCTGCCGGCGGTGTCTATGCCGTGCTCAATGAGCTGCGCAAGAAGAACCTCATCCATACTGATGTGATGACTGTTACCGGCAAAACCATGGGCGAAAACCTCGATGGCTGCGTAAACCGTGACACAGAAGTCATTCGTCCTGTGGAAAATCCCTACAGCGAAACCGGCGGTATTGCCGTGCTGCGTGGTAATCTTGCTCCCGATGGCTGCGTTGTCAAGAGAAGTGCAGTTGCTCCGGAAATGCTCAAGCATGAGGGTACTGCAAAGGTATTCGACAGCGAGGAAGAATCCATCGCTGCTATCTATGCAGGCAAGATTCAGGCAGGCGACGTGGTTGTCATCCGTTACGAAGGCCCCTCCGGCGGCCCCGGCATGAGAGAAATGCTCTCTCCGACCTCTGCAATTGCAGGCATGGGTCTGGATAAGGAAGTCGCTCTCATCACTGACGGCAGATTCTCCGGTGCAACCAGAGGCGCAGCAATCGGCCATGTTTCCCCTGAAGCAGTCAGAGGCGGTCTGATTGCCTATGTCAAGGACGGCGACAAAATTGCCATTGACATCCCGAACTATAAGATCGAGCTGCTCGTGGACGATGCAGAAATCGAAAAGCGTAAGGCAGAAATGGAAATCAAGGTAAAGACCGATGTTACAGGTTATTTGAAGCGTTATGCAAAGATGGTTTCCTCCGCCGATAAGGGTGCTATCATCAATTATTAAGCCATAGAAAGGACGATAAAAATGGCAATGACCATGACACAGAAGATTCTTGCTGCTCATGCAGGTCTGGACAGCGTAGAAGCCGGACAGCTGATTCTGGTGAATCTCGACCTCGTGCTCGGCAATGATATTACTTCTCCCGTAGCCATCAAGGCATTCAACCAGATGGGCAAGGAGAATGTATTTGACAAAGAAAAGGTAACAATGGTAATGGACCATTTTGCCCCGAATAAGGATATCAAGGCTGCACAGCAGTGCATGATGTGCCGTAATTTCTGCGGTGAGCAGGACATCACCAATTTTTACGATGTAGGTCAGATGGGTATTGAACATGCCCTCCTGCCCGAAAAAGGACTGGTTGTTTCCGGTGACGCTGTCATCGGTGCGGATTCCCACACTTGTACCTATGGTGCACTTGGCGCATTCTCCACAGGTGTCGGCTCTACCGATATGGCATGTGGTATGGCAATCGGGAAGGCATGGTTCAAAGTGCCCTCCGCCATCAAGTTTGAGCTGAAAGGCAAGCTCCAGCCCTATGTTTCCGGTAAGGATGTCATCCTCCACATCATCGGCATGATTGGCGTGGATGGTGCACTTTACAAGTCCATGGAATTCATGGGCGAGGGACTGGCAAGCCTGTCCATGGCAGACAGACTCTGCATGGCAAACATGGCAATTGAAGCCGGCGCAAAGAACGGTATTTTTGCAGTGGATGAAATCACCAAGGCATATGTCAAGGAACATTCCGACCGTGAGCCGGTATTCTATGCAGCGGATGAGGATGCAGTTTACGAGCAGACCTATGTGATCGACCTGTCCGAAATCAAGCACACAGTTGCATTCCCGCATTTGCCGGAAAACACCCATACTGTGGATGAAATCGACGAAATCAAGATTGATCAGGTTGTCATCGGTTCCTGCACCAACGGCAGACTTGAGGATATGGCTGCTGCTGCTGCAATTATGGAGGGCAAGAAGGTTGCCAAGAATGTTCGCTGCATCGTGATTCCTGCAACCCAGAAGATTTATCTGGAAGCAATGGAAAAGGGCTACCTCAAGATCTTTATCGAGGCAGGCGCAGTGGTTTCCACACCGACCTGCGGCCCGTGTCTGGGCGGTCATATGGGTATTCTTGCCGAGGGTGAAAAGGCTGTTGCTACCACAAACCGCAACTTTGTCGGCAGAATGGGCCATACCGAATCTGAAATCTATCTTGCAAGTCCTGAGGTTGCCGCTGCAAGTGCAATTGCAGGCAAGATTGCTGCACCGAAGGAGGTACTGTAAATGAAAATGACAGGCAAGGTCATCAAGTACGGTGACAATGTAGATACGGACGTAATCATCCCCGCACGTTACCTGAATACCAGTGACCACAAGGAGCTGGCATCCCACTGCATGGAGGATCTGGACACCACTTTCGCATCCCGTGTACAGGATGGCGACATCATGGTAGCAGGCTGGAACTTCGGCTGTGGTTCTTCCCGTGAACATGCCCCCATTGCGATCAAGGCAAGCGGCATTTCTCTGGTTATTGCAAAGAGCTTTGCAAGAATTTTCTACCGCAATGCCATCAACATCGGTCTTGCAATCGTAGAATCCGAAGCAGCTGCCGATGCCATCGCAGAGGGCAATGTCATTACCGCAGATCTCGACAATGGTGTTCTGCATAATGAAACAACCGGCGAAGATTACGCAGTAGAGCCGTTTCCGGCATTCATCCAGACAATCATCGAAAACGGCGGTCTGGTGGAATCCATCAAGAACGGCAGCATCAAGTAATATCGGAGGAATTACATATGAATTTTACAGTTGCTCTGCTCAGAGGTGACGGCATCGGTCCTGAAATCGTGGACAGTGCTGTCAGAGTTCTGGACGTGATTGCAGAAAAGTACAACCATACATTCGATTACAAGCCCTATCTCATCGGCGGTGCAGCCATTGACGCAACAGGCGCACCCCTGCCGCAGGAAACTGTGGACGGCTGTCTGGCAAGCGACAGCGTTCTGCTCGGTGCGGTAGGCGGCCCGAAGTGGGACACCCTCCCCGGCGACAAGCGTCCGGAAAAGGCATTGCTGGGCATCCGTGCAGCTTTGGAGCTGTTCACAAACCTGCGTCCTGCAAAGCTCTATCCCGCACTCAAGGGCGCAAGCCCCCTGCGCGCTGACATCGTGGAAAAGGGCTTCGATATGATGATTGTCCGTGAGCTGACAGGCGGCATCTACTTCGGTGAGCGCGGCAGACGTGACGGAAAGTACGGCCCTGAAGCATACGACACAGAAGCTTACAGCGTCATGGAAATTGAGAGAATCGCAAAGGTTGCCTTTGAAACTGCACAGAAGCGCAGCAAGAACGTTATCAGCATTGACAAGGCAAACGTACTGGAAAGCTCCAGACTCTGGAGAGAAACCGTACCGCATTGCAGCGGATTATCCGGA
>SVNO01000043.1 GCA_015066845.1 Ruminococcus sp. | reverse complement strand
CCCCTCCCCCGTAAACGGGGGAGGGGGCTATATCAGGAGGGTGCTGCGCACCCTCCACCCGCTTTCTTTGGGGGCTGCGCCCCCTTGCCCCCCGATTCTTTTTTGGGGTGCTCCCTTGCACGATTCTTTGGGGGCTGCGCCCCCCTTGCCCCCGATAATAATGAGGGGCTGTAGAAAACGAAACATTCCCCCTTGCATTTCAAGGGGGAATGTATTCTGCAATTGCCCTAACGCAAATAGTATTCTGAAATCACCTTCGCTTCCTCTCTTGCAAGCCTGCGCAGGTTTTCCTCCGATAACAGCCATTGCGCTGTTCTGGAATTCGTATGATAACTGTGCTCCATCAGAATTCCCGGTACGCCAACCGATGCCGCACCGCGCAGAATGCCGTAGTAATCCTCGCCGTCATCCCCCACTCGGTTGCGGATCTCCCCTTTCTGCGCCGTTCCGATGACCGATTCCACCGTATGCGTCAGTTCCTTGCCAAGTGCATCAAGCTTGCCGGAAATGCAGCAATATGCCGTGGGGTTGTCCTTTACTGCATTGCCAATCGCATCACTGTGCAGACTCAACAGCAAGTCACAGCCCTGTGCAAGCTTACCACGCGCAACGACTCCCAGATCTTTCTCCTGTTCCGGACGTGTCGTTATCACTGTAATGCCGTAGCTCTCCAGCTCCGCTTTCAGATACAAGTGCAGCTTCCACGTCATTTCAGATTCCCAGTACGCAGGAACGACCGGACTGCGGTTGTATTTCGCATAATGTCCGGCATCCAGACAGAGCTTCAGGGGCTTGTACACGCCATCTGCCGTGAACCGGCAGAGTGTGCCGTCCACCTCTGTAATGCCCGTCACCATTGTACCGTCCTTGTCAAAATAGTACTGCTCTCCGTCAATCTCCTGCCAGCCGATTGCCAGTTTTCCCTTGTTTCCGAAATAATTGACGGATTCCTCGATCTGCATAAACCCTGTCATGGCAGTGCCATCGGCAGCGAACAGATACCATTCATTTTCCAGCTCCTGCCAGCCCGTGAGCATCCGGTAATCCGCCCCGAAATAATAGCTCTTGCCGTCCAGCTCCAGCCATCCTCTGTGCAGGCGGTAATTTTCATCCGCGTAATAGGTTTCTCCCACATCCACACAGATAAAGCCGCTTTGCAGTACGCCGTCCGCGTCCGCATAATAGGCGGCATAGCCAAGCGGCAGGGGGGATTCATCCGCGCCTTCCTGCGCCGAATAGGTGAGGATTTCCGCAGCATCCTGCGCGTCAATGCGCCCGTCACTGCCAATATCCGCAAAATCCTGTAACTCTCCGGCAGGCTTGTCCGGCACTGCCAGTACCAGCAGCTCCGATGCGGAAATGCCCTCCGCACCCTCCTTGGCGGCAGCATTGAGAATCAGGGAAGCGTCCACGGCATCGGCAATGCCATCGCCCTGTACATCCCCGACCAGAATTTCCGGTACAGCCTCAATCAGCTCCGTGCACACTTCCCCCTCTTGGTAGAAGTACCACTGCCCGTTCTCATCCTCCCAAAGTCCCGAACGCACGGCAGTTTCCGTAGTTTCAGTGGTTTCTATGTATTCGGTGGTGGTTTCGGTTGTGGCTTTTGTGGTCTTTTTGGTGGATTTTTCCGTGGTCGTGGTGGACTTGGTGGTCTTGGCAGTGGTTTTGGTGGTTGTGGATGCCGGCTTTGTGGTGGATTTCACCGTGGTAGTGGATTTGGTGGTCTTGGCGGTGGTTTTGGTGGTTGTGGTTGCCGGCTTTGTGGTGGATTTCGCCGTGGTAGTGGATTTGGTGGTCTTGGCAGTGGTTTTGGTGGTTGTGGATGCCGGCTTTGTGGTGGATTTCGCCGTGGTGGTAGTGGGTTTGGTGGTCTTGGCGGTGGTTTTGGTGGTTGTGGTTGCCGGCTTTGTGGTGGATTTCGCCGTGGTGGTAGTAGTTTTCGTTGTTTTCGGGGTAGTTTTCACAGTGGTGGTAGTTTCCGTTGCTTCTGTGGATGTGGTCACGGTTGTGGCAGCATCCGCAGCAGAAACGGACAGGGGCATGAGCAGACAAAGGGCTGCTGCCATGCCTGCAAGCAATGTTCTGCGCTGCATAGGGACTCCTTTCAGGGAACATGGTTTTCCATTTGTATTAACTTAGTATAGCATGAAGTGAACGAGGTGTCAAGGGATTGGGATGGCGATTTGTGCGATGTGACAGTTTTTTCATATAAAAAGCGTGGAAAAAGGCAGCTTTCGTTACTGTATTGCAAAAAAGGAGAGGGCACTTGCCCTCTCACAGTCTGTCGAAAAAGTCTTTTTTCTGGGGTTGGCACCACTGTAACTGCCCCCACCCCAACCCCTCCCCCAAAGGGGGAGGGGCTATTTTTCGGGGACTTCGTCCCCGAACCCCTTGTACGGAGCTATCGCCCCGCGTTTGTTTTTAGGTTTTTCGACAGACTGAAAGAGGACACTTGCCCTCTCATCCCACAATAATAACACCGGCGGCATCCTCCATCCGCAGTGCAATGATCGCACCACGGATGCGGTAGGCTGCCGGATTGCCGGAAGGGCTTTTCCGGACGCATTGTACCTGCGTACCGGCTATCAGCCCGATGTCCTGCATCCGTCCGCGCATTGCGCCTTGCAGTTGCAGGGCATGAACATACGCCGTGCCGCCCTCCTCCAGCATGTCGAGTGTCCGCAGCTGTTGTTCCATATCTGCTCCATTTCTTCAGAATCGGTGCAGCCTGCACCTCTTACAGCATATGCAGGAACGGAATATCTGCTACGATTTATGATAAAAGCCGTCCTCGTAAGTCCAGAGTGTTGTGCGGATGCCGCCGCTGCCGAATACCATACGGATACGACAGATACAGGCATTCTGCATAAAATCCCCGAAACTTACCCTGTCACAGAGCTGCTCGGCTGTGTAGCTGCTGTAGGTCACATAGGATGACCGCCAGCCCCTCTGTGAGAATTGACACCGGAAACGCAATGCACCCTCCGGATCGGAAAGATACTGCTTATCCAGCAAAAGCTGCTTGTGTCTAACGATCTGCGCACGGACTGCCGGTGGATTTTCCAGCTGATAGGCATTGTAATTATCGCTGACATCCGCCATATGATAGGTACTGACAAACTTGGTCGTGTCCTGTGTTGTACCCCATTCCAACACCTGCGCAGGAGAAAGCTCCACATGTGCGCATTGCTCCGGCATTGTCAGGCAAACCCGATTCCCCCTGATATACGGATGATGCCCCGTCAGCTTGTAAGCATAATTGATGACGCTGTCCCACATACTTGCGCCATCCTTGACGTAAATATACCCCGTGCCGCTGTACGGCTGATACGTCACATGCGGAAAGCTGTAGAACCCTGTCAACAGCTGGTCAATGGTCAGATTGGCATGAAGCCCCGGCACAAGCTCATTCTGTGCAAGCACGGAAGTGAAGCTGCGCGACTGGACGCGCACAAACACTGCCCCGTTGCGCCTGTACTGCCGCACATTGTCGGCAATTCCGAAAAACACCACAGTTCCGTCATATTCCAGCTCTACGCTGTGAATTTCCCCAATTTCTTCTCCCCGTGACAGAAATGTGGCAGTCAGACTTGCATAGGGCGTGTAGGCTTCATTTTCGAGCACAGCAGCAAGGCAGGCAGTTTCCGCAATGACACGTTCCCCAGCTTGCAGGCGCAGGATGAAACTATGCATTTTCCTGCACCTCCTGCATCACGGGCTGTGCGGTGGTATGCAGCTGCAAGGTCACATCCGCCGCATCCTGCCCCTGTGTGACGGCATACTGACACAGCCTTGCCGCCGGTACGCAAAGCCCCTGCACGGTAATATCAAGCTGTGTGCCGGATGCAAGATACTCTGCGAGCGTTGCCGTCACAGGTGCAGCGTCCTGTGCAAGCTTTCCTGTCAGCGTCAGTCTTGCGCCCTTGGGATAGCTTGCCGTCACCCCTGCCGTACCGTTAGCGGTACAGTCCTCACGCAGGACGCGCACCCCTTGCAGCTTCCAGCCGGACAGATACAGCGTCACATTGCCAATCTGCACCGGATAGCTCCGGACGGGCTGTAAATGCAGTGTTGTCATGCCGATTCCTCTCCCTCCTGTGTGCAGAATGTGCCGTGCAGGTGGAATTCCCCACCGAACACCAGTTTCTGCAATTTCGCATCCACCCTTGGCATTCCTGCGTCAAAGCGCAGGAACAGGCAATCCGTTCCCAGCATTGCCGGAACGATTTCCTGAAAATACCGCTGCATGAGCTTTTGCGCATCCGTTTCCATGGGTGCGAGCAGCTCTGCACGGATCGTTGCCGTAAAGGGATGCACAATGCCGTGTTCTGCCGGAAATCCATCCCCGAATTCCATGGACTGCACGGTAAGCACCGTGAAAGCATCGGAGGATTTGCGGCAGACGGGAACGGCATCGAATGCCGGACAGACCTGTGGAATACCGGCATCACGCAGCCTTGCAAGGAGCAATTGAAGCAATTCGTCCATACAAAGCCTCCTTACACTGCGGAAAAGATGAACTGGTCGTCACGCAGCAGGTCGCTGCAAAGTCCCTGATAGGAGCGCACGAGCTGCATGGCAAAGCGCAGCTGATGCGTACCATCGGACTGTCTTGCAATTGTACCGGCATAGGTGGCAAGTGCCTTATCTCTTGCGCCGTACATCTGGGTATAGCGCAGATTGGCGATGGCTGCGGCGAGGTAGCACAGGCGCACCTCGGATACATCCTCTCTGGAGCGCAGTTTTGCAGTCACCTCATGGATGGCAGTCATCAGCAGCGGCATATGCAGCTGCACATCCTGTTCACCGGAAAAGAGGCTGAACAGTGATACGATCATTTCCATATTCATGACAATCCCTCCCTACATATGGCAATTTTTCTGGTATCAGCAGCAGTATTCCCCGACATCGCAGCCTACTTCACCGGCAAGCTGCACCTGCGGTGTACCGTCTTTCTGTGCAAGCAATTCCTGCTTGAATTCCAGAAGCTCCTGCAAGTCCATTTTTCCTGCCGCAAGGCAGAGAGCCTTGGACACTGCGCCGCTTTTCTCCCTGCCGCAGAGCTGGAGCACTTCTGCGCGCGTCTGGGTTTCCACCTGCGCCAGCAGTGCTTTCTGTGCGGCAAATTCTTCTTCCATTGCCATCTCCTGCACCTCCCTTCCTGCAAAATGCTTTGTTACGCCTGCCTGCACCTGTGCCGGCACAGCCACAAAGCTCCATTCATAGGCATCTGTAATATCCGACAGAATGAAATGACAGGTTTTATCCCCGTAGGTTCTTCCCTGTACATGGGCACACGCACTTTCATATCTGTCCGCACCACAGACCGAGCAGATCCGCTGTCCGGCGCGGCAGGACACACTGACTTCTTTTTTAATACCGCCCTCGATTTCCGCAATCAGGTCGGCATTGGCAGCGGTACGCACCATATAGGCATGGGCTTTCAGGCAGACATAGGCTCTGCCGTCCGCCGTTTTTTTCTGGGTATCCTGTACAAGCTCCGTATCAAAAATTCGGGCTGTCTGTCCGCTGCTTTTCGCGTCATGGTCGAAAATACCGGTTTTTCCGATGAACAGCTTTTGCAGCTGTGCCAGTGCCTCCTCGGAAAAGCGTTCCATATCCCTGTCGATGTCATTATCGCAGAGGATCACGTCAAAGAGATAGACTTCCTCTGCCTTGTGTTCTCTGCGCGTAAAACGGTTGAGTTTTTCGAGTACTTCGTTCATGGCCGTTCCTCCAATCCGGGGAAATGTTTTTTTGGGGGACTGCCCTGTATCGTCAACGATACAGGGATGTATAATCAACTATACATTGATACACCGTCCCCGTTTGTCCTTACAGCGTCAGCATCTGCACCGCACCGTCAATGAGTGTGCGGAAACCGATGTTCACGGAAATGGCAATGCAGTCGAGCTGACGGTCGATGAGCTTGTCCGTTTCCAGTACTACATCGCTGCTCTGAATCTGTTCCAGCGCAAAATCCTTGTCCAGTCCCAGTACTGTCTGATTGTCCAGCTGTGCGCACTTGATCAGTCTTGCACCGAACGGCAGACGGATCTCCGTTGTCTCCTTGGAGGACGCTTCCAGCATCTGGTTCATGACCAGAATTTCTGCCATGACTGCCGGAGATGCCAGTACTGTATTCAGATTGCAGCTGTTGAATCTGCCATACAGTGCCGCAAGGTCGGAATAGGCAAGCGTACCGCCTGCCTTGGCAAGGGCATTGCCTGCACATGCCGTTTTCAGAACGGATACTGCCTGACTGACCACACTGTCAGCAAGCTGTCTGCCCACACGGCGCAGCATCAGTGCAAACACATCCAAACGCTGCTGACGTACCGCCTCATAGGATGCCTTGACCAGTCTGCCGTACTTGACCAGCGTTACCACATTGTCGCTCTCCATGATGGCAGATGCCGGCAGTTCCTCGCCTGCCTCAGTTGTGGTATAAGCCTCGGCATCGCTCAGCGCACAGCCCTGATAACGGTTGGATTCGCTGCGGGATACCACTGCCGTCATATCCGAAAGCACAGCCTCCTCCATGCCCTGTACCACGGCACGTCTGACAAATTCCGGAAACAGTACGGCACTTTCCGTGGTGGTGAAAAATTTCTCCACTCTGTCGCAGAACGCACCGTTCACGCGGATGTCAAAACGCTTGAGCTGTCGTTCATACGCGTCAAGCTTGGCAATGCCCGTCTGTGCATACTGTGCGGACGGGTCAGCCTCCTCCAATGCCTGCAAAAAGCTCTTGTTTGCCAGATGATACATACCCTTTTCCAGCTTTACTTCGTTGTACATAAAATTCCTCCTTGTCATTCGCCTGCATCTGCAAGCCCCTGTTCAATTTCTTCCGCCTGTGCATGGTGCAGTCTTGCCTGTGCCAGTTCCGTTTCGTCCTGCAAATTGATGGTATCCCAGACGATCTCCACATCCGCATAGCAGCCGTTGAGCTGCAAAAACATCTGTGCAATGCGCCGGATAACCGGTTCAAGAATGCGCCGGTAATATTCCAGCTCCGATGTCAGAATATCTGCCTGCTGCACGGACATACGCTCCGTGGATGACCAGTTCAGACCGAGCAGGAACGGTGGAATCGAGAGCTTCGAGAGCATCTGTTCAAGCAGCTGCCGCACCGGAATTTCCGTTTCCGGCATGACATTCTCCGCACCGATCACCTTGATGTCCACATCCCCGACTGCCACAAAATCGCGTACCTCACCGCATTTTGCCGCGCGCATTCCGTCCGCCCATTCCTTTGCGATCTGCCGTGCACGTTCTCCGGCATAGGCAAGCTCTGCCGGATCATCCGAAGGCTTGTACGTCACTGCATACCGCACATTGCCGGCACGGTCGAAATTCTGCCCGATGCATTCATACAGCCGCAGCAGAATTTCCGCAAACACCGGAACGCCCTGTAATACCGACACGCCGTACACACCGCCGTCCGGCGGCTTGAGTGCCGAAAACAAAATGCGCTCCGGATGCGGCAGCAGTACACGGTTTTCCCCCTGCCGCAGATAATACTGCCGCTGCATTGCCCCCGTTCCTGCACAGACCTCCACATCACGCACCCTGCCATTCCACAGACCTGCCACATACCGCCCTCTGCGGTCGAGGACGATTTCCCCCACCGCATTGCCGCAGACAAGCAGGCTGTCGAGATAGCTGTCCACGAAGCTGTACACCGACTGCCCCGTCAGCCCCACCGGCACTTCACGCAGAAAGCGGTCAAGCTGTGCCTGCATGGACGCGTCCGCGCATTCCACGGAAAACGAACCGATCAGGCGCACGAGTTTGGAGATCGCGCCATCCACGATCGGCACGGTACGCCGCACCTTTTCAAACAGCTCATAGGCATACAGCTGTACCGGCAAATCCTGTCCGGCTGCATAGCCCTGTGTGCTCTGGACAATGGAAACCGCCTCTTTCGGCGGCTTTTTTCTTCTTAACTGCATTTTCTCACCTCGCCAGACTCATTACCATAAACGGTTCCTCCCCATTTGTGCAAAGCATCGTGGATACAAAATAGCGCATATCGTCCATTGCATGGTCATGCTCCTTTTTCGGCGCGTCACCGGCTGCTGCGGTATTCCAGCAATACTGGGAAAACTCACGCAGAATATCGCTGCATCCTGCACAGATCCGGATCTTCCCCGATTGCAGCGCATCACTCACCTGCCGGATACCGGAAAGGACATCATTACGCGCACGGACAACGCGGAATCTGCCATGCTTTGCAATGCAGGCAATAAAGCTTGCCGCGGACGGGTCCACCACCACGCATTCCACCGGCAGGCTGCCAGCCAGAGCCGCAAGTCCGGTGTAATGCTCCTCATCCGTCCGCGAGATCCCCTCACGTCTTGCATCATAATAATACTCCCGTACCCTGTACCACACACCATCCGCCTCTCCCCAAAGACCGAGGGATGTGGGATTGACCGTACCATAGTCGCAGGAAATGACATACCTGCTGCATTCCGGCACATGCTCCGTCACATGCTTTGCACGGTTGAACATCGGATAGACAAGCCCCTCCGAAACCGTCCATTTTCCCAAAACAAAGCGGTCATAGAACACGCCGCCGTACATACGCCTGTACCGTGCCTTGACGCGTTCAGAAAGGGAGGGATTATCGTCCATCGTAAAATGCAGGTACAGGGCACGTTTTTCCTCGCATTTGCGAATCCACTCACGATAGAACCAGTGGTAGGGATGCTCCGGATTGCAATTGAACCAGAGCTTTGCCCTTGCCACGGAACAGCGCGCGAGAGCCTGTTCGATGAACGAGCGCGGCATGAGTGCTGCTTCATCAAAGAGCACACCGCACAGCGTCATACCCTGAATGAGTGCAGCAGAGCCTTCGTCCTTACCGCCGAACAGGTAGAACCGGTTTGTCCGTCCCATTGCGGAAATATCCACATAATGCCGACTTTGCCGGACGATGCACACGAAACCTGCATCCTCCAGCACATGCAGCAGCGGCACGACAAGATTCCGTTCAAGGGAAGTGATGGTTTTTCCGCAGATGGCAAACATACCCCCATCAAAGCTTGCCATTGCCCAGCAGACAAATCCCAGTGACATGCACAGGGTTTTGCCGCTGCGGACTGCACCGTCACAGATGACCGCGTCCATTCCCCTGTATTCCGGCATTGCCCACCAGCGCAGGGCAAGCCGCTGCTTCGGGGAAAAACGACTAAACTGCATCATCATCCACCCCAGCCAGTGCTTCAAGCAGACTTGCCGCCGCCGCGCCGCTGTCACCGGCATGTGCAATTTCGTAGAGCTTTTCCAAAGCACGGATGCGGTCGAAAAATTTGATTTCCACGCCGCCTTTTGCGCATTTGATTTCCGACACATTGAACAGGTTCATGCCTGCCAGAAGTTCGGGGGACGGCATTTCCTCGGAAAACGCAAGACGTACTGCGTCATTGATTTCCCCGAATGCGAGTTGTTCCAGCCCCTCCATCACCAGCTGTGCACCTTTCTTTTTACGCTTCACACGCTCCCTCCTTTCGCTATAGGGGGAGAAAAACAAAAAAGTTGCACGTTTTAGTGCAACTTTTTTAGGTAAAATTAAATTTTACAGTTTGTTCATAATTATCGGAGTTCCCTTCATCAGTGGATATACTCCCTCACTTCCAGCACGATCCCCATCTCATCCGCTTTCTCCTGTGCTTTTGCAATTTCCTCCGGTGTGATCACATCCACTACCGTGAACATGACATCCATCCCCTGCTCCTTGCAGGTTTTCGCAAATTGCAGCATGGTGGCATACGGCGCATCCCCACCGCCGCGCGGTCTTGTGACGCGATTGTATACTTCCGCATTGCCGCCATTGAGTGAAATGGATACCTTGTCAAATACTGCCGCTACCTGCTGCGCAGCCCTGCCCTTTGCCTGCTCCGGCTTGTACAAATCTGCCAGACCATTCGTATTCAGCCGCAGGCAGCATTCCGGTGCGATCTCTTTCAGATATGCCGCCAGTGCACAGACAAATTCCAGCCGCATCAGCGGTTCGCCATATCCGCAGAATACAATATTCTCATATGCCGTCAGGTCGCGCTTTGCAAGGTCTGCCTGCATTTCTGCCATATCCGGCTCATGCTCCAGCCATAACGGGTCAGAGCCATATGCACCATCCCCATTATTCCGGATGCAGAACGTACATGCACAGGGGCACTGGTTCGTTACGTTGATATACAGATTCCGACCTGCTTCATAGGTCAGTGTCATTGCCTTTTCCATCGTCATCTTCTCCTTTACTTATGATAACCTGTGTTCTTGTCGATCTGATAGCCGCGGTAGATCTGCTCCATGAGCATCACTGCCGCAAGCGCGTGGGGAAAGGTCATTTCCGACATGGACATACGCCGGAATGCCTCTTTTTTGATACTCTCTGCAAGCCCGAATGAACTGCCGATGACAAACGTCACCGCGCTTGACCGCATCGGGATTTCCTGTGTGAGCAGTCGGGAAAATGCCTCGCTCGTGCACTGTTTCCCCTCAATGCACATTGCCACCATCACACCCTTGCAGGCTTTCCGGATGGCTGCTGCCTCCTGCTCCAACGCCGCCTGTATTTCCTTTTCCGATGGCTTATCCGAAAGCCGTACTGCCGGCAGCTGCGTAAATTCAAATTTACAGAACGGCGTGAGCCGCTTGCTGTAAACCTCCTGCGCTGCTGTCAGGTGCGGTTCTTTCTGCTTGCCCACCGTCAGAAGCTGTACCACCATCAGAAAATCACTGCTCCTCCCTGTGTTTCCACCGGCGCAATGCCCAGCAGATAATCCATACCGCTTGTAAATTCCTTCAGCCCCTCATATGCTGCCGCCGCTGCCTTTTCCGGCGTATTATTGTGGGGGCTTAAATGCCCCAGCAGCAGCCGCGTCGTGCCGCCGCCCACCAGATCTCTGGCAAGCTGTGCACTCTCCCCATTGGACAAATGCCCGTATTCCGACATGATCCTGCGTTTCAGCTCCGGCGGATAAGCACCGCACCGCAGCATGGTCGGGTCATAGTTGGATTCCAGCAGCACCATATCACAGCCTTGCAGTGCACGGTAGACCTCCTTTGTCACCACACCAAGGTCCGTGCATACGGCACAGTACCGGTCATCCGCGGTATGTATCCGGTAGCCGCAGCTGCCTGCTGCGTCATGCATGGTCGGGAATGCGGTAATTTCACAGTCACCGCAGGCAATTGCCCCTGTGTCAACGGGGACGGTATCAATACCGGCAGGAATCTGCCCGTCTGCAATCAGCTTTTCCAGACTTTGCGCCGTAGCATAGACCGGCACACGCAGTTTTCCCAATAACACGCGCAGCCCTTTCACATGGTCGCTGTGCGTGTGGGTAATGAAAATGCCCTGTACGCACTTGTTCTGCAAGCCGTTGCGTTCAAGTGCCTCCAGTAGTTTCTTGCAGCTCGCGCCTGCATCCACCAGAATTCCGGCATTTCTGCTCCCGATATAGGACGCATTCGCAGAACTCGAACTGAATAAGGGGTAAAATTTCGCCATACTTCTCACTCCAAAAAAGTCCGTCTGCATAGCAGACGGACTACCTATTACAACGCTTTCTTCATCGCCGACGGCGGTGTCGAAATCTTGCGGATATCTCCGCCAATACCGCGCAGTTTTTCTTCAATATTGCCGTAACCACGCTCAATATGGTGAATATCCTCGATCTCCGTGATGCCGTTTGCTGCCAGACCTGCAATAATCAATGCAGCACCAGCTCGCAGGTCACACGCCTTGACCGGCGCACCCATGAGCTTGCCCGTGCCCGTGATAATTGCCACCTTGTCATTGACTGCAATATCCGCACCCATACGGCGCAGCTCCTCCACATAACGGAACCGCTGTTCCCAGACACCCTCCGTCACCACGCTTGTACCTTCCGCAAGCGTCAGGAGTGTTGCCATCTGCGGCTGCATATCCGTCGGGAATCCCGGATGCGGCTGTGTCTTGATGCTCGTCTTGACCAGAGGGCCATCCACCCAAACGCGGACTGCATCGTCAAATTCTTCGATATTTACGCCGATTTTCTTCATTTTATTTGTAATCGGTTCAAGATGCTTCGGGATAACGCCCTTTACCAGTACATCGCCGCCCGTTGCTGCCGCTGCTACCATGAAAGTACCGGCTTCAATCTGGTCGGGAATGACGGAATAGGTCGTGCCATGCAGGTATTCCACGCCGCGGATCTTGATCACATCCGTACCGGCACCGCGAATATCTGCACCCATGGAGTTCAGGAAATTGGCTAAATCTACAATATGCGGCTCTTTTGCAGCATTCTCAATAACGGTCAGTCCCTCTGCCTTGACAGCAGCAAGCATTGCATTCATCGTTGCACCGACTGTTACCACATCAAAATAGATCTGTCCGCCTACAAGCTTATCCGTACGCAGGTCGATCATGCCGTGGTCGTTGCGCGACTGTGCACCCAATGCAGAAAATGCTTTCAAATGCTGGTCGATCGGTCTGTCACCCAGAGGACAGCCACCCGGCATGGATACTCTCGCCCTGCCCGTTCTGCCCAGCAGCGCACCCAGAAAATAATAGGACGCGCGCATCTGCTTTGCGCTTTCATAGGGAACATTAAAGCTCCGGACGCTCCGGCAATCAATGCGGTAGGTGTCGGGGGAACGCATTTCCACCTGTGCCCCCAGCTCGTACAAAATGCGCAGACAGATGGAAACATCACTGATATCCGGCACATTTTCGATGATGCATTCCTCATCACAAAGGAGGATCGCCGGAATCAATCCGACTGCCGCATTCTTTGCACCGCTGACCTGAATTTCTCCTGCAAGGCGATTGCCGCCCTGTATTACAAATTTATCCACGTTCTTCTCTCCTTATGGCAGCCCGTACACACATCGGGCTTCAACATACAGCTTTCTCTATCTGCTGCGTTTTATTCAATTCCGTAATCACTCTTATACCAACGGACTGCACTGCCGTCATACTGCTCCACTGTGACGCTTTCCATGTAAACAGCTTCCTTGGGCTTGTTGTTTGCCGTTGTTGCCACCTGCGAAATCTCAAACACGATGTCCAGACCTTCAATCACCTGTCCGAATACAGTATAGCCGCCGTCCAGATGCGGTGCACCGCCGTGCTGGATGTACAGCTCCTCCGCTTCCTTGGTGAAGTTGATGTCATAGGCGATCTGCGGATTCTTGTCGTATTCTTCCTCGTAGAACTTCAGCGTTTCCGCATCCGTCGAATCACCCGTTACAATGTAGAACTGGCTGCCATCCGTTGCAGGGCCTGCACTGTTTGCATAAGCAAGCGCACCCGGAACATGAATGAGCTGTTCTGTCACACCGCCATTGAACTTGCCGCCCCAGCAGCTCTCGCCGCCCGTGCCATCGCCCTTGGGGTCGCCGCCCTGAATCATGAAGCCTTCAATCACGCGATGGAAAATCAACTCGTCATAATAACCGTTCTTTGCATGTGTCAGGAAATTTTCGCAAGCCTCCGGCAGAAGCTCCGGAAACAGCTTGATTTTGATGTCGCCCCTGTCCTTGACATGGATTACCACAATTTCCTCACCCTGTTCCGGTGCGGTGTAATTGAGAACGGGCAGTTCCTCCACTGCAATTTCTTTCTGACAGCCTGTCAATGCGGTCAGCATTGCTGCACTGACGAGTACTGCTGCAATTTTATTTCTCATAAAAATTCCTCTTTTCGCATATTCTCCCCAAGCAGCAGGGAGCATTCTGCCATGGTCAAATGGGCATAATCCGTCCGTAACACATGACGAAGCCATCTTATTTATTATACAACATATTCCGGATTTTGTAAAGTCAAAATCCCAATTTTTCGCGCGTATTCAGAATTTTTGATGATGTTGTCCGACCGGCATATGAAAAGATTGTGAATTTTACCGAAAAAAGAACAAGTGTTCTTGATTTTTCCCCGAAAAAAGGGAAAAATCGGGCTGTCACAGGAATGACAGCCCGAAGTTGGTTCAGCTTGCAGAAAAGACTTTTTCAGAGGTCAGCACCCCAAGGATGAGCCCCTTTTGCGGAGCTTTCGCTCCACGTTTGATTTTAGGCAGACTGGGTTATTGTTCCGGTGCATATTCGGCAATTTTCACTGAAAGGATTCTGCACTCCTCCACAGGCGGTGTATAGCCTGCCGCATTGGGAGCTTCCAGCACTGCCGCATTGCAGATCGCGTCAACGACTTCCATGCCCTCATAGGTCTGGGCAAAGACTGTCATCTGCTGTGCAAAATTCGGAACGCCGCCGCGCTCCACGAATGCGTTCGCCAGCTCCTCGCTGCCGGTCACTTCGCGGAACTCTGTGACAAATGCCTCATCGGTAAAATCCACCGAGCCGAGCAGCAAAAACCGGCTGCCGCTGTAGGTCTTGGTATTGCCGAACAGCCTGTCAAAAAAGCCGCCTTCCTCGTTGGTATTCATCGCACAGAGCGCACCGCGCAGCGGCCAGAGATTCTGATGCGGTTCAATGGGAATATACTCATTTGTCACCGTCTGATTGTCCAGTGAACCATCCGTATTCGGCGCACCTGCCGCTGCATAAACGCCCTGTTTCTGTTCAAATACAAGGGTGTTGTCATAGTAGCCGGCATTTGCCAGCATGATGAAGTTTTCCACAGTTGCCGGTGCATATTGTGGATAGAGAACCGCACGAAATTCGCCGTAGGTGGTATCCACAACAGCAATCGGTGCGCCCTCCTCGATCTCCTGCATCTGCACAAGCTTCATAGTGGACACATCCACATAGGTCTGACTGCGGCTGGACACCATAACGATCACATAGAACACAATAAAGCTGATTACGGAAGTCAGCAGCAGGAACACGCCGAGTCGGGAGAGGGTTTTGCTTTTGCTGGTCGTCCTCATCATCCCTTACACCTTTCTGATTTCCACACCCTGACGGGTTTCACGCACGGAATAGCCCAGTGCTGCAATTTCATCACGGATGCGGTCAGCCTCGGCAAAATCCTTTGCCTTTCTTGCCGCAGCTCTCTGCTCTACAAGGTCGAGTACTTCCTGCGGAATTGCCTCCTCCTTGCGCTCATACAGCAGACCGAGCACATCGATCAGCTCCTCGAATACCTTTGCACCCTCCAGCAGCTGCTCCTTGGCGGTATTCGCATCCGCTGCCATAATATTCAGCTCACGCACCAGCTCAAAGACTGCGGTAATGGCATCCGCTGTGTTCAGGTCGTCCTCCAGTGCAGCAATGAAAGCGTCCCTGTGCTTGTCAAAGGCTGCCCGTGCTTCTGCGGTAATTTCGCCGCTTTTTGCCTGTTCCGCTGCACGTTTTACGGTATCGCGGCATTCATAGAGTCTGTCCAGGGAAGCCTTGCAAGCGTCAAGCAGTTCCACGCTGTAGTTCATGGGAGCACGGTACTGCGCCTGAATCATGAGATAGCGGATGACTTCATAGCCATACTTTGCAGCCACATCACGCGTCAGGAAGAAATTACCGGCGGACTTGGACATTTTCTTGTTATCCACGGTAATATGTCCATTGTGCATCCAGTAATTGGAAAATACTGCACCGTTTGCAGCTTCCGACTGTGCGATCTCATTTTCATGGTGGGGGAAAATCAGGTCATGACCGCCGCAATGCAGGTCGATGGTATCGCCAAGGCAATCCTTTGCCATTGCAGAGCATTCGATATGCCAGCCCGGTCTGCCCGGTCCCCACGGAGAATCCCAGTGCTGCTCATCCGTACCGCAGGATTTCCAGAGTGCAAAGTCCAGCGGGTCCTCCTTGATGTCGTTGATTTCCACACGCGCACCGGCATTGAGGTCGTCAATGGACTGACCGGAAAGCTTGCCGTAGCCATCAAATTTTCTGGTTCTGTAGTACACATCCCCCTGTGCCTCGTAAGCATAGCCATTGTCCACGAGCTTCTGGATAAAGGCGATAATTTTGTCCATATACAGGGAAACCTTAGGGTGAATGGTTGCCGGCAGGACATTCAGTCCCTTTGCATCCGTCCGGTATTCCGCGATATACTTTTCCGCGCAGGCTTCGGGGGAAATGCCCTCCTTTGCGCCCTGCTTGATGATTTTGTCGTTGACATCGGTGTAATTCTGCACAAATGTCACTTCATAGCCGCGGTACTGCAAAAAGCGGCGGAACACGTCAAACACGCAGATCGGGCGCGAATTGCCGACATGAATGAAGTTGTAAACGGTCGGGCCGCAGACATACATGCGAACCTTGTTCGGTTCAATCGTCTTGAATTCCTCTTTTTTGTTTGTCATGGTGTTAAAAATCTGCATCACAATACCTCCATGTTAAAATGATATGGGATTTCTCCCGTTTTTTGATTCCAAATCCTTTTCCAGTCGTTCCAGTTTTGCGCGCAATGCGCAGATTTCCATGGAAACAGGGTCGGGAATATGCACCTGGTCGAGATTCTTGACTACCGGTTCTTCCACGCGTTTTCCGTCACGGCGGATGATTCTTGCCGGTACGCCCACCGCTGTGCAATTGTCCGGAATGGCTTCAAGTACCACCGCATTTGCCGCAATCTTGACATTATCCCCGACTGTGAACGGCCCTAACACCTTCGCGCCGGAGCCTACCATCACATTGTTGCCGAGGGTGGGGTGACGTTTTCCCTTGTCCTTACCCGTACCGCCAAGCGTTACGCCCTGATAAATCAGGCAGTTATCCCCGATGACTGCCGTTTCACCAATCACGACACCCATGCCGTGGTCAATGAAAAAGCCCTTTCCGATGGTCGCGCCGGGGTGAATCTCAATGCCTGTGAAAAAGCGGGATGTCTGCGAAATCATCCGCGCAATCATGAACATCCTGTGCTTGTAAAACCAATGCGCTGCCCGATAATGGTGGATCGCGTGTAAGCCGGAATAGGTCAGCAGAATTTCAATGCTGCTCCTCGCCGCCGGATCACGCTCCTTGACCAGTGCAATGTCCTCTCTCAATTGCCGGAACATAGAAACACCTCCTGATAAAAAAATCCCTCTTGCGAAAAACGCAAGAGAGACGTAAAAAACGCTGTTCCACTCGAAACTCACGGTATCCTTAACGCGGACAATACGCCGATGGATACTGACATTCCCCACCGGAGCTGACAGCCGCACTTCACATCCGCCGCCCATGCCGTCACACCAACCCGACACTCTCTGCAAAGCTCCTGCAAATGCTACTCTGACTGCTACGCCTTTGTACTATTCCGACAGCCTGCGCCCTGCACAGTCCTGCCACTCTTATTATATACAATTTTTCAGGAATTGTCAAGTGGGACAGCGCACAAAGAACCGTCTGGCGCAGTATGCGGAAACCACAGCCCGACCTGCGTTCCCACATCCACCTGAGAGTCCAGCGTCACACGCGCGTGATGGTATGCCATGCCGTGCTTGACGATCGAAAGCCCAAGCCCCGTGCCGCCCACTTCCTTGGAATGGCTCTTGTTCACGCGGTAGAATCGCTCGAAAATCCGGTCGATTTCGTCCGCCGGTATGCCGATGCCCGTATCCTGCACCGTCACGCAGACCTCATTTTCCACAATCTTTGTACAGATGTGGACAATTCCGCCCTCCCGATTGTACTTGATGGCATTGTCACAGACATTGTACACGATTTCCTCAAGCATATTGCGCACACCCAGTACCATTGCCGGCTCGCCCTCGCATTTCAGCGAAATTCCGCGCTTTTCTGCCGTCATGCCCAGTCGCTCTACCACCTCGCGGCACACTGCGTCCATGTCCACCTGCACCATCTCGTCATGCACATTCACGCCTTCCTCCAGCCGCGAGAGCTTGAGAATGTCGTTGACCAGTGCAATCAACCGCTGCGCCTCCTTATAAATATTCCCTGCAAAATGCGGAATATCCTGCTGCTGCACAAAACCGTCACGGATAATTTCCGCAAAGCCGGAAATGGAAGTCAATGGGGTTTTCAGCTCATGCGATACATTCGCCGTAAATTCGCGCCGCATCTCATCCTGCCGCCGGTGCTCCTCACGCAAAGCCTCCATCTGCTTGTAAATCTGCTGATTCTGCGCGGCAATACGCCGGACGAATGGCTTCATTTCTTCGTAAACATCACGGTCGTCCGGCTGCTCCACATCCATCCGGATAATCGGTTCGAGCAGCTTTTTCGTGTACCATGACGCAAGCAGGAGCGACAGCAGCACTGCCATGCAGATGACTGCCATCATCGGGTTTAGCATCGTCACCAGAAGCTCCGGCACAGTGTTGCGCCTTGCAGAAAGCCGCAGAACATCGCCGCTTTTTAGCAGCACCGTATAATTCGCCGTATGTTTTCTAAGCGTTTCCGAATAACGGATACTCTCGCCGCAGCCTTCTTCGAGAGCTTCGCGGACTTCCTCGCGCTGTGCATGATTCCCCAGTACCTGCGCATTCCGCTGACTGTCATAGCGCACCGTTCCGTCCGGTGCAATCAGCGTCACGCGCGTATTGGCAGAATGCTCCATCTGCGTGAGGAATTCCCAGCCCTCCACATCCAGGATCGTGGCAAGGTACATCATTCTTTCCGACAATTCCTGCCGGTTCTTGCTTTCATAAAAATTCACCACCACTGCCGTCATCACGCCGAAGCTCAGCGCGAACACCAGCATACAGGCAACGAAAATCTGCCGGAACAGTCTATTCTTCATCGCTATGCTCCCCGATTTTGTAGCCGATGCCGCGGATGGTCTTGATATATCCACCGGCATTGCCAAGCTTCTGGCGCAGCGTCCGGATATGTACATCCACCGTACGGTTTTCACCGTCAAAGCTATAGCCCCAGACCTGATTGAGGAACTGGTCGCGCGAGAGGACAATATCCCGATTGCGCAGCAGCAGGCAGAGCATCTCAAATTCCTTGCGTGTAAGCGTGATATTTTCCCCGTCCACGCGTACAATATGCTTGTCCGGACAGACATACAGACAGCCCACATGGTAATCCGGCGACTGGCACTCCTCGGTTTTTGTTCGGCGCAGCAATGCCTTGACGCGCGCGAGCAGTTCCATCATTCCAAAAGGCTTGGGGAGATAATCATCCGCGCCGCTGTCCAGTCCGATCACCTTGTCATATTCGCTCCCCTTTGCCGTGAGCATCATCACCGGAATGTCCTGCGTTCTGTAGTTTTGCCGGAGCGTCCGCAGAATGGACAAGCCGTCCTCCTCCGGCAGCATAATATCAAGCAAAATCAGCTTCGGCAGCTTCCGTTCCATTGCAGCCCAGAATTGCGAGGGCAATCCAAAGCCCTCTGCCTGCATTCCGGCACTGCCCAGCGTATATACCACAAGCTCCCGTATGCTGTTGTCATCCTCCACCAGATAAATCATAGTTTTCCTCCAGTTTTCGTAATAAATTAGTGCTCCAGACATTCGTCAATGACGAGCGCGACCGCCAGTACAATTTCCGGCGTTCCCCCGTCTGCAACGGCAGTTTTGTACGCATCCCCGAACGTGAACCATTCCTTGCTCACGCTTGCAATGCAGCCAATGTCGTCAACTTTAGGAAAGTTGTGCAAAAATCGCCCACCCCCCCTGCCCCCCTCCCAGAGGGAGGGGGGATTAAATCGGGGGCTGCGCCCCCGATCCCCGCTTCCGCCTGCGGCGGTTTTTTGGGGCTGCCGCCCCTTACCCCCGCTTAAGTTG
>SVNO01000105.1 GCA_015066845.1 Ruminococcus sp. | reverse complement strand
GAAGTCCCCGAAATATAGCCCCTCCCCCGTTGGGGGAGGGGTTGGGGTGGGGGCAGTTACAGGGGTGCTAACCCCAGAAAAAAGACTTTTTTGACAAGCAGAAGGACTGCCGCAGGGCAGTCCTTCTTTATCCGAGAACGCCCTCGTTTTTTGTTAAAATCCCTACATTTTTAATAAAAACCCCACCACTCCATTGTGCATTCCGCTGATTTTCAAAAAATCCCCCGTCTGCACTTGCTTTTTTCTTCGGAACGTGCTACAATAGAAATACGCAAGAGGCTTTAATGCTTAAAAGCTTAAAAGCACTAAACTGATATCATTGAAAGAAGGAATATTTCATGGAACGTAAGGGTAACTTAATGACATACAGACCGGACATCAAGGTGTTTGACGCAACCATCCGTGATGGTGGGCTTGTCAATAACTTCCGGTTCACCGATGAATTTATCAAGGCACTGTATCTGACCAATCTCCGTGCCGGCGTGGATTATATGGAATTTGGTTATCTCGCTTCCACGGATATTTTCAAGGAGGAGGATTACGGCGACTGGAAATTCTGCAAGGAAGCTTCCCTGCGCCGGATCGTGGGCAATAACGAAACCGATATGAAGCTTGCAGTCATGGCAGACGTGGGCAGATGCAATCTCGAACGCGACCTGCTTCCCAAGGAAGAAAGCGTCATCGACATGGTGCGCATTGCCACCTACATCCATACCATGCCGGCGGCAATTGAAATGATCGAATACTGCCATTCTCTGGGCTATGAAACCAGCTGCAATATCATGGCAGTGTCCAAGGCAAATACCGCGGATATCGAACTGGCTCTGGAAATGCTCACAGCGTCCAATGTGGATGTCATTTATCTGGTGGACAGCTACGGTTCTCTGTTCCCTGAGCAGGTGCAGCGTCTGACCAAGCTGTATCTGGAATATGCTGAAAAAAGCGGAAAATCAGTCGGTATTCATGCACACAACAACCAGCAGCTTGCCTTTGCCAACACGATTGAAGCATGTTCCATGGGTGCAAGCTACCTTGACGCGACCATCGGCAGCATGGGCAGAGGTGCAGGCAACTGTGCAATGGAACTGCTGCTGGGATTCCTGAAGAATCCGCGCTACAATATCACGCCGACACTGAAATTCTACGAGAACCACATCCTCAAGCTTCGTGAGCAGGGGCTTGCATGGGGCTATGATATCCAGTACCTGCTGACGGGCAAAATGAACCTGCACCCGTCCTCCGCCATCAATTTCACAGCGGAAAAGCGCACGGATTATGCGGAATTCTACCATGCGATTTTTGATATGGAGGCGTAAGGCGCATCCAATTCCCACAAGTCATCGTAAAAAAAGGACAATGCAGTACTGCACTGTCCTTTTTGTTTCGTAAAAATTGCCATATTTCCGCAGAATCCTTGCATTTTCTGAAAGAATATGGTATACTGTAAGGTGCAAAAGAAGAAACCGAACTGAAACAGAGGAATGAAAGTATATGATTAGAGAAAACCTGAGAAATGTAGCCATTATCGCCCACGTTGACCATGGCAAGACCACGCTTGTTGACGAAATGCTCAAGCAGGGCGGTGTATTCCGTGAAAACCAGAATGTCGCTGACCGCGTGATGGACTCGAACGATATCGAGCGTGAGCGTGGTATCACCATCCTTGCAAAGAATACTGCTGTGCAGTACAAGGACATCAAAATCAACATCATCGACACCCCCGGACATGCCGACTTCGGCGGCGAGGTAGAGCGCGTTCTGAGCATGGTGGACGGCGTTCTGCTGTTGGTGGATGCCGCAGAAGGGCCAATGCCGCAGACACGTTTCGTACTGTCCAAGGCACTGGAAATGGGGCATAAAATCATCATCGTTGTGAATAAAATTGACCGTCCGGACGCACGTCTGGATGAAATCGGGGATGAAGTCCTTGAACTCCTGCTCGACCTTGACGCGGACGAAGAACAGCTCGAAAGTCCGATTCTGTTCTGCTCCGGCAGAGCCGGCACGGCATCCCTGAGCCAGTATGAGGAGGGAGAAAACCTCCTGCCCCTGTTTGAAACCATCGTCAACTACATCGAGCCGCCGCAGGGTGAACCGGATGAGCCGCTGCAAATGCTCGTTTCTTCCATTGATTACAACGAATATGTGGGCAGAATTGCCGTGGGCAGAATCCAGCGCGGCAGCATTCAGGTCAACCAGCCAGTCATGGTCTGCAATGCCAACACCGACAAAAAGCCCGTGCCTGCGCGTATTGTGACGCTTGCACAGATGCAGGGACTCGGACAGGTGAACGTGGAAACTTCCACTGTCGGCGATATTGTCTGCATTAGCGGTATTGCGGATATTACCATCGGCGACACGATTTGTGCCTACGATCATCCCGAACCGCTGCCGTTCACCCATATCAGCGAGCCGACCATGGAAATGACATTCTCCGTCAATGACAGTCCCTTTGCAGGACAGGAGGGCAAGTATGTGACATCCCGTCAGCTGCGTGAGCGACTGTTCAAGGAACTGCTCAAGGACGTATCCCTGCGCGTGACGGAAACGGACAACACGGATGCATTCAGCGTTGCAGGACGCGGTGAAATGCACCTGTCCATTCTTGTTGAAAATATGCGCCGCGAGGGCTATGAACTGGCAGTTTCCACGCCCAGAGTACTGTACAAGGAGATTGATGGCAAGCTGTACGAACCGCAGGAACGTCTGGTTGTGGACGTACCGGAGGAATGCGTTGGTACGGTCATGGAGAAAATGGGCACAAGAAAGGGCGAATTGCAGACGATGCATCCGCAGGGCAGCCGTATGCGTCTGGAATTCCTTGTACCGTCCAGAGGTCTGTTCGGCTACAAGGGTGAATTCCTCACAAATACACGCGGCGAGGGCATCATGAGCAGCGTATTTGACAGCTATATCCCGTACAAGGGTGATATTCCGCGCAGAAGCTCCGGTTCTCTGATTTGCCATGAATCGGGCGAGGCAGTGACCTATGGTCTGTACAATGCACAGGAGCGCGGCACATTGTTCATCGGTGCAGGTGTACCGGTGTATGAGGGCATGGTTATTGGCGTATCTCCCAAGGCGGATGATATGGTCGTGAATGTCTGCAAGAGAAAGCACCTGACGAACACCCGTGCAAGCGGCAGTGATGACGCACTGCGTCTTGTGCCGCCGAGAGTGATGAGTCTGGAGGATTGTCTGGAATTCCTCGCAGATGATGAATTGCTGGAGGTAACGCCGGAATCCCTGCGTATCCGCAAGCGCGTACTGGATAATTCCCTGCGTGCAAAGCAGCGTTCCAAGAAATAAAAGGCAATACCGCACAAGGAACACCTGTGGAATTGCAAAAATGACGGCTTCTGCGTTGGCAGGAGCCGTCAGCTTGTCAAAAAAGTCTTTTTTCTGGGGTTAGCACCCCTGTAACTGCCCCCACAGCCGCAGTTAAATCCTATTGCGGCATACCGTCGCCCTCAAGCAGCATCCTGACTCAGGCTCAGGCACCCA